>METF01000110.1 GCA_001771235.1 Candidatus Zhuqueibacterota bacterium RBG_16_48_16
GGCAAGGGCGACTGCGGTGCGCGACTCGTTGATCGATATGGGCGTGGACGGCTCCCAGCTTAAAATAACCGGCGGGCAGACGTGGCCCGAGCGCCGCGTTCCAAAGGATGCCACCGATGCACTGTGGGTCTTTCAGGAGCGCCGCGCGGTAAAAATAACCGCGGACAAGGAAGCGCAAAACACGCTTTTTGCGCCGGTGACGCATGTGGACAGCGAAAATTTGGTCGCGCCCGTCCTCTTTAAAGCGGACATTGTCAGCCCACTGGCTTTCGCGCAAAGCAGCATAAGCATGCACAACGATACGGTTTCCGCCTCCCAGAACGTAGAAAATGCCATCGGCAATTCGGCCATACGCGGCGATATCGAATTTCCCCTGGAACAGCGGAAACAGGAGCTGTGGCTGCATGCCGAGGCCGAGTACCTGATCCAGGTATGGGATGGACAGGGCAGGACGTTCAAAACAAAGCCGCAGGAAACCTGTATCAGCGAAGGATCGTTTTTACGCGAGCACAGAATGTCATTCCCGCTCAAATTCGGCACCACCGAGCCGCTGTATGATTTTTATTGGGACAAGATCTATTCGCTGTCGAAAAAGATGATCAATGACCCTGACGTCCGTATGAGATTCGAGGGCCACGCCTGCAAGACCGGTCCGGAACAGATCAATCTCACCCTGTCCGACAAGCGTGCCAAAGCGTTTTACCAGGGGTTCCTCGATTACCTCAGCAAGTCCTACCCACAGGACTATGAGGAGATCAAAAGCCGGCTGGACGAGCCGAAAGGTTATGGCGAAGCCGTGCCCCTGGCCATCAATCGATTGAGTGGCGAGGTCATCACCATCGGCGACAATGACAGTCCCATCGGCAGAAAATTCAACCGCCGGATTGAGATCGTTTTCTATTCAACGGCAAAGACGTTAAAGATTGCCAAAGCCCCTGGGTTGTAGTTATTGAACGGAGATTGGGAGCCCGACTTGGAGTTGGACTCCCGATAGTTCAAAGCCTCAAATAATCAAAATTGACAACATAAAGTAATTTTAGTAAATTGCTCCACTAATGAATTTTGAAATAGTAGGAAAAATCCACTCTATCGAAACAATCGCCATTGGCAATTCAATTCGAGATATTAAACGCCTCAGAAAGCAGTACGGAGCAGGACGGTGGCGTAAGATGAAAGGAATTGCCAAAATTCGCCTTCATAGTGGAAAGATACGGACAGCCGAGCTTCATTGGTATGAAGCGCATGGCATTGATGAGAAAGAATTTAAACGTAAGCGCTATTTGGACAAGTCCTATGAATAAGAATGAAAAGACGACCCCGCAATTTGCTATTTGCATCAATAATTCCGGGTATCCGGCCTCGTTGGAATTGCACAAGATTTATCGGGTACTGCCCGATGATGAGGCAGCCGAGGACGGTGACTTGCGAGTGATTGATGAAAGCGGAGAAGATTACCTGTATCCTGCTGACTATTTTATTGTGATGAAGGTACCTCAGAATGTAGAGCGTGCTTTATTACAGACTTTGTGATAAAGAACATGAGCGAGAATCAACGCTTATCTGAACAAAACCCATGGGACAGCGTAAATCCTTTCCCCCAATTGGCTTATCTGATCGCCGGTGTGAATTAGCAGCCCCATGACGCTTTCAGGATATTCGCTCATAAATAGTTTCAAATGTTCCGCCTCTGAGTATTTCGGCTGGTTTGTCAGCTTTACTTCGACAGGCAGTAATTTCCGTCCCCATTCCAGGACAAAATCGACTTCTTTTCCGGTACTCGTTCGCCAATAGTATATTCGCGGCCGTGGCAGCATGAGCTGGCAGAGCGAGTCCAGATGAAGGAACACCATCGACTCAAAAATTCCTCCCGCTTCCCTGGCCGATTGCACAGATGGCACCGTATAGTGCCCGTCTAAAAAACAAACCAAGCCGGGGTCTGTCCATATAATTTTAGGGGACTTTATAAGACGCTTGGTTCGATTCACCGCAAAAGCAGGGAGTCGCTGAATCAGGCAGGTTGTCTCCAACAGATTGATATAACGGTGTATGGTCGGCTGGCTGATGCCCGTGTCGCGCGACACTTCGCTCTGGTTGAGAATCTGTCCACATCGCAAGGCCAGCGCTGTCATGAGTCTTTTGAAATCCGGCAATGAATCCACCTGGGAAAGCTGGCGCAGATCGCGTTCCAGATAAGTCGTCACATAGCCTTCCCACCAGCGGATGATCGAAGAGGACGCTTCGTAGCGAAGTAAAGCAGGCATAAATCCTTTCCACATCAAAGGGAGCGGGTCGATCCTTTCGGATGGCGTATCGGCTTCCCGGAACGACTGGCCCGCAAAAAGCCACCGGAGCCAATCCGGCGCAGAACGACCATTTTGCTCACCGCAGGTCATTGGATTGAGTGAGAAATAGACCGCCCGTCCTGCCAAGCTCTCACTCACCTTTGACGAGACCAACAGGTTTGCCGATCCGGTGAGAATGAACCTGTATTTTTCAGGAGATGAATCTACGGCCACTTTGACGGCATCCAAAATATTGGGTGCTTTTTGCACTTCATCGAGAATGATCCGATCCACGCCGGCCCACAGCGAGAACGGCTCTTTTTTAGCTTGCGCCAAAACATCGAAATCATCGAGACTGAGATATCGCCATTCTGAGAAGGGACTTTCGTTTTGGAGTAAGGTGCTTTTGCCCACTTGTCGTGCCCCGGTGATGACAAGAACCGGGTGGTCTGCGGCAGACTCGCGCAATAACGGTGCGATCCATCGGGGCTTGTAATATGATTCAGGCTTTGAATGATTATCATTCATGATGTGAATAATTTACAAAAATGTTGAAGAAAGTCAAGAGTAGATATAAAAAATAATCGCGGCATGAAGAGATTGGGAGCCCGACTCGGAGTCGGACTCCCAATAGTTGAAAGCCTCAAATAATCAAAATTGACAACATAAAGTAATTTTAGTAAATTGCGGCGAATTTGGACTCCCACGCTTAACTGAAAACAAAGGATGTTGAAAATGAATCTGAGCGAAGACTTGCGCAAGAGACTGCTGGTTTTCCAGAAAAACGAGATCACCGAGCATCACATTTACAAAAAGCTGGCCGGGAAGATAAGCTGCCCGGAAAATAGCCGTATCCTGCAAGACATTGCCGCCGACGAATTGCGGCATTATAATGAGTGGAAGACGTACACAAACCAGGATGTGGCGCCGGACAGATTCAAGATCTGGTTCTATTATCTGACCAGTCGCGTTTTGGGCTTCACCTTCGGCGTCAAGCTGATGGAGCGGGGCGAAGAAAATGCCCAGGACAGCTATGAGCACCTGCGGGAAGATCTGCCCCGCGCGGAAGCGATTGTCATTGAAGAAAACCAGCACGAGATCGCCTTGCTGCAAATGCTGGACGAAGAGAGGCTGCGTTATACCGGTTCCATGGTCTTGGGTTTGAACGACGCACTGGTGGAGCTGACCGGTGCGCTGGCCGGGCTGACACTGGCGCTGCAAAACACCAGGCTGATCGCCCTGACCGGCTCGATCACCGGCATCGCCGCGGCGCTGTCCATGGCGGCCTCCGAATACCTCTCGACCAAATCGGAAGATACGGCCAAGAATCCGCTGCGGGCATCGATCTACACAGGCAGCGCTTACATCGTCACCGTCCTGTTGCTCATCCTGCCTTATTTATTGCTGACAAATTACTATCTGTGCCTGGCCTGCACCCTGGCCGGGGCTGTGCTGATCATCGCCTTCTTCAACTACTACATTTCTGTGGCGAAAGACGAACCGTTCAAAAGGCGCTTTCTTGAGATGGCCTTATTGAGTTTTGCTGTCGCAGCATTCAGTTTTTTTATGGGTTTCCTGTTGCGCAAATTCCTGGGAATTGACGTCTGAAAGGAAGGGGTAATGTTTTCAGAAGGAATTAGTCCTTGCACCGAGGGTCGATTCTTAATATATTTATTTTAACGCCATAATCGTAAACTGTGCACTTTAACCTGAGGTGATAACATGAAGACTGCCTCTATACGCGAAAAAGTTGTTGAAGAAGTTAATCTGATCCCTGAAGAAAAAATGCCACAAATACTGGATCTCATCCGTCACTTCAGAATAGGCCTGGAATTTTCAAGAAAAAAATCTCACAAAAACAGAAACTTTGCAGGAAGTTGGAAAGATATGTCAGATGAAATGTATGATGAGTTCGTCAATGAAATAAATCAGCGGCGACGCAGTGCTTTTTCAAGGAGACAGGATCGTGAAACCCACATTGGTTGACACAGATATCCTGTCAATGTATTTTCGCGGGAATCATACTGTAATAGCAAATTTTGATAATTATAATAGAGAATATGGAAAAGCGAATCTCAGCATTATTACCTACTATGAAATCATTAGTGGCTTAAAACACCGCGATGCCAAGAAGCAGCTCGAGTCATTTTTAAGTTTTTCCAGCCAAAATACTATTCTGTTGTTAACAGAAGAATCTGCTTCCGTTTCTGCTGAGATATACGCAAATCTACGTAAAAAGGGGCAACCCATTGATGATATTGACCTGCTTATCGCTGGTATTGCCGTTTCGAATAATATGGTGTTGACGACCAATAATGAAGACGACTTTAAAAGAATCCAAAACCTGGAAATTGTTAATTGGAGCAAAAAAGAATACTAAAAATAGTCAGAATTTACACTTCGATCCGCAGGATGCGTCTTGATACATAATCATAAAAGCCTGCCAAAACTCCCCTAGCACCTCGCCATCTTTCTCTCTTTTTTTGCAAACTCTTTCACCTGAACAATCGAAATATCAAAGGGGTATAATTATTCTTGACCACTACGAGGGCACTTTGAAACAGCGATTCCAGTTGTTTACCCAAAAGGATTATGAGCAAGAGACAAAGGATAATGGTCATAAATAGGAATAACGGTTCCTGCAAAAGCTTTTTTGTTAATCGCATCAATGGAATGGTGAGCAGGGCAATCAGATGCCAGTCTATAAAAAAACACAGCAGACAGGTCGTGCCATCTTCCGGGTAGGGATAGATAAGATAGATGACGAGTGTGATGTAGCAGGTTATCAGCATGTGCACGACGAACCAAAAAAAGTTGCTAACAATCAATAACCCACCATGCAGCATCCCACCCAGCGATTCGTTATGATAGTTGTTTTGCATTGTGCACCTCCTTTCCCCATACTCCAGAACGGCTTATTGCTACCAAGAAGGTCTGGGCAGGTACGGTTGTCATAACGTCGCAGGTTGATCATCCTTGGCAGAACCAAATCCAATTGGCATAACCACACACGAAGTGACATCAGGATATTGAACAGCCTGAAAAGCGAGTTTCATCGCAATAGCTAGGGTGCAAGCACCCTTTGATGAGGGGAAAATGTTAATGACTTTAATGGTTAATGTGCTGAATGAAAAACTTATCGCCCCCCAGGCGCATTAGCAAAGAAGTGGAGTAGAAGGAGGTTCCGCCTGGTGAGGCATTAAGACGAATGACTTGCCAACATATCTTGTCCTCATATTCCTGTCGTTTCGAACTACGATTGTGAAACTCGATGCTTTTTGGCAAAGTTCCGCGATAGAAAGGAATTTTTATTATAACAAGAATTCATTTATCAGATTTCTTGTTATTCATACAAACGATTCGGCAGCCGGGCACCTTCTGTCGAACTGCCGAAATATGATTGTGACACATCATTGCCCGATTTATAACAAAATGGAGATCAGCATGCAATTAAAAGCCATTTTATATTTCCTCGCTATTTTCCTGCTCTTTGTTTCAATGCGCCCGTTGACGGAAAAGGAGCAACAAAACATCGATCAAAAAGTGAGATCATTTCTCGACAGCCGCAAAAGCCAATGGGATGATATGAATGTACCCGAAGCTGACGGCCAGGTGCTGTACAATCTCATCATCAGGAACAATTACAAAAACGCTTTGGAGATCGGCACCTCGACGGGTCACTCAGCCCTATGGATTGCCTGGGCTTTGAGTAAAACCGGCGGCAAGCTGATCACCATAGAAATCAACGAAAGACGCTATAAAGAAGCGTTGGAGAATTTCAAGCAGGCTGGGGTCGCGGACTATATCGACGCGCGCCTGGACGATGCCCACCAACTGGTCAAAGAGCTGGAAGGCCCGTTTGATTTTGTCTTTTCCGATGCCGACAAAGACTGGTATACCAATTATTTCAAAGATATTTTTCCCAAGCTTCAAGTCGGCGGCTGCTTTACAGCGCATAACGTTTCCAACACGGGATTATATGGCATAAGGGATTTTCTCAGCCACCTCGATTCGCTAAAAAATGTCGAAACCACGATCGACCGCTCCAGCCGCTCGGGTATCTCGATAAGCTACAAGAGATCGGAATAATGAGTATTCAAACCACTTCCCAGACCCAAGCAGTCCAATTCAGAATTATTTGTCGGGTTATGGGAAAAGTAAAAAAGTTTGTAGTCCAGCCTTCAGGCTGAAATTAGCAAGCCACGTGGGATGTTTGCTATCCAACGTGGCAAGCTAAAGCTTGAACTACAAACAAGAAACCCAACACGTACTTATGAAATGGAGTACTGAGGTTGACGGACCATCGCAACGTACTGCGGCGAAGGCTTGGCCTTTTCCCTGTTACAAATATTGTCATCGCCAATATGGTGGGGGCCGGCATCTTCACCACCTCCGGGCTTTTAATGGCAGACCTCGGCGACCCCCTGCTCATGTTACTGTTGTGGATGGCGGGCGGCATCGTTGCGCTCTGCGGCGCGTTGAGTTATGGCCAACTGGGCGCGGCCATGCCCCAGGCGGGCGGCGAGTATTATTTCCTGTCGCGACTCTACCACCCGCTGTTCGGCTTTCTCAGCGGCTGGGTCTCTTTCGTCGTCGGCTTTTCGGCGCCCATCGCCGCGTCGGCCATCGGCTGCAGCGAATACCTCGCACGCGCGTTTCCGTCTCTTTTTTTAATGAACGGCGATGCGACAACAGCCTCGGCCTTGATTGCAAAAAAGGTGGTGGCCATACTCATCATCCTGGCGTTCACCTCCATCCATTATCGCGGCATGAAATTGGGTGCCAGAGTTCAGAATGTCCTGACGATCTTGAAAGTCGGCTTGATTCTTTTTCTGGTGTTTTCCGGTTTTATTTTCGGCAAAGGGGATATTAGCCATTTGAGCAGCGGCATTCATGCCGAGTTATCATTCACCGGCTGGAAGAGCATGGGCCTGTCGCTGCTATGGATCATGTTTGCCTATAGCGGCTGGAACGCTGCAACTTATATTGGATCTGAGGTCAAAGAACCCCGTAAAAATGTGCCGCTCTCGCTGGTTTTAGGCACCCTGGCTGTTATCGTCTTGTATATCCTGCTCAATGTATTTTATCTTTATGCCATCCCTCCGGATGACATGAAAGGTGTCATCTCCATTGGCGGCCTGGCTGCCGGGCGGGCATTTGGCGGCGCAGCGGAGAATGTGCTGTCGCTTCTCATCGCTTTCGCTCTTTTTTCATCGCTCAGCGCTTTTATCATTCTCGGCCCGCGGGTCTATTACGCCATGGCCAAAGATGGCCATTTTTTCAACTTTGTCGCTTCAGTGCACCCCCGCTTCAATGTGCCCCACAAGGCGGTCATTCTTCAGGCCATCATCGCCGTCATTATGGTGCTCTCCGGCTCTTTCGATCAGATCCTCACGTATATGGGATTTTCCCTGGGGATATTTCCCATCCTCGCCGTTTTGGGCGTTTTCAAATTAAGGCG
>METF01000111.1:0-11489 GCA_001771235.1 Candidatus Zhuqueibacterota bacterium RBG_16_48_16
CGCCCTATTCTTGAATATACCACCCGAAAATCCAAAGATAAAAACCACATCTCACCGCACACAGAGCATGTTGATAAAATAACTGAATCGGAATCAATCTATCCTTCCATTGGAGATCAATTTGAAACTTCGGTATCTTATGAAGCAACTTATGGTGTTTTTCTCAAGAACAAATGGGGTATCAAAATGTTACTTCCGGCGTCAGAGTTGGCTATTAATGAATATGTTTCGGATGTCGCCAAATTATTCACGCGCAAGGACAGATTTAATGTTGAAGTCGTAAATGTCGATTCAAATCCATCCGATCCTAACTCGAAAGCAAGACTCATTGATAAAGATATGATAGAAATTCTAAAGAAGCGTTATTATGATTCACTTCCGGATCTGCCAAAGGTTGGTGAGAAATTAGAATTAAGAGTAGACTCTGTGCTTGATTATGGCGTTTTTTTTGAAAATCCATTTTTGGCGAGAATATTTCTACCGATCAACCTGGTAAAGTCAACATTAAAGCGTGAGATTTTTGATTTGAATGATCTCTTTTCAGAGGGAGAGTCAGTTCCTGTAACCATAATAGCTATTTATTCAGTGAGCGAGCGAAGACTTACGGCCACAATCGACGAACCGTCTTATTTAGACAAATTAAAAGAAAAGTTGGAGTCATTGTTTTGAACAATACCCAGGTTATTTGAGCACCGATAATCGGGAATGGACGATTTATAATTTGCGATTTTTCGTGATTGTTTCGATGCTTCCTGCTCGCCCTGGGAATCTTTCCCAGGGCGAGTGGTATGTTAGAAAAGAAAGTGATCGACTTATCAGAGCAGCGACAACAAAAAGCCAAGAGGTTGTTGAATCAAGGGAATTTGAGCCTGCCTGGACTATGACTTGTCCTTTGGTGAAAACGTAAATCACAACATAAAATATTTAAAACGGCAAATCTATAGACAAATCGTACTCTCTCTTAATTTCTCGCATGGTCTTTTGCAGACTATCGTTGATGGGGACGCCGATCCGGGGAATGATCTTCTCGTTCTCATACTCCTTTTCGCCGGCGCTGTAAATTCGCTCCTGGCCCGGAAGCTTGCGCACATTTCGCAGCGAGCGGACAAGCGCGCCTGCCGATTTTTTGAATTCCTGCACGTCAACAAATTTTGCTATATCGATGGCCAGGAAAAAGTGCCCCAGGCAGTTTGGCGCTTTGTTTCCATCCTCGTCAAAGCCGGAAACGCCCCAGCACCAGGGGCCGCCGCTGAGAACAGCAGAGAGTATCTCCACCATCACGGCCAGGCCGTAGCCTTTGTATCCTGCGGTTTCCTCGCCCTTCCCTCCCAGGGGCAGTAAAGAGGCCTGGCCGGAGGCGAACGCCTGTAAAATCCGCAGCGGATCGGCCATGCCATCGCCCTGGTTATCAATAGCCCAGCCGGAAGGCACGCTTTTTCCCGCTCGCACCGCCACCTCGATCTTGCCCCGCTGGGTGATGGATGTGGCCATGTCGAGCAGGAATGGACATTCTTCATCGGTCGGCACGCCGAAGGCAATGGGATTGGTGCCAAGCATGGGCTCGGAGCCGAACGTCGGAGCGATGGATGGCCGGGCATTGGTCACGGCAAATCCGGCCATGCTTTCTTTTACCGCCATCAGCGGGTAGTAACCGGCAATGCCGAAATGGGTGCTGTTTTTCACCGCCACGGCACCGATGCCGACAGCATGAGCTTTTTTTATCGCAAGCTGCATGGCCCGGAAGGAAATCACATGTCCCATGCCAAAGTGGCCGTCAACAAGCGCCGTGCCCGGCGATTCACGAAGGATCTCGAAAGTGGTCACGGGATTTTGCACTTTATCCCTGATAAAATCCAGGTACATTTTCAATCGACCGATGCCGTGCGATTCGATGCCGCGCACATCGGAGCGAATGAGAACATCGGCGACAATGTTCGCGTCCTCTTCCGGCACACCGGCCGCCTGCAATGATTTTCGCATAAACTCCATCACCAAATCCACGGGAATCCTGATCATCGACATGGTCACCTCCATCAATTCATGCTGTTTCATTCATATTTGTGCAGTGAGCAAAAATTCATTAATTGGGTTATCATGAAAAAAATCCGGCGGTGTACCAGAAATTTCGGAAAGGTCTTGCCCCTTCTATAGAAAGGTGGGCCGGCTCACACCAGGATCAGTCGATTTCGAAAAGAGCATGACTCAGCGGCTTATTTCTTCGCATAGATGCTCCACAACCTGGCCATGACCTCGTGCAGCGCCGGGGCCAGCTTGCTGAAATCATCGGTCTTTTCCGGCATGTTCTCAAAGACTGCGTAAGGAACGTGGATGTCTTTGATGGTGATGTATTCCGGATCGGCGGCGCTGAGCTGGTGCCAATCCACTTCCTTATAAAGTTTTTCCAGCTTTTCATCCGGCAGGCCATGTTCCAGGATGCTGTCCGGTTTTTCCGGGTTGAATCGCCGCCGGTTTTTTCGCAAGGACTCTTCAAAAGTCACATTCACGTACAGGATCGCCGCTCTTTGCAAAACCTGTTCGCTGAGGTGTTGGAAAGCCGATGAATAGCCGCCGTGCTCCGAACCCCGGGAAAATTCGATCAAGGTCGTGGATTCATCATGGTAATTCGCCCGGTCTCTCAACCTTTTGTTATATTCCAGGCATAAACGGCGGACCAGCAAATCCCACTGGTATTGATACAAAAAATAACCCTCCTTATCCGTGTGCATCCTGGGCCTGGATAATTGTTTCTCCAAAACGGCATCCTCTTCGAACCAGGTCCACAACATGGGAAAGTCATCGATCTCATCCAACAGGCCGAGATGATAACGCTCGCAGCGGGTGATGACAGGAGTTTTCTTGAAAAAATCGATAATTTCGGATTTGCCGGAGGCGGGCCTGCCGAGCAGAATGAGGACATCGAAATGATTTAACGCCATGATCTCGCCCTAGTATCTTAGAAATCAATTTGATTACAAATATGGCAAAAGTTGGATTTGGAAAAATTTAACCACAAATTTTCACGAATGGAACGAATTTCACAAATTTATAAACCAAGTTTAATTTTGATTCGTGCAAATTTGTGTGTAATTGGTGCAAATTCGTGGTTGTATGTTATTGGCTTCCGGTTTATCCGGGTTATGGATTCCGTCTTCATGCCAGATTGAGCCGTTCCTTTAACGAGTCGAGCAGCACGCCCTCGATTTCCGCCGATTCATGCGACAGGATTGCCTCGACTTCTTTAGCCACCGCGGCCGCTTGTTGGTCGAATTCGGGATCGCCCAGAGCGATTTCTTCATAATCATCGCCCAGCTCGGCGATGAAATTTTCCGGAAAATCCCTCTGCGTTTGCTGGCTGTCCACCAGGGCCAACGTCCTGTTCAGAACTTCGAAAAAGAGAATCCTGGCTGCGCTCCATTTGCCCTCGTTGCGATAGATCTTTGCCCGGGCGAATTGAATCCGGCACGACTCGATAATCGTTGTCGGATCGATTTTTTGTGAGAGGGGAAAGTCGAACAGGTCGGCCACATCTTCGCGAATTGTTGCCAATTCGTCACTGCCAGGGGCGGAGATAAAAAACTGGCTCAATTCGGGCCAAATCTCGATCAGGTTGATGAGCACGTCCACCAGGGTGTTCTTGTCCTTTTCCCTGATGGCCTTTCTCAAGCTTTGATAACTGGTAAAAGTGTTTGGCTCATTGACCCAGGAAAGAAGAACGGAGACCATGTGCTCGCAGGGTGTGCCGCCGTCGTGGCAGGAGCATCTGCCAAACAATTGGTCCCCATCCACCACCATTTCCACGCGAAAATTTCCCGTTCCTCGTACCGTCGCCTGCAACCCATAGTTTGTTCTGAAACGATGTTTGACCAACTGACCTTCAAACATTTGCTCCCCTTTGCGATAAACCTCCTGGGGAGCAAATGTTTTTACGTCCAACGGCGTTATTCGGGTCGGCATAATAATAACCCTCTATACGATGAACAGAAAACTCTACCTGTTTTAGCAAAAATAAAAATATGGGCTTTGCTATCAGCTAAAATGCAGCGTCCCGTCAAGCCCGTCGCACCTCTCGATAACACTTAAAAATATTTTGCCTGGTTTCATCATCAAGCTCCGCATCTTTGCCGGAAAAAAGAAAGCCCTGTTTTTGCAGCTTGCGCGTTTTGGAGATGCGTCCATCCGACAACAAGGCATAGCTTATTGCTGGCGAAACGCCCAATTCAAACGAGCCGGCGTTTTCTTTCAGGGCAACGACTATTTTCTTATCTTCCGCTTTGATCTCATCGATCTCTTTCCAGGGAATGGCATAAACCTGGTCGCCCGGCAAGTGTCGTCCGCCTGCAGGGGTATCGTTAAAATCTCGCCGGTGGATCAGGGACTTGACATTAATAAGAGCCTTTTGATTTATCCTATACTCAACGCCAAACCAGACATATCGCAAAAAGGCATCAGCCACACCGCCGACAAAGACCAGCCAGAAAGCAGCGCGGGCCACTTTTTGGGCGATTTCCGCAAATCCAACAGCAGCCATAAAAATCGATGCCAAAATACCCATAACAAAACCGGCTAAAAGCCAGGTGCCGCTTTTTGTCGCAAAACGGGATACGGCCCTGTATCGCCAGATGAATAAATCATCTCCCAATTGCAAGTCTTTTCTCTTGTGCCAGATTTTCATGGAAGATAAGGTTCTCCTCAAGGTTATGGTGATGATAAGACCGGGGTAGAATATAGTGAATTACAACATTTCAAAACATGGCAGGCTTTCGATTTTTTGAGGGCCAACGGATGAAGCGGAACATCGTCCGTCCCGGCAGCATCGTTACGATGGCTAATATACAAAAATCGATTCCCATTTATCAAGTAAAAATATAGATACGGTTTATGAAAACATGAGGATGATGTTCAGAAATGGTCCCTAATTCAGGCGGGCTGATTAGGACAACACCTAGCTTTTCATGTCAATTCCTTAAGGAATGACTTATGGTGTCGGATGCGTCGTTGTGTCAGGCCGAATACCATCTACCGTATCCGCAATTCAGCGTGACTGTCATTCTCTTGAGAATCTTTGTAATTGTGTAATCGTACCCGGCGTAACGGCATTTTTCGGGGGGAATTCCCATATCAGTTTGCGTTTTTTTCAATTTGTGCACACTTGACAAGGATTCCTAAAGGAATGACACCTTCTTTTTATTAAACGGAATTTATAGATTGTTATTCGACTTTTAACTTTCGTTGAAGTACCGATTACCTCAACAGCACGAGGCACTCTTTTACAGCATAATATCCGCGCAGGAGGCAGAAAACGACATTTAAAAAAACCAGCGCCGTAAATAAGACTATGATGCCATTAACATCCTGCAACTGCAACGACCAGATGCTCAGCCCCAGGGTAAATAGAATCGCTTTTGAAAGGGCGTAAGAAGTCCGGCTGAGTGGAGAGGAAACAAACAACCGACCCCAAAAGGTGCGCATTATGGAAAAAGGCGTTTGCCCTTGCGCCGTGGCAATGCTTCTAAAACCGTCAATAAGAAAGCCCCTGCTGATAATCAGAACCGGGATCCAAAAAGGAATGAGGTGCAAATAAGCGAGCAAAAGCCACAAGACATTTTCAACAATCCGGTCGCCGACCACATCCAGGACGCTGCCCAGTTTTGTTTTACAGTCAAGATGCCGAGCCAAATAGCCGTCGAGACTGTCCAGGTAAAACAATAGCGGAACACAAACGATACAACCTATCCTGATAACCTGGTTGTCGATCCGAAAGCTGAATGCCAATGAAAAAAGCAAAAGGATGCGTCCATAAGTCACTAAATTTGCCGGCGTCGCCAGGGTCGAGTATTTTGTCGATTCGTTTTCCATCATCAGTCTTACACGGCAACGCCAAGACGTCCAAAGCCGGAGATGAGAGAAAACAAGGCGCTGGATGACCGTCCACCCGTCAGTACCTGCCGATGTAAAATGGCGCGCTTCAGATCATCGACGGTTTTGCCGTCAAACTCTAAGAAAGCATTGCCGATTTCAAACGGTGTGTGCGCATCACTGCCGGCGGTTATTGGAGCATTTAACGTTCCGGCAAGGGCCTGGGCCATCTCATTATCCCGGTATTTGTAGCATCGGCCATTCAGGGCCTCAATGGCTATCTCGTTCCAGTCGCCCACATCGTCAAAAGCGCGGAACTCGCCTCGCCTTTCACAAAAGGGGTGGGCAATTGAGACAAGACCGTTTTGTCGCCGGATCTCCGCCATGACGCCATGAACCGCGCCGGAAGCAACCGGCGTCTTTAAGAAAAGTCCAAGCAGCTCGCCAACCACTTCGCCACCCTTGAACACCTTTATTTCCTGCCCCAATACGATCTGAACCGGGTACCTTTTTGCCGCCTGCAAAACCGGGTTCCAACCCTCGGCAGTGTCATGATCGGTAATGGCGATAATGCCTATGCCGCGATCGGCCGCTGCCGCCAGAATGGATTGCGGCTTGGAAATGGCGTCCCGCGAATAGACAGAATGTACGTGTAGATCGGCTTTCATTGTTGACCTCTTTTGTAACATGCCTTCATCATTATCCCGCTGCAGCTATTCAGCCCACGAAACACACTAAATAAAGTAATTCTGCTCTATTTTTCTTTAGAGTTTTTTGTGTGTTTAGTGGGCTATATCGTCACCTCCGGCTTTACACAAATCGCATGCCAGAAAGCCGCCTGCTTTTGCCTGTTTTTGACAAATATGTTGGCTTGAAAATTATCGACTTGCATGGGGGAAAAAGCATGCATTAGAATCCGCCCCTTGCGGATTCGACATAAAACTGCCCCGATATACTTGCGCCTGCCCAGGATTAAGGGCAGGCATTGCTATTGCGAAAGTATTGTCCGGCTATTCAACCCTGACAAGCCTGTACTCCCCGTTGCCGAGCCGGTCGGAAAAGATATAGCGCTTGTTCAGCCTGGAATAATACCAGATTTCCGCCTGAGGCATGCCGGGCGCAACGGGCTGCTTCTCGATCTGATCGGGCGGGCCGTTCTGAACGTAAATACGACCGCGATCCGTCCTCCATCCTTCGCGACGATGAGCCGGTTCGGCAAAATTGTGGTTGGAGAAATCGATGCGGCGAAAAAACTCGTCTTTAAGCTCATTCGCCGGGGTATCGGGTGTCGGATCCCGCCTTTCCCAGAATTCCTCAAAGAGCTTGTCCCTCTCTTCCCCCTCCGCCTTTTTGATGTCGTCAATTTCCTTGCCCTTACCAATGAGCGACAACTGCTCAATGGCCACATCCACATTTTCTTCCTGCACATTCAAATTGCGCCACTGAATCGTAAACGACCGCCTCATTTTCGCGGTTTGACCATCGCCCCTGACTTCAACGACCAGATAATAATTGCCCGGCTCATTCACCAGATCGTTCACGATGATACATTCTTTTACAGGAAAGCGAACGGCTTTTACGCTTTTCTCATCCGAATGCACATTTTCCCCGCTCTCGGTATATACTTTATGCGCCACGTCCACTTGGTTGGATTGCGCCGCCGGATATACTTCATACAAGGCGGCAACCTGTTTTTGCTGGTCGATAAATGTATCCCGCAGGTTGGGATTGATGCTGTCGCTCCAGGCGGAACAGCTCACACCTTCGGCAAACATCACATCGCTGAGATGCAATGTGCCGCGACCAAAGTCTCGCAAAACGGTTTTACCCTCTCGTTCAACGATTTTTTGATCGTCGTTGTCGATTAAATAAATCTCGTACTTGTACTGACCCGGGGGAAGAGAAATTGAAAACTTGTGGTGAAGCGGCTGTGTTCGCAAATTGGTTTCGCGAAACGTATCGACATGAATGGCATTGGTGACGGATTTGTCACGGATCGGTACGTTTTTTTCGTTGTAAAAAATAACGCCGAGCTCATACCTGGCCGAATAGGTCTCTTCTTCCTCCTTGAAAAAAGTCAGGATATCGTTGACAAAGGAAACATGAAAATCTACCCGGCTTAGAGACAGATCGGTCGTATCGGCAAAATTATAGAGCTGAAAGAAAAACATCGATCCGCCGAACCGCCCGTTTCGATGGCCCATGCCCATCCTTTCCATTGGCTGGCTGAAAACTTGAGCGGGCGAAATGGCGCTCACGATACATAAGAAAACAAGTATTTTTGATCTCATTTTTTACCTCTGGCAAAAGCAAATTCAAGCTTAGGACTCCATTTCATAAGTACATGTTGGGTTTCTCGTTTGTAGTTCAAGCTTTAGCTTGCCACGTTGGATAGCAAACATCCCACGTGGCTTGCTAATTTCAGCCTAAAGGCTGGACTACAAACTTTTTCCATAACCCAACAAATAATTCTGAAATGGACTACTTAGCATATAACCTGCAAAACTTCCATGGCAATGCCGTATTTATCTTTGGTGAACGGCGGCATCAAATAGATGCCTTTGATTTTATCGAATTTTTTCGTTTTAAGAATAGCCTGCTGGGCAATGTGGATGCCGATTTCTTTGGCGGCATCGGCATCCGTTGCTTCTGCAAGCTGTTTTCCGATCCATTCCGGCACGGTAATTCCGGGCACTTCGTTATTCAAAAACTCAACCGTGCGATAACTCATCAACGGCATGATGCCCGCTAAAATGGGGATCGCTACATCTTTGATGCGCTGTAAAAAAGCATCCAATTGATCCGGGTCGAAAATCGGCTGGGTCAAAATATATTCGGCCCCACCCTCGACTTTTTGATAAAGCCGGTCGATCTCCAGACCCAGGTCGATGGCGCCGGGGTTGGCGCCCACGCCGATATGCCATCCCGTCGGTGTGCCAATGGCTTTGCCCGCCACGTCGAATCCATGGTTTAAATTTCGGACGATGCGGGTCAAGCCGATAGCGTCCACATCAAAAACCGCCGTGGCATCCGGGTAATCGCCCAATTTGGGTGGATCGCCGGTGACGACCAGAATATTGCGCAAGCCGAGGGCATACGCGCCCAACAGATCGGATTGCATGCCAAGCAGGTTGCGATCCCGGCAACAATAGTGCAGAATGGTCTCGATGGCGACATTCTTTTCGATCAGTTGCGCCAGCGCCATCGGCGACATGCGGGAGGAGGCGCGCGGCCCGTCCGGGATATTGATGACATCCACGCCGAAATCGGCCAACCTGCGCACCCCGTCGATGACCGCGGCCGGGTCCACACCTCGTGGGGAAAGCACCTCGACCGAAATGGCGAACTTTCTGCCCAGGCGGCTGGCAAAACGGGACTTTTCTTCGCGCGGGATGACATCGACCTCGATCTCTTTGGCGGGTGTTATCCGAACGCTGACGCCTTTTCGTTGCGGCTGCAGCGCCCGCACGGCATTCACAATCGCTTTGATATGCTCGGCCGATGTGCCGCAACATCCGCCGACGATGCGTACACCCGCTGTAATGAAACGTTTGGCAAACTCGGCGTGGTATTCCGGCGTCGACATGTACAAAACACGATTCTCGACTACTCGCGGATTGCCGGCGTTGGGCTGGGCCGATAACAGGCGCGCACCGGCTTTGGCCATACGCCCGATGACCTCCAGCATGGGCTGCGGCCCGACGGAGCAATTGACGCCTATAACATCCGCACCGACTTCTTTGAGCACATTGACAACATCTTCCGGCTCGTGCCCTAAAAGTGTCTTGCGATTATCGCCAAAAGTGGACTGGGCAATGACCGGCAAATCGCTCATCTCTTTCAGTGTTTTTACGGCAAGAGCCAATTCGTTCAGATCGCCAAAAGTCTCCAGGATGAACAGATCGATCTTTCCTTCGAGCAATCCTTCCGCCTGCTGGCGCACCGCCTTTTTTGCCTCCTCAGCGGAAAGCTTGCCGAACGGCTCGAGCAGGATGCCCAGCGGCCCGATGGAGCCGGCGACAAAAACACGATCCCCGGCCACTTCCCTGGCCAATTCCGCGCCCCTTTTATTGATTTCAAAAACCTTATCCTCGACGCCGTATTTTTTCAGCTTGAATTTATTGGCGCCAAAAGTATTCGTTTCGATGATATCCGCCCGCGCATCGATGTATCCTTTATGGATGTCCTTCACCAGCGCCGGGTTTTTTAAATTCAATTCATCAAAGCAATGGTTTACAAAAATGCCACGGGTGTAAAGCTCGGTTCCCATGGCGCCATCGCATACCAGGATCGAATCTTTTAGTTGTTCGAGAAAGTTTTTTGATCCCAATTTGCCACCAATTACTGAGTAATATGGGTGTTCAAAAAAATCAAAAATCTGCTCCAAGCGACCAGAGTACGTGCACCGAGTTTTCCGTTTGATAGAAATCCGTCGGCCAGGCAAAATCCACCCGCAGCAACAGAAAACCCAGGTTCATACGCGCGCCAAAACCGAAGCTGGCGAACAGATCCTGTGCGCGCCACAATTTGTTCGGCGCCTTTTTAAACACAGTGACGACGTCTCCTCTGTCCCAGGCCAGGCCCATGTCCGTAAACAACGCTCCTCCGACATTGAATAATTCAATCGGAAGAGGAAATCCCATCGACAGCCGGCGCACAAGCGGAAAGCGAAATTCAAGATTGGCCAGACCGAAGCGGGTGCCTTCGAGACCATAATACGGCGCGCCGCGCAAAGGCATTTCAAAGGTAGCAAAATAGATGTCTTCAATCCGCTCGACCCGAATTCCTCCCGAATAATCATAATTGATCCAATTGGGCACACCGCCGATGAAAAATTTCTGCGGATGTTTCCCATAACTCGCCCCGCCTGCCAGGCGGAGAGCAAAAATGTACTCAGGCGCGATTCGCATATACCGCCGCCAATCCGCCCGCACGGTGGCAAAGCCAATGCCATCCTCGCCCAACTGCGGGCTATAGGTAACTCCCACAGCATAGCGGGAACCGTTGGTGGGACCGGTATAACCCCAGATCGTCGTGTCCTTTGTATAGCTGAGGTTATTCAGCATAAAAAAGCGGCTCCTGGGTGAAAATATATTATATTTAATCAACAGGTCGACATAATAGTCCGGCAAGTCGAAATAGGTTCTGCTGATGCCCATGAGCGACAAACCATAATCCAGCCGTTTAAAGCGATCAAAGGGATTGCTCAGCAGCAGGCCGATGCCAAAATTTCGATCCCGCACCCATTGTGTGGTGGGCGACCAGAAATAGTAGGCATTATGGAAGGCGCTGACGCCGATGTCGATTTTATGCGGCAGGTACAAGTAGGTCAAAGCATAGTCGGCATTGCGGAAATCGCCAAACAAGCTGGCGGCAATGCCGATGCGATGGTTACCCAGCACATCGGATAACATGATATTGGTAAATCCCTGCGTCCCGAAAAACTGGCTATAACCGACCGAGCCGTACACGATATCCGGCGTAAACTTGACTTTATAATTGTTGACTCGAAAATCGCCCGTCGGCAGGATGTATGCGGAAGAATCGAGAAATACGTCCTCCGTCTTTTCCGGCTCCCTTACTTCGCCTTTGGCAAATGCATCATCAAAAACAAAATGGCGATATTTGCGCGT
>METF01000111.1:11508-15737 GCA_001771235.1 Candidatus Zhuqueibacterota bacterium RBG_16_48_16
TCCTCAGGAGCTTGCTCATCTTCGGCATAGTCAAGCGGTTCCTCCTCGCCGGACATCAGCCCTTTTACATATTGGGTTTCTTCTACCAGGATTTCTCCCGGCTTTATATCCAGCGGATTCTTTAAAAGATAAATATCATACCCGGCATAGTAGAACGAGGTAAAAACCAGCCTCGCGGCATTGCCACCCCAACTGGGCTGAAAGGCGCCGGTCAGGACGTTGGTAATGGGCCATTTTTCTTCGTTTTGCAGATCCATGACGTAAATGTTGGTGACGCCTGTTTGATCGCTGGTATAAGCCAGGTATTTGCCATCCGGAGAATAATTGGGCGTTCTTTCCATAAAAGCCCCATCCACCAGACGGCGAACACCGGTACCGTCCGCGTTGATCTCATAGATATCATAATCCTTCATTTTTATCTGGGCCGGCTTGAAGCCCTGGGGGACGAAGCCATCGACAAAATCGCCCCGGTCGCTGGCAAAAACCAACTGGCGTCCGTCGGGCGACCACTGGGGCTCGGTATCGCTAAAAACATCATCGGTGATCAGCCGGAGTGTTTTTGTCTTTAAATTGTAAGCATAGATATCGCTCTTGCCCTGTTTCAGGCCGGTAAAGGCGATCTCGATGCCGTCAGGGCTCCAGGCCGGATTGTAAATCCCGTCCAGATTCAACTGAATGGATTCGATAATATCTCCCGATTTTACATCGACGATGTGCAACGCATCTTCGCCGCCGGTTTTTGCCGAAAAAACAATCTGCTTGTCATCCGGACTCCAGCTCATGCCGGGGCCTCGCAGCCAGTGCAGTTCCTCGAGATTACCCGCTCGCTGCCCGCGCACCAGTTTCTTGATAATCTTGCCGTCAATAGCGCTGGCGATATAAATATCAAAGTAATCGTCCTTATCCGATAAAAACGCCACCTTATCGCCCTTGCTGCTCACCGCCGGACTGGTATTGATAAAACTGGATTCCTTGGTATGGTCGGTGATTTTTTTGGCGATCTCTTCGGGCTCTTTTCTATCGGCAATATCCGGCCAATACCTGCGCTTTACATATCGATGCCAGCGCTTGGTCAGCTCTTCCTCATCGATACCGATAGATTGCTTCAGCCCGCGCTCGACGCTCTTGTTGATCTTGACCTTGCCAAGCAGCTCACCAACCTTTTCTTCACCGTACCTGTCCGCAATATAGGCCCACACGGATTGCCCGCCTTTATAGGCGAGAAAGCCCGAGAGATATGGAATCGGCCGCAAATAGCCGTTGATGGTCGCGTCGCGCATGAACATATCGCTCTCGATGTCCCAGCCCCGGCTTTCATATTCCGCCAGGCCTTCGACGAACCACAACGGCAATTGCAGTTGGGTCAAGCCGGAGACGATGGCCTGCACACCGGCACCATAAACCATCTGCAGCATCACGGCATGGGTCAGCTCGTGATGAATGACGTGGCGGAACTTTTCCCATTCTCCTTCATAAGGCAAAACCACGCGATTTTTGAAAAACTCGGTAAAACCCCCTACGGATTCCTCGGGCGGGCTGAGGTCGACGTTGGTCTGGCCAAAATCATTATGGCTGTTGTAGGTGATAATGGTAATGCGATCGGCCAGGTCGTAACGCAGATTTTTCCGGAGCTGTGCATAGCTCTCTTCCGCCACTTCGGCGACAAAGGTCGCAATGTCCTTGCCGCCTTCGGTGAAATAAATATCGAAATGCTCGGACTGCAAATATTGCCATTTAAAATTGGCGTATTGCACCTTGTTCTTGCCAAAATACTGGGCGAATGATGTGGTGACAATAACGACCAGAAATAAGATGACAAAGTTAAATGATTTGCTCATTTTCATCAGGCACTCCTTAAGTGAGAGATTCACAAGACAGCCTCCTTAAAGAAGGTTGCCTTGTAAAAGCGGTATGACTTTTAACAGATTTAGCAAAAAAGTATTTAAAAATCAAGAACAACAAAATGCTCAAGCCGGCTCTTTGAAACGGCTCTAAAAAGGAGCCTGTTTATCCGGCAAAAAAATCGTGCAATTTTAACTTGTCGTCTTTAATCAGAGTTCCGACTCTTTTTCTCACCATTATGAACAGAGAAATTGCTTAAATGCATCCGAATTTAAAAAGAATTTTTTGGTCATGAGGAATACTCCTTGTTGCCTTTTTAATTGGAACTTTGTACCTTTCAACGTAAATAGTTGAAGTGCTATCCAATGGCAATGTATGTAGGTGAGACTTTCTCCAAAAACGATAATTATTGCTCCTGAGAAGCTGCGCGACTACATTCTGAATTCATCTCATCCTGATGGTGAGTCAAAGGCACGCTTTCTCAGCGAGATCGGGTATAAACAAGAAAATTGGCAAATTCTGGAGAGAGATTTGCGTAATCAGCATCTGCCGCTCGCAGCCTCTCCGGGAAAGAAGTCCATCTATGGCGCGAAATACGAAATTGTTGCGCCGCTTGTTGGCCCCAATGGCGACAGGAAATGGATTCGATCCATTTGGATAATTCGCACGGGTGAATCAGTTGCTCGCTTTGTAACTCTAATTCCGGAGGAAAAATCATGAGCTTTCCTTTATTTTCACGGGTCATCCTGGAACAAAACCTTCCGGATGAAGGCCTCGTCGCCGGAGACTTGGGAACCGTTGTTGAATTTCATCCGGCATCAGAGGCATACCCTGAAGGCTATGAGGTTGAATTTTTTGCCGGCAATGGTGAGACCCTTGCTGTGGTCTCGGTCCCTGCCACCGCTTTGCGCGCTGCAACACGACAAGAAATATTGCATGCCCGTCAATTCGTGACGGTATAGGAGTGTTGTTAATTTCCGCCCCCGCTATTTGTGATCAGATCGCGATTGTCATATATCAATAATATTACAGACCCGTAGACATGGGGCCGACCGACAGTTCCAATCTTGATTCCGTAATCTATAAATGGGCCAGCCTGACTCATGCAACTGCTTTCGACGATCACTTCAATTTGGGTTCACCGTTATGACTAAACGTGCGACGCACTTGGTTTTTGTAGTGAAACAATAAATAGGAAAAACTTTATTCATTTCAAAAAGTGCGTCGCACGTTTAACTGCACAGGTTAGACGCTCTTTGCCAGGATAAGCTTCCCGGAAAAATAATTATTTCTGAATCGGAGCAGACAAATGAAACCTGTTACATTATGGATCGTCGCCCTCGTCCTGACCCTCGCTTCTGCCATATATCAACGCAAGACCGGGCCGAGCCATCCCGTTTCCGGAAAAATAGTCCTCGCAGGACAGGAAGTGAAATACACTTTCGACCGAAGCTGGCCCGGAAAAACCGACCAGCCGGTTCGTATGTCCGTTGCGGATCACAACATCACCGGCCATATATTGTTTCATCGTTATAACTCCGGCGACAGATGGACGGCCATGTTGCTCGAAAGAGAGGGTGACGCACTCGTGGGATTTTTGCCGCATCAGCCGCCGGCGGGCAAGCTGGAGTATCGCATCGTATTGCTTGACGGGGGTGAATCTTTTCTCCTTCCCGTACACAATAACGTCATTACGCGATTTCGCGGCGATGTTCCGGCCTGGATCATGATTCCCCATATTCTCTGTATGTTTTTCGGCATGCTGGTCTCCGCCCGCGCCGGGCTGCAAGCCCTGTTTTCCGATCAAAGGCTAAAAAGTTACGCCCTATGGTCTGCGGCGCTCATCTTTCTCGGCGGGATGGTCTTTGGACCCCTGGTACAAAAATTCGCCTTCGGCGAATACTGGACCGGCTTTCCCTTTGGCATCGATCTCACCGACAACAAAACGCTCATCGCCATGCTCGCCTGGGTTTTTGCGCTCTATGCCGTATTCAAATGGTCGAGAAAACGATTGTACGTTGTCCTGGCTTCCCTGGTCACGCTGGTTATTTTCCTGATCCCTCATAGCCTGTTGGGATCGGAGCTGGATTATAAGGAACTAGAGCGGCAAAGTGCGGCAGCACAGCAGCGGTAGAGGAATCCGCTGCTGTTCTGGTTAGAGCCGTCTCGGGCAGAAGGTGCGCAGGACAAAATCAACTCAGCCGTCGCTTCTTCTCTTCAAACTCCTCGTCGTTGATTTCACCACGAGCATAGCGTTTTTTGAGAATATCCAGGGCAGATTCTTCTGCCGGCCGGCTGCTGCTCTGGCTGCGATTTTGACCGGCGATTGTTTTCACTCCCCAAATGATGAGGCCGATGATTACCAGCCAAAAAATCCAGCCAAACCA
>METF01000111.1:15763-17126 GCA_001771235.1 Candidatus Zhuqueibacterota bacterium RBG_16_48_16
GCATCATTATCGTTGCTCCTTTTTACAAACTTTCGATAACTTTCTTAAGCTTCGCCTGAACTTGTTCAGCAACTCCGGCAAGCTTTGGATTTTCCACCGCCGCCATTGAAGCAATCGGGTCAACGGCAGCGACTTCGATGCCGCCGGTTGTTTCCTGCACAATGACGTTGCAGGGCAACATCGTGCCGATTTTATCTTCGGCCTGCAAAGCCTGATAGGCAAACGGTGGATTGCAAGCGCCGAGAATTTTGTAGCGATGGAAATCTACGTTGAGTTTTTTCTTCAGCGTTTCTTTCACGTCAATTTCGGTGAGCACGCCAAAGCCTTCTTTCTTGAGCTCATCAGTAACACAGGCAATGGCTTCGTCGAATGGGACGCTGAGGGTTTTGGAAAAATAGTAGCTCATTTTGCATACTCCTTAATTTATCACTTTGAGATAGACCTTTCGTTGAAAATAGCTGCCAATCATACCTTCCTTGGGCTTGCCCTTTATCGACTCACCTTTGGTGAGCATGACTTGAAGTTGAATTTGGGCGTCCTTGGCATTTTGCAAAGGCTGCAGACTCATAGGGGCAACGGAGATTTTTGCGCCTTCAAAGCCTTGCTGTTGATCGCCAATCAAACGGCACCCCAAGGACAAATTCACCTCCCAGTTGGGCGCGAACTTTGAGCTTGAAGCCGCTCCTTTTTCTTGCTCCACTGGATCAATGTAAACCCAGCCATTGCGATATGGAGCCGGGGACTCGTCCTCTTTGACCCGACCCAGAACGGTGAGAACTGTTTTGGTTTCCCCCTGCCGGGCTTGAATGAGAAAAGTGCCATCAGGCTGTTTGAAAGATTTTCCTGTATCCTTGTCGAGGATGTCGATGATGGTTTTCTGCTCGTCAGTCCATGGGCCATTGCTCACATGACAGCTCATGCATGACTTTGCCTTTCCGAGGATACCAACTGCCGGTGGATAAGCGAGCGCTGCGTTTCCAACGAGAAGGAGCAGCGAAAGTGCTGCTATGATAGTCTTCATTGGGATACTCCTTTCAGATGTTTGTTTACCTGGCCCGAGAGTTTTTCTTCCGATATTCCCGGATAGTGCGTTGAATAGATTATTTTCCCGCTTTTGTCTATCAGATAAATGTTTTTCAGTGGACACGTATCAGGAATGTACTTTCCTGTAAACTTTTCCGTCACTTCGCCGGTTGGGTCATACAAGAATCTAAAAGTAAGATTCTCTTTACGAACAGCATCTTCGACTGTCTTTCTATCTCCTCCTAACTGGCTCACGGCTACCACTTGTTGTATTCCTTTCTGTTTATTAAAATGCTCTCATCATCAACAGCATAATTACACCCATTACTGCAGTTCCCGT
>METF01000111.1:17471-17558 GCA_001771235.1 Candidatus Zhuqueibacterota bacterium RBG_16_48_16
TCCAGTTGTAAGGCGGAAATTCAGCGGTTACTTTAATATCATCGCTTATCACTTCCTTTATTATTTTTTGCTGGTAATCCTCTTTTT
>METF01000112.1:0-5967 GCA_001771235.1 Candidatus Zhuqueibacterota bacterium RBG_16_48_16
ATGATGGAGCAAAGCTATCGGGCGCTGGAAAAAAAGATTATTCGCGAGCTAAAGTCCGCTTACTATGAGCTGTACCTGGTGCAACGAAAAATAGCCATCAATGCGGAGAACCAGGACCTGATGCGCAGCTTTGTCGATATTGCCAGGCAGCAATATGAAGTTGGCATGGGACAGCAGGCGGACATACTGCGGGCGCAAACCGAGTTTTCCTCACTGATCAATGAGGGGATCAATTTGCAGCAGGAGGTAAGGCAGGTTGAGGCCATGATCAACACCATCCTCAACCGCACGACGGACACACCTTTTGGCTCCATTCCTGATATCGAAGCGGCTGTACCGCAATGGACGTTTGCGCAGATTTCATCACTTGCTGCGGAAAATCGCCCGGAATTAAAGGCGATGAATTATAATATCGACATGTACCGGGCTGAGCTTTCGGCGTCGAAGCGGGAATACTATCCGGACCTGATGGGCCGGCTGATGTACAAGGACATGGCTATGACCAATGATGATTTTTGGTCGGCTATGCTGGGGGTCAATATTCCGCTGACCTTTTGGTCGAGAGGAAAATACACGCGAAAAGTTGAAGAAAACCAGCTCAACGTCAGCAAGGCGCAGGAAGACTATTCAAGTATGAAGAATATGGTGTTTTTTGAAGTACAAGACGCACTGGTAAAGGTTCAAACCAAACAAAACTCGCTGGACTTGCTGAAAACCACGGTTATTCCGCAAGCGGAGCAGACGCTGAAATCCACCATTGCCGCTTATCAGACGGGCAAGACAGAGTTTTTGATGCTGATCGATGCCTATCGCATGCTGCTGATGTCCGAATTAGACTATTATATAGCGGTCATGAATTTCATGGCAAGCCAGGCGCAGCTAGAACAAGCGGTGGGATTGAGTATCGATGAGGTAGCAGCGAGAATACGATGATGATATTTAATGCTACAGCGAAAGTTTCGTCTTGAATAATAAATTATCAATTTTTTCTAAAAAAAGAAAAGTGTCATTCAGGAGGAATCTTATTGATTCAGAGCAATGTTCCGATAAAAACAAAGATTCCTCCTGAATGACAACCGAAATTTCATTGTAGTCTTAAATAAAAATCTTGAATTTCGAATGATGAATTATGACGTTTCACTTGCGCTTTAGCGCGCCAAATTTCAGGAGTATTTTACGATGCAGAAGACAGTTATTTTAATAATCATCAGTGTCCTGCTTGGACTGGGAGCGGGTTGGCTGCTTTTTCGCCCGGCATCGGAGAGCGGCTCCAGGCAAGAGCGAAAAATCCTCTATTACCGCGATCCGATGAATCCGCAAAACACTTCACCAACGCCCAGGAAAGCAGCCGATGGGATGGACTATGTCCCGGTATACGCAGAAGAATCGAGTGCCTCAGCCAAGAAGAAAATCGCCTACTACCGGGACCCGATGCATCCATGGTACACATCCGACAAGCCGGGCAAGGCGCCGGACTGCGGCATGGACCTGGTTCCCGTGTATGAGGGCGAAAGCGACGTTCAGGGAATCAAGATAGATCCTGTTACGGTGCAGAATATTGGCGTTAAAGTGGAAACCGCAGAAAAGCGGAAGCTGAGCAAGATCATCCGCACGGTAGGTAAAGTCGACTATGATGAAACGAAAGTCTATTCCGTCAACACCAAGATCATGGGCTGGGTGGAAAAGCTGCATGTCGATTACACCGGCAAGCTCGTGCGCAAAGGCGAGCCGTTGATGGAGCTCTATAGTCCTGAGCTGGTCTCGACCCAGGAAGAGTATTTGCAGGCGATCCGTTACCAGAAACAACTGCAGCAAAGCAGCATCGACGCGGCCCGACAGGGGGCGGATGACCTGTTACAGAGCGCCAGGCGTCGGCTGCTCTATTGGGACATTCCGCAGGAAGAAATCACAGCTCTCGAGCAACGGGGCGCGCCCCAAAAGACCATGACTTTTTATTCGCCGGTGGACGGTATTGTGATGGAAAAAATGGTGCTCAAAGGCCAAAACGTCATGCCGGGGATGGAGCTGTACAAGATTGCCGACCTCTCCACCGTGTGGGTGCTGGCGGATATTTACCAGTTCGAGCTGCCCTGGGTGAAAGCGGGACAAAGCGCGGTAGTTGAGCTTTCCTATCTTCCGGGAAAGACATTCGCTGGAACGATCACCTACCTTTATCCATACTTGAACATGGAAAGCAGAACGGCGAAGGCGCGGATTCAGGTTCGTAATACGGCCGATTTTGCGCTCAAACCGGAGATGTTTGCGACGGTAAGAATTGCCTCCCCGATGGTTGTGGATGCGGTGGCTGTTCCGGAACAAGCCATTATCCGCTCGGGCGAGCGAAACGTTGTCGTCGTCTCTTTAGGTGGCGGCTATTTTGATCCCCGCGAAGTCAAGCTGGGCACGACGGCTGATGGATACGTGCAAATATTGGACGGGATCAAAGAGGGGGAAAAGATCGTCACTTCATCCCAATTCCTCATCGACTCGGAAAGCAATTTAAAGGCAGCCATTGGCCTGATGGCCGGCCATGCCGGAATGGATATGTCCAAGCCGATGGCCGAGCCAACAGCGCCAGCGAGCGAGCATGAAGGACACGACATGGGAGCCATGTCGCAAGAGGGAAAAGTCGAAGGACATGAAGCTCATGATATGTCGGAAATGGAGGAAGAAATGGCCCCGACTTCCCATGCGGGTCATGAGATGGCCGGCAGCCAATCAAGCCAGACTGCAAAAACGGAAGCGGATTCTCTCCAATCGGACTCTGCACAAATGTACACCTGCGAGATGCATCCGGAGGTACGCAGCGACAAACCGGGCGACTGCCCCAAATGCGGCATGAAGCTGGTGCCCATGAAGCAGGATTCCGGCAAAGCCAATCAAGTTTACACCTGCGAGATGCACCCGGAGGTGAGAAGCGATAAACCGGGCGACTGCCCCAAGTGCGGTATGAAGCTGGTACCGCTCAAGCCCGGAGCAAGCGGCGAACCGGAGCATTTCCATGAATAGTTCTTTTAAATGAGAAATTGTTGAAGAAGAGTTTTTCTTGACAAATGCCATAACAAGCAGGAAGCGACATGCTACAAAAAATCATCGAGATCTCGGTCAATAATAAATTTATGGTCATTCTCGGCGTCCTTTTTCTTATCGGCTTGGGCAGCTATTCCATGCTGAGCATCCCCATCGACGCCATACCCGATTTGAGTGATGTGCAGGTCATCATTTACACCGAGTACCCGGGCCAATCGCCGCGCATCGTCGAGGATCAGGTGACCTATCCGCTTACGACGGCCATGGTCTCGGTATCCGGCTCCAAAGTGGTGCGCGGCTATTCGTTCTTCGGCTATTCGTTGGTCTATGTCATCTTTGAGGATGGGACTGACATCTACTGGGCGCGCAGCCGGGTGCTGGAATACCTCAACTATGCCCAGAAGCGATTGCCAGCCAATGTCGTCCCAGCTTTGGGACCGGATGCGACGGGCGTCGGCTGGGTATTCGAATACACCCTGGCCTCCGATAAGCACTCTTTGCAGGAGCTGCGCTCCTACCAGGATTGGTACTTGAAGTACGAGCTGACCGCCGTCGAAGGCGTCGCCGAGGTGGCCAGCATCGGCGGTTTTGTCAAAGAATATCAGGTCACAGTCGACCCCGCTAAATTGCTTGCCTATAATATCCCCTTGAACATGGTCGAGATGGCCATCATGAAATCCAACAACGACGTCGGCGGCGAGGTGATCGAGATGGGTGAGATGGAATTCATGGTGCGCGGGTTGGGCTATATCAAGTCGGTCGAGGACATCAAAAAGATTCCGGTGATGGTAGACATGCAAAGTGGCACTCCGGTCTATGTAAAAGACATTGCCGACGTAACAATTGGGCCGCTCATGCGCCGAGGGCTGGCAGAAAGCAATGGCGAAGGCGAAGTGGTCGGCGGCATCGTGGTAATGCGCTATGGCGAAAACGCGCTCAAGGTCATCGAGAATGTGAAGAAAAAGCTGGAGATTCTCAAGCAGGGTCTGCCCAAAGACGTTAAAATCGAGATTGCTTATGACCGTTCGGGCCTCATCGAGCGCGCCATCCACACCCTGCGCGATACCCTGATGGAAGAGATGACTGTCGTCGCGCTGGTCATCATCATCTTCCTGATGCATGCTCGTAGTTCCATCGTGGCGATTATTACTCTGCCAACTGCCGTTCTGGTCGCATTCCTTATCATGAAAATGCAGGGAATCAATGCGAATATCATGTCTCTTGGCGGCATAGCTATTGCCATTGGCGCGATGGTCGATGCATCGATCATAATGGTCGAGAACGTCCATAAGCATATAGAGCGTGAGCAAGAAAAGCCGGTCGAACAACGCAAAGAGCATTGGCAGCTCATTTTAGCGGCTTCCAAGGAAGTAGGGCCTTCACTTTTCTATTCCCTGATGATCATTTCAGTCTCGTTTCTCCCCATCTTTACCCTTGAAGCGCAGGAAGGACGTCTTTTCCGGCCTCTCGCTTTCACCAAGACCTATTCGATGGCTGCAGCCGCCATTCTTGCCATCACGGTTGTGCCCATTTTAATGGGCTATTGGATCAGAGGCAAAATTCGGCCGGAAGCAAAAAATCCCTTCAGCCGCATTTTGATTAAATTCTACCAACCGGTGCTCAACTTTGTGTTGAAATACAACAAATGGATTATCGTCGCGACGGTCGCCCTCATGGCAATCACTTATATCCCATACTCCAAAATCGGCTCAGAGTTCATGCCGCCCTTGTATGAAGGCGATTTGCTTTACATGCCTACCACGCTGCCGGGGATGTCTATTACAAAGGCGCGGGAAATCCTGCAGCAAACCGATAAAATCATCCGCACATTTCCGGAAGTGCATCATGTTTTCGGCAAAATCGGGCGCGCCGAGACTGCCACCGATCCGGCGGGCCTGGATATGATCGAAACCACGATCATGCTCAGGCCGGAAAAGGAATGGCGGCCTGGAATGACGGTAGAGAAATTAATTGATGAATTAGATCGATCCATTCAGTTTCCCGGACTTACAAATGCCTGGACCATGCCCATAAAGACAAGGGTGGATATGTTGAGTACAGGAATTAAAACGCCGGTGGGCATCAAGATTTCCGGGCCTGATCTTGGCGTTCTGGAAGAAATCGGCAAAGAAGTGGAAGCCGTCATTCGAACCGTACCGGGCACGCTATCCGCCTTTGCCGAGCGCGCCGTGGGTGGAAATTACCTGGATATCGATATTAACAGGACCGAGGCGGCTCGATATGGGCTGACAGTCGGAGACGTACAAAGTATTATCCAAACTGCCATGGGGGGAATGAGCATCACCACTACCGTAGAAGGATTGGAACGTTATCCGGTCAATCTGCGCTATAGCAGGGAATTGCGCGATAATATGGAAGCGCTGCAGCGTGTGCTGGTGCCCTCGCCAATGGGTGAGCAAATTCCCATCGGACAGCTCGCGACCATTACCCCCCGAAAAGGCCCAATGGTCATCCGCACCGAAGACACGCGGCCTAATGCCTGGGTCTTTGTGGACATTAAAGGCATCGATGTGGGCACATACGTGCAAAGAGCCCAGCGAGCGGTTTCCGAGAATATCAAGCTGCCAACCGGATATACCATCATCTGGAGCGGCCAGTACGAGTACATGCAGCGCGCCTCAAAACGGTTGATGTATGCAATCCCATTAACACTGTTTATCGTTTTTGTCCTGTTATTTTTGAACACCCGCTCCATAACCAAAGTCTCGATTGTTTTCCTGGCGGTGCCGTTTTCTCTGATCGGAGCTTTTTGGCTGCTTTATCTGCTTGGTTACAACCTCAGCATAGCCGTCTGGGTGGGCATCATCGCTTTAGCAGGCCTGGATGCTGAGACCGGCGTCATCATGCTGCTCTACCTGGATGTGGCCTACGAAGAGTGGCAGAAAAAGGGAATGCTCCGCAGCCTCAAAGATTTAA
>METF01000112.1:6046-6613 GCA_001771235.1 Candidatus Zhuqueibacterota bacterium RBG_16_48_16
AGCACCGGCACAGGCGCCGACGTCATGAAACGAATTGCCGCCCCAATGATCGGAGGATTGACCACATCCTTCCTGCTAGAGCTGGCAGTGTACCCTGTCATTTTTTTCCTCTGGAAATCTCATGTCATGAGAAAAGAAGCCAGGGCGGAAGGAAAGGTGTTGGAGTAGGTATTTAGAATATGGAAAAATGGAATGTTGGAATATTGGAACAATGGGCTTGTCGCAAACTCGGTTTTAAGAGCAGTCCATTATTCCATCATTCCAGCTTGCTTCAGCTACATCGAAAAAAGCGGCGCCGGAATAAAGAATATATTGCGGCCTTTCTCTATAACATGAGCATAATAATCTCTGGTGACGATAAACGCATTTTTGCTGGCGTACTTTTGAACAATTGTTTTTCCGACCTAGCGACTACCGGTAATAACCAATATCTCGTCAGAGTCCAGCCACTCGAGCACGAGCGGCAATGCTTTTCGCTCATACAGACGAATGCTTTGGATGTCATCGACAGTCATAAAATCACCCGGTTATTTTTAAACCATACTTTCAATTTAACTGGGTGAAAGT
>METF01000112.1:6709-9928 GCA_001771235.1 Candidatus Zhuqueibacterota bacterium RBG_16_48_16
CTTCCATAACAGCCTTGAGGCATTTTTCGACGGCTTGCTGAGCGTGAAAGGCCACCATATTTGTGAGGTGATCGTCGTGAATGATATTCTCAATGACTTGAATATCATCGTTTGCTTTTTCAAGCCATTCTTTCGTGGTCTGCTTCATACAATACGACACCAGTTTTTTGGATTTCTCTTGAGAACATGCTATTGAGTGAAACTAACTTATCAAACATTGGCCGGGTATAAACGAGAAGGTCGATCGGAATGTCTTCCCTTATTTCTGACAACATGCGAGAGACAGGAAGATAGATGTCCATTTTTTCTTTAAAGGTTTGCGGATAATGGTCACTATCCACAACGACAATCAGATCGATGTCGCTATGCTCATGAATATCACCCCTCGCCTGAGAACCAAATATGATCACTTTGTGTGGATGAATTCTACGTAGCGACCGGATGATTTGTTTTTTGAGTTTTTCATGAACCATGATGGACGTTCCCTATAGGCGTTTTGGGACAATATATGAATTCAAGTCGGTAAAGGCAATACCAATAAAAATGATAGGACAAATTTAGTTTGAGGTCACCATGAAAGCTGTCAAAGCCTACATTCGAACGGTGAAAGTAAACGAGGTGGTTCAGGCCCTCGAAGAAACGGGGGTTTGCGATATGACCGTCATCGATGTCATGGCCGTCGGCCGGCAGGCCGATCCTAAAAACGTCAAGTTTTCCATCGCGCTGATGGAACGGTATGCCAAGGTGGCAAAATTGGAGATCGTCTGCAATGACGACCAAATCCACCGAATTTTGGAGATCCTACGCCAGGCGGCCTACACCGGTCAGCCGGGCGACGGCATCATATACGTAACCCCCGTAGAAATGGCCGTGAAAATTCGCACGGGTGCCGTTGGTGAGGAAGGATTGCTGTAATAATAGAAAAGTTCAAAGGTTAAAAAGTTACGTTCTTTGACAATATTATTTACATAGAAAAAAGTGGCGCCGGAATAAAGAATATATTGCAGCCTTTCTCCCGAACGTGAGCATAGTAATCTTTGGTCACCACAAACGCATTCTTGCTGGCGTACTTTTGAACAAAGAATCGGATGCCGTTGGGAATTTGAGGTTGTGTGAATGGCCGGTATTTGACTTCAACAGGCACAATATCAGCCGATTCAATGATGAAATCAACTTCGTTGCCGTTTTGAGAGCGCCAGAATTTTACAGTCTCTTGCACCTTTTGTCCGGCGATCATTTGCGAAAAGCTAAAGTTCTCAACAACGGCGCCTGCATCCGTTCGCTGGTGAAGCGGTTGGACGTTTTTCACAAGCTGGTTGCGCAAGCCTATATCGTAAAAATAGACTTTTGGCATCTTGACAATCTCTTTTCGCTTGTTGGTATAAAATGGGTACAGCAGCCTGAGAATAAAAGTGCTCTCAAGGATGAACAAATAGTTTTGCAAAGTCTGCCTGGCGCTTGATACGGCGGTCGACAATTCCTGGATGTTCACCATCTGGCCGATTTGGAACCCCAGCAGGCTGGTCAATCGATTAAAAGCGGAGATATTTTCGATGGTAAACATTTGAATCAAAAGAAAAAGGAGGCTCGTTTTTCCGACCTGGCGACTACCGGTAATGACCAACGTCTCGTCAGAGTCCAGCCACTCGAGAACGAGCGGCAATGCTTTTCGCTCATACAGACGAATGTTTTGGATGTCAGCGATAGTCATAGAATCACCCGGTTATTTTTAAACCATACTTTCAATTTAACTGGGTGAAAGTTGGGCTAATCGTTGCATTTTATCAAGAAGAAAATTATCAAAAAACCTCAAAGGTCTTCAAGACCTTAAATGTGCGACACACTTTTTAAAATGACTAAAGTTATGCCTGTTTATTGCTTCACTGCAAGAAAACCAGGTGCGTCGCACATTCCGTCAGCAAAAAGCCGCACCGGCGCTGTCGGAGAAGAAGGATTGCTGTGACCAGGTAATGAATAGACCGTCAACCCTGAAACTCAATTTGCAGAAAGGAGACTGTTATGTACAAAATCTTGACATTCTTGCTGGTATTGGTAGTGGCCGCTTTTGCCGGACCGCAGAAAAATTCTGACAAAACCATCAAGAAAAAAGAAGTCAAGGCAACCGAGCACGCGATGATCAAAGTGCCGACCGTGCAATGCAGCAATTGCGTCAAAACAATTACCACGGCGACGGAAAAGGTGGAAGGCGTAGAGTCCATCGATATTAACGTGGATAAAAAAATGGCGCATGTGAGCTATAATCCCGACGAGGTGAAGATCGAGGATATTCGAGCCGCTATCGCCAATTCCGGATACGACGCCGACGATGTGAAACGCGACGAAAAAGCGCACGCCGCCCTGGCGCAATGCTGCCAGCTCGAGAGAAAGTAATTGTATTGCCTTTAGAGACTGCCGAAGAGAAGCCGTTCTGAGAGATGCTGTGATTGATGGAATCGAGATACCGCTGATAGATGATGTCTTACGGCTACTGACGATGAGAGAGGAAAGATGATGCGACTCTTCCGGTAGTCTCTTGAGGTGATTTTGTGGCAACTACCACCTAAATCTATAAATTGAACTCGTAACATTGGCTCAGTGCCGGATTAACCCCACTAAACACACGAAAGGCACTAAATCCTTTCTGTTTTCGTGTATTTTGTGGGCAATAAAAAAGTAACGATTTTCCATTTTAGAATTTCAGGTACAAAAGCATGGAGGCTTGAAATGAAAAAGCTATTTGTAACGTGTGTGATCCTGGCGATCACGGGACTGGCTGCATACGGGCAGCATTCAGGAGGTGGAGGCCAAATGCACCAGCATACCCAACAAGGCATGTCGCAACAAATGATGGCCAGCATGAATCAGCAGATGCAGAACATGGAGCAGATGATGCAACATAGTCAGGAGATGATGAAGAGAACTTCAAACATGGTGAACGCCATGCATGGACACAATCAGGGCAGTGGCCAATCAGCGGAAATGCACGGCGGCATGATGGCCGGAGGAGAAAAATCCGGTATGCCAGGCGGGTCGACAGGGATGATGCAAGGACAGGGCGGCCAGTCCATGATGAACATGATGCATGATATTGATGGGATTGCCAGGAATATGAATGATATGATGCAACAGATGCAGCAAATCATGTCCGACCAGACGATGATGAATGATCCCGGTATGCAAAGTCATATGCAGGAAATGGAAGAGCACATGAAAGAATTC
>METF01000113.1 GCA_001771235.1 Candidatus Zhuqueibacterota bacterium RBG_16_48_16
GAAGCCACGAATAATCCTGACGGGGGCGCGACTTTTATCATCCATTTACCTGTCGAAAAAAGGGCGAGCTAATGAAAAACATTCGAAGCCACGAATAATCCTGACGGGGGCGCGACTTTTATCATCCATTTACCTGTCGAAAAAAGGGCGAGCTAATGAAAAACATTCTCATCGTCGATGACGAAGAAAGTGTCCGTTATTCTTTTAAAAGGTTTCTCAGTCGAGCGAACGTCAGGGTGGATGCGGCAAAAAACGGCGCTGAAGCCTTTGAGAAATTATCACAGCAGACATTCGATCTGGTCATTCTGGATGTCCGGCTTCCCGATATGACGGGTTTGCAGTTGTTACAAAAAATTAAAGCCATCGACCCTAAACTGATCGTTCTGATCATCACGGCTTTCGGCACGACCGAAACGGCCATTGAGGCTATTAAGTTGGGCGCTTATGATTATATCTTAAAACCCTTTGATATTCCATCGATGAAAAACCTGGTCGAAGAGGCGCTCCAATGCAGCCATCTGATGCGCACCCAGGTTATCTTCAATCCCCTCGGGCAAGCGCCCAACAGCGGCGATGATATCATTGGCAGCAGCCAGGTCATGCAGGAAGTCTATAAAATGATCGGCAGGGTTGCCGAAAGCGAAGTGAATATTCTTTTGCGCGGAGAAAGCGGCACCGGCAAAGAGTTGGTTGCACGCGCCATCTATCAACACAGCCAACGCTCGCAGAAACCCTTTCTGGCAGTCAACTGTGCCGCCATCCCGGAAACTCTGCTGGAGAGCGAATTGTTCGGCTTTGAAAAGGGCGCCTTTACCGGCGCTATTCGCCGGAAAATAGGCAAATTCGAGCGGGCGAACGGCGGCACCATCTTTCTCGATGAGATCGGGGATATGACGCTGTCCACCCAGGCGAAAATCCTGCGCGTACTGCAGGAAGGGTGCTTCGAGCGTCTCGGCGGCGATCAGTCCGTTCTGGTTGATGTACGGGTTATTGCCGCGACCAATAAAAATCTCGAAAGAGCGATTGAAGAGGGACTATTTCGCGAAGACCTGTATTATCGCATCAAGGTGATTACCATAACCCTGCCGCCACTGCGATTGAGGAAAGGAGACATACTGGAACTCATCCATCATTTTCTGGACAAGCACTGCAAATTGCTCAAAAAAAATCCCCTCACTCTTACGGCAGAGGCAACAGAGTGCATGCTTGAATACCACTGGCCTGGCAACATTCGCGAGCTGGAAAACACGATTCGCCGCGCCATTGTGCTGTGTAAAGGGAATTCGATCTCGGCCGAGCTCTTTTTAGAGGAATTCCAAAAGCCGGAGAGCAGCAGGCATCCGGAAAACAAAATCGAAAGAGGCGTGGTCGTTTCGCCCGAGATGCTACAGCAACACCAGGGGCAGATCTACCGATTGGTCATCGAAGAAGCTGAGAAGAAATTGCTCATTCAAGTGCTGCAACACACCTCCGGCAATCAGGTTCAGGCTGCAAAAATACTGGGGATTTCCAGGGTGATGTTGCGCAATAGAATTGCGAAATATAGTATTAAACACGACATAATCTCCGGGGAATCGTCTGCTGCAAACAGGCAGACAGACAAATAATGCTCAAAAATGGAGAAATTTGATTTCTAAGATACCAATTTCGGCGGTTCTTTTCTTCCCGGGTAGCAATCCGCAGCTCGAAACGCGCTGTTAACAAAAAAACATAATGATCACAACCTTTACAGGCCGCAAAACGGTTGATCAATTCAACGCTCTTTAGCCCGGGGAATAAGCTTTTGCAAAACTGTTAGTTATCCACGTTAAAGATGATTCACGGTTCTGGCACACAAATTGACTAGAGGCAACGCGCAGCAAGCTATGTTTCGGAAAATGGACAGATCGATATATCGGGTTCATTTTCAGTAGGGGCGAAGCACTCTGCAAGATTCATAGTAAGAAAGAGAGTCGCTGAAGAGAATGCTTCGCCCCTACAGCTACGATTTGTGAATGAATCAGGTTAGATAGTCATTGTCATCATAATCGTTTCGATCGAATAAAAGATAACCAGGCTATGAGAAAATCGATCCTCGTTTTTGATGAAGATCCAGCTATTTTGATCGCTTTTAAAAAAGTACTGCAAAAGGAAAATTATGGCATCATTACCTGCTCAAACGCAAACAAGGTACTGGATTTGATCAAAAAAAAAGACCCCTTTCTAGTCATTTTAAATGTCAAACAGCATGACTCTGCTGATCTCGATTTGTTAATTCGGCTCAAAAAGCTTTTCCCCCGGCTTCCTGTTCTGTTTATGACGGCATTTACAAATATTTTTAATGAAAAGGAAGCTTTCGAGCTCGGTGCTGACGATTATCTGAAAAAACCTTTTGAGATTCATGATATGCTCGCCAAGGTAAGGCGCTATTCGGACCAGCTCGTGAAATGAAATTATGGCTATTTAGGAATGAGATATTATCTGTTGCTCTCTCTTCTAGTACATGCACTCCTTTTTCTGGCGTCTTTTATTTGGAACGTTCATTCACGTCATTGGACGAAATTTCAGGATTTTACCGAGATAGAATTCCTCATTCCAAAAATTGCCGAGCAGGCGGCAGTGCAGAGTAAGCCGCAGCCACATGAACCGCAGCCCATCGAAAAAGATGTGGCTAATATAAAGGACATGGCAACCAAACCAGCGGCTCGCCGTGAAGTGCCGCAGGCGGTGAAAAAAATCAAGCCCGAAAAAATGAAAGAGAACCCGTTCCCAATAGAAGATACGTCGAAAAAGCTCCAGGTTGAGGTGAAGGACTTTCCGTTTTCCTATTACCTCAACCTTTTGCGGAATCGGATCAAGAGCAACTGGCTTCCGCCCTATCAGGCAAATGAAAATAACTCTCCATTGAACGTCAACATCCGTTTTGAGGTCTTTAGAAACGGCCATATTGAAAACATCGCTTTAGATAGATCCTCGGGTAGATATCTTTTTGATCAAGCCGCTTTAAGGGCAGTCCATTCCGCAGGCATTCTGCCCCCTTTGCCTGAGGAATTTGTCGGAGACAGACTGATCGTTCACATCGAATTTGAGGCGACACAGTGACGGTAAGTTTTTTTCGAACAATCATCGTTTTTCTCTGTCTCTTATTTTGCCTGCTGTTCGGCACTGTCCGGAGCCAGAGGCAAGTGTACCTGAAGCTGCAATCACAAGGATTTCAACCTGTGGTGATTGACATTCCGTATTTTTTCTCGGAGCATTTCGAGACAGCGGCGAGGATTCGCCAGACTCTTGTCAATGATCTCGAATTATCCGGATTTTTCAAGGTCATTTCTTCAACGGCAACACTGGCATACGATGGCCGATCATCCTTGCCTTTGAGCGACGGCCAGGAAACGGCGACGGCTCGGCTGGATGGCCAATTTTTTGTTCGAAATGACAAATTATCGCTGACCGTGCAATTACAGGAGCTGCCTTCGAAACAATTTATTTTTAACAAACAGTGGCAGGCTGAGATCAATTCCGAACGGACGCTGGCGCACAACGTGGCCGACGAGGTTGTCTTTTACCTCATTGGCGAACGAGGTATAGCAAACACGGAAATTGCTTATGTAAAGGAAATCAACGGAGCCAAGGAACTTTTTGTGATCGATTACGACGGCTATAACCCCCGGCAATTGACCTTCACGCATTCTCTGAACCTGATGCCGAGCTGGTCGCCAGATAAAGACAAGCTGATCTACACGAGCTATGAGACAGGATACCCTCGTCTGCACGTCATGAATATCGCCGACAGGGTGGTAACCGGATTGACAAGAATCAAAGGCATGCAAAGCGCGCCGGCATGGGCACCCGATGGCAAGAAAATAGCTTTGACCCTGTCATGGGACGGCAATTCGGATATTTACAGCATGGACCCAAAAGGAGGAAACCTGAGAAGATTGACAAATAGCCCGGCTATTGATGCCTCACCCTCCTGGTCGCCCGACGGCAGGGAAATCGCCTTCACCTCCGACCGCAGCGGCTCACCGCAAATTTATCTGATGGATGCCGAGGGTGGAAATGTAAGAAGATTGACCTTTGAAAATCGCTACAATGCTTCTCCCGCCTGGTCGCCCAAAGGCGATTTGATCGCTTATGTCTCGCGGGAAGAAAAAGGCTTTCAAATTTACACCATCGACATTAACGGAGAAACGGTGCAGAGGGTGACGGACAGCGCCGGCAACAATGAAAATCCTTCATGGTCGCCTGACGAGCTAAAGCTGGCGTTCGCCTCGAACAGAAGCGGTGTCTGGGATATTTATGTTGCGAATCCGGATGGCTCGAAATTGCGGCAACTGACAAAGAATGGCGGCAATGTTTCACCCAAATGGTCCCCCTGGCCTAAACGAAAATAGTGTACACAATAAATGTTCGTCATATAAATCAAAAGACTAAAACAAGAGGTACAAAAAATGAAAGCAAAGGCAATCACCGGGATTCTGTTGATCGGGTTCATTCTGATCTCCGCATGCTCGAAGAAAAAAACACCCTGGGTTGCGGCTTTAGAAGAAAACACCGTCTATTTTCTGACCCAGAATGTAGACGCGGTTGACAAGCACATCGACCAGGCGCAACAGTTGCACAAGCAGGGCAAAAGAGTCAAAGCCGCCGAAGAATTAAAACAGGCGAAACGACGACTGGAGGAGATGAGGTCGTTTTATATGCCCCTGGCAAATGCCAAAGGTCACATTGCAGCCGCCTATCGGCTGGCTGAAAGAGAGGACATCACCGCCGCAAAGGATGAGCTGGCAAAAGCCAGGACCCAGATCAACATCACCAAATCGCAATCAACAGGAACAACCCTGCAATCGGTGAACAAGCTTATGGCAGATACGGAAGGTCTTGAAAAAGAGCTGGTAAAAATGACGGATAGAATGCGGCTGCGATTCACTCAAATTGCAGGCAATGTAGACGCCATCATAACCAACAAAGGCAAAAAATAACCAGGCCTGAATAATTCACAAAAACGACATAGGTGCGACGCACTAATTGAACAACTGAAGAGTAGCCTGTTCTTTTGCCTCACGGCAACAAAACTTTGGTTACAAGTGCGTCGCACATTCCGTCCATTCATGAATTAAGCAGGCAGGAAAGGAGTCACACAATGCAAAAAAAACGAATTCTTATCGGTTTGAGCGTGAGCTTGATGATGCTACTGTCCGTTCTGACATTTTGCAGTAAAAAAGTTGCCAAATTGGAGCCGACATCCGAGGCGAAAGAAAGACAACCGGTGCAGGCGCCGGTT
>METF01000114.1 GCA_001771235.1 Candidatus Zhuqueibacterota bacterium RBG_16_48_16
CTGATTGTTATCGAACAAGCAAAGGCTTTTGACATCGAAATTTCCTTTAAAGATCATGCCAGGGTGGGAGTCCCGGTAACACTGTTGTCACTTTTGGCACTGATCGGGTGGATTTATTTTTAAAACAACAACAGAACGTGGAGACGGCGCTGCCGCCTATTACAATTCCCATCCGGGGCGGTATTCGTGATGGAGGTATTGATCTGCTTCCGGTGCGTTGGGGAAGCGCATAGTTGTTGCATCCCACAGCAGTTTTTTATCGACACGCAAAGCGATATTTCCCAGCAAAACGACCTCGGTGAGCGGTCCGGCTTTATCGAAATTCATACCCGCTGCTTCGCCGCCTTTGCAGGCGGCAATCCATTCCCGCCGATGGCCGATGGAACGGGGTAAGGTTTTTGGCGGGCGCTGATATCCTTGCATTTTGGTTTCCGGTATAATGCGCAGGCCTCTGGCGCCGTGCGAGCCAGTGAGGATTTTGCCTTTATCGCCAATGTACAATACGCCGCCGAATTGATCGCCCATTTTTCGGCCTTCCTCCAGTTCTTCCGGGCGGTCCGGCATCAGGCCGCCATCGTACCAGATCAATTTCACCGTGGGCATATCGCCGCGAGCCGGAAACTTGTAGCGCACAATAGAGGCGCGCGGATAGGTTTCTGTATTTTTCTTTTTATCCCAGTTCAACGCCTCGGCGACGAAATAGGAATGGCTGGCTTCGACACTTTCAGGATGGCCGAGCTTGAGCGCCCAAAAGATGGGGTCAAAGATGTGGCAGCCCATATCGCCCAGGCCGCCTGTGCCAAAATCCCACCAGCCCCGCCATTTCATTGGCAAATAGGCTGGATGATAGGGCCGATAGGGAGCCGGTCCTATCCACAGCTCCCAATCAAGTGTATCGGGTACTGGCGGAGTTTCCGTCGGTCGATCCATGCCCTGGGGCCACACCGGATGTGGCGACCAGGCATGTACCTCGCGAATGGCGCCGATAGCGCCATCCCAAATCCATTCGCACAACAGCCGAGCCTCTTCCATGGCATGTCCCTGTATGCCCATTTGCGTGGCAACGCCGGCATGTCGCGCCGCTTCGGCCAGCGTACGCGCCTCAGAGATGGTATGGGTCAGCGGTTTTTCTGTATAAACATGCTTTCCGGCATTTATGGCAGCCATCGATGCACACGCATGCACATGGTCCGGAGTGGCCACTATGACGGCATCAATATCCTTCTGCTTTTCCAACATGATGTGAAAATCTTTATATTTGGGGACATCTGGAAATTGCATAAACGTCTCGCTGGCCCGATCCCAGTCCACATCGCACAGGGCAACGATATTTTCTTCGGTCATCTCTTTGAGATCGGCAGCGCCCATGCCGCCTGATCCAATGGCGGCGATGTTGAGCTTGTCGCTGGGCGCTGTGTAACCTTTTCCGCCTAATACATATCGCGGGACGATCATGAACGAGGATGCAACGGCTGAAGCCGTTGACAAAAACGAGCGGCGATTAATTTTTTTCATGTTTAATTCCTTGTTTTCAAAACGGGCAGCTCAAGCTATTTTCCTAAATCTTATTTCCGGCTCACCCATACTTGCACAACAGCATCATTGACCTCATCCACGCTATTAGCCCTGCCGACCTGGAGCTGGGAGAGAATTTTTGCATGGTCTTGCTGTAATTGGGGTGCATATATTTTTTTAAAACTGCTTTTTAACCATTTGGGAATGAAGCGTCGCAGCTTGAACCGGTCTTTTCTCACGCTGGCATAAAAGGCCTTTGCCTGTTTTAATACCCCTTTTCTTTGGTAATACGGCTCGCACGATTCAAACACATGGTGCAGGAGCCTTGAGAATTCCGGGACCGTCAGCTCATTCACGTGGCCGGGCGTGACACTGATTTGGCGATAGACATCGCGATTCGGCGTGGAGATGACCAAATGGCCGTTCCGCTTGAGCAGGCGCTTCAATTCATTGAGAAATGTCAAAGCTTTTTCAGGCGGGATATGTTCAAAAGTCTCCAGGGAAACAATCGTTTCGAATTGGCAAGCCTCAAAATCTGTCGCGGTGGCGTCAGCGCAGAGATAGTTTAAATTGGCTCTTTGGTAGTGCTGTTGTGCATAGGCGATGTTATCGGCAGCGATATCGATACCGATAACATCGCTGGCAAGGTGTGCGAGATAATAACTACCATATCCCAGGCCACAGGCGGCATCCAATACCTTTTTGCCGCGGCAAAGCGATGCGGCAAACTGATAGAGCGCAACATAGCAAAGGTAGGAATAGTCGCTGGAAAATGAATGCGCGGCAACTGAAGCGGGCTTGATGCTCATAAAAAAGTCGATAGATGGCAAAAAGGTGTTTGGATCGGAAGAAGAGCTGTTCTTCATGTGGTCTCTTTTTTACAGGTAGAAATGCCAAAAGGCAGATAGGCCGGGCATACGCCAAAGAGCGCGGTCAGCAAAGGTATTAAACCCAAAACGCCCCACCAGGATTTAAAAATTATCCCCAAAACGATAACAGCACATCCAAGGATTATGCGGATGGTTTTGTCAATACTGCCGACATTCTTTTTCATGTTGTTTCCTCAGGTTGAAAGTTGTGCGCGGTTTGCATCTTTTGATTTTCCGTCTTTTGTTGTTGCTCTTTAGCACATTAGCCGCTAACAAGGTAACCTTCTTTGAGAAGGTTACCTTGATCATGCTATTAAGAAACTAACGCATCAGCAACATACGTTTTACCAGGCTCTCGTCATTTACCTTTAACTCATAAAAGTATACACCGCTGGGAGCAGGCTTTGCATTGTTATCCGTGCCATCCCAGGAAAGCCGATGCACGCCAGCCGTCTTATTGCCGCGTTCGAGGGTTTTAACTAGTGCACCTCTTACGTTGTATACAGACAGATTAATGAATCCGTTCTTCGCCAGGCTGTATTCAATGGAGGTTGCAGGATTAAACGGATTCGGATAATTGGCTTCCAGGCGAAAGCCATCAGGTGTTTGGCTTCTGTTTGCCTCCACAGACGTTGGCGAAACGATACGCACTCGGTCAATATAAATTTCCGTATTTGGTTGTGCCGCTGTTTCGGAGACAAATTGAAAGCGCTGAACAAAAGCCCAATCAAAAAGGCCCTCAGGATTATACCAGCTACGATCATCCGGATCCCATGCACCCTGATCCTGCATATCCGCTAGCGGCAGCGTAATTCGCTGCCATTCGCCATTAAAAGGCACTGTGGTGTTATCGATATGGTAATTCATGCGCCAGGGTCTCTCTTCCAGGTCTTCGTTAGCATCCTCGAAACGAGCCTCGATATGACCGGTTGGATCATCGCATCGAATAAAAAAGTCGAGCACATACCCGGATTCTGCCAGTAGAGACATATCAAGATACAATGGAAAGAAAAAGTCGACGGCATTATACTGGCCGGGATAAAAAATGCCCATGCAGTACGGGCCGGAAACCGGATTGTTTTCAACAAAAAAGTTGGGCTCGCCGTCGCCCAGCCACCAGCCAACACGAGCCAATTCCGTAGCCTCATCATCAAATATGGTTATTCCTTCTGCTAATGGATCGGGAGCGTATCCTTCTGGTGGGGGAGGTGCGAGGCCGAGTGCTCCGACAAATCCTGCATTGACATCATACGGGAACGCTGAATAAAACATCCACACATCCGGATCGAGATTAAAATCGTAAAAGATGCCAAAATCGCTGCGGTAGCTCGCCAAAGTCCACGCTATGCCATCTGCTGCACATTGTTCGACCACGGCTTGGTGCCAGGCGTTCCGGTCAGGATCTGGAACATACCAGCCCCTTCCCTTTGTGCTGTTATAATTAGTGCCTATTGTGGTGCCGAAACGTGCGCACCAAACCGGAACGCCGTTATCGGATGCAAACTTGGCCGCCAGGTCGATTCGCTGTTTTACATAATCAGCCGTGCCAGCATTTGCGTAATTGTTGTAAGCATCCGCAGCTAAAGTTCCCTGGTCTGCAGCATCCATGGCTGGCATTTTTGCCGCCTCATAAGGAAATGGAACATCCACGGTGTTATAAGCAACTTCATTGACCGTCTGACCTTGTCGGGTAAAAAGAATCGGATCGAACATCTCAAAGGCATAGAGTATGTTGGCATCATCAAATTTTGCCAGCCCGCCAAGCGCATCTATGGAATAGAGTGCTACGGGGCCAACGACAATAGTATGGGTTGCATCCACCTCGCGAATGCCCTTGATGACCTCGGCAGCTACACCGTTCCAGTTTTCCGCGCTTATTCTGCTGGTCGGGCGTACGAGTATCTCGTACAATACAACATCGCCTTGCGCTGCATAGTGTTTTGCCACGTTCTTCCAGTTTGCGATCAGTCGATCTTTAATCACATCCTTATTCTCATTAGTAATTTCTTCGCCCGTGTTGGCAATAACAACTTTTAGGCCCACCTCACTCGCCCAGTTAATGGCGCGATTCAAACAGGTGATGAAAATCGGACTTATTTGGTATTCCGGCGCCGTATTTTCATACGTGGTAAAGTTGACGTAAATTCGAACGTGATCAAAACCAAGAGCCTTCAAGTCCTGAAAGTCTTTTTTTGAATAGCGGGTCGTTTGAACATAATAGGCTTCGTCGGTATTGAGCCAATCCGTGAGATTAACGCCGTGGCCGAGCGTGGTTACGGCACTGGCCGGTTGTGTGGCGATGAAGGATAAAACAAGGACTGTAAAGAATAATGCAGCAGTAACATGTTTTACCATAGCGACCTCCTCTTTTTTTGATTGAATTTAATCGCGGACGGTCTAATTGTTCACTTGGTACGCTGACCAGAACTGTGATCACTTCCTTGAGCTTAATATTATTTTAATATATTTGAAAATCAAGGTAAAAATATGAAAATTTGTAAGACCTCACTCATTGGCGGAGATGCCTGCATCCGCAGGCATGACAGCCCGCCGCAGCGTCATTCCTGCGCGTGCAGGAATCTCCTTCAATGCCCATCAAAATTTAAAATCCACCCGGAAGTCCCCGGCTTCCGGGTATTTTTTAATGCGGTCTTGCTTATGCTGGCGCATCTAAATCATCGTGATTTTCATCCCAGTGGGCCGGCTGGCCGTTATTATAATCGGGCACCTGCAAATAGCCGGCGGTGGTCACGGCATCCCAATAAATGATAGAGGTAAATCCTGTCGATTCGTCGTAAAATTCGATTTTCCGGTCGTTGCTAAGCACCGTATAGGTCAGCACATCGCCAAGGCCGTCGCTTCCTTCATCGATATTGGAAAAGCTCAGGCGGGCATCTTCCGGCCCGTCTACAGTCCAGTCGATTAATGCGACTTTTTGCAGAGTGTCCGGCTTTTGCGGGTTGTAAAAAGTCCACTGGCCCTGGCTGTTTTCGATATTCGCATAACCTTCGTACCAGAGAAAACTATCTAACGCCGGATTTGTTTGCCGGGTCGAGACCCGCATTTCCCATTTGACGCGCAGATTCTCTCTATCCACCCAACCGGCCAGGTCGGCCTCGTAGCGGAGTAGTAAATAAGGCGCCTCAAAAACCCAGTGGAATTTTCCGTCCGATTCCAGCGTGGGTTGTTGGGATAAAGCCTGGGCAAAAATAACCGAAGGTGGAGTGATGCCGATCAGCACGATGCTGTTGATGATAAAGACCCTGGCCGCGGCATTGTTAAAATTGTTTTTCGATTGGATCGTCGCGTTCTTGGCCAATTGGCTGCCGCCGGTGTTGAACGAAGACAGATCGAATGTCATCGATGCGGCTGGCGGCAAATCCGGCGCTACCGGGATTTCGCCGATGGGATTGTCCTCTTTATTGCAGGCATTCAAGAACAAAAAGAGGGCCAATGCTATAACACCCATTATTCTGTTCGCTTTCATTTGAACCTCCTTAGGGTTAATTTGCGAAATGACAACAAAACCTTACGCAATTCAGCCAGAAGAGAGTGTGACGTGCGGCAAAAGTTCGGAACTTACGGCCAAACCGCCTGTGATTTCAGCAGGAATGTCTGGAGTTTATGTGACTCAGGGCAAGTTTTTGTCTGAGGCAACTTTTTACATAAATACCACACCACAAGAATCTTTTGGCGCTTTGATAAAAGGATTATTGTTTTTAAATTTAATCGGCAATTCATCCACAACTATTTTATTGAAGGAAATGACGATGATAAGAGTGACCCGCTTTGGCGTTTCGATGGACACAAATTTGTTGAGGCGTTTTGACGAGCATATCAAAAAACGCGGTTATTCGAATAGATCGGAAGCCTTTCGCGATCTCGTTCGCGACCGGCTGGTGAAGGAGGAGTGGGCGTGGGAAGAAGAGGAGACGGTCGGCACGGTAACGCTCATTTACGACCACCATCAACGGGAATTGCAGGAACAACTGACCGAGCAGCAACATCGCTATCTCGATAAGATCGTGTCGTCCATGCACGTCCACCTGGATGAGAACAATTGCCTGGAAGTCCTGGCGGTCAAAGGTAAGGCCAGGGACGTCAAAGATGTGGCGCACCAGCTCATCAGCCGAAAGGGCGTAAAGCACGGCAAGCTGGTTATGACGACGACCGGAAAGAACCTGTAGTGCCGGGCGGCTTTTACGCCGACAGCAATTTTCGCATGTTTTTCAGGCTCGTTTCGATGGCTTCCAAAACCGGGCCTTTCGTTCTGTCCTGTTCGACCACATACCATTCCACCC
>METF01000115.1:0-242 GCA_001771235.1 Candidatus Zhuqueibacterota bacterium RBG_16_48_16
CCCAGCGGGCCGGTGTCATGGGTATTGCCACCTGCGACAAGGGGCTGCCTGCTATGATGATCGCCCTGGCGGGCAGCGGCAGCTTGCCGGGTATCATCGTCCCCGGAGGTGTCACACTGCCGGCCATCCAGGGAGAGGACAATGCCAGGATACAATCCATCGGCGCCCGTTTTGCCCACAAGCTGATCGATAAAGATTATGCCGCCGAAATGGGCTGCCGGGCATGCGGCTCCCCCGGCGGC
>METF01000115.1:414-1039 GCA_001771235.1 Candidatus Zhuqueibacterota bacterium RBG_16_48_16
GACCCAAAAGTCATTGGAAAATGCCATGCTGGTTCATGCTGCATTCGGGGGTTCGACGAATTTGCTCCTTCACATACCCGCCATTGCCCACGCCGCACAGCTCAAGCCGCCGACTATTGATGACTGGGTTCGGATCAACAAGCTGGTGCCCCGGCTGGTCGATGCCCTGCCGAACGGCCCGCGCAATCATCCGACGGTGCAGGTGTTTATGGCTGGCGGTGTGCCCGAAGTCATGCTGCATCTGCGCAACATGGGCCTGCTTAATACCGACGTGCTGACGGCCACCGGTGAGTCGCTCGATGAATCCCTGGATTGGTGGGAAGCGAGTGAGCGGCGCAGATCGGCCCAGGCTCATCTTAAAAAAATGGATCACATCGAGTTTCAAAATGTCATTATGAATGCTGACGCTGCGGCCAAAGCCGGGTTGGCAAGCACGGTTGTGTTTCCGACGGGCAATATCGCGCCACAAGGAGCGGTCATCAAAGCCACAACCATTGATCCATCGATTGTCGATGAAAACAAAGTATACAAGCACACCGGTCCCGCACGGGTGTTTGTTTCCGAGAAAGATGCCATAAAAGCCATAAAGGGGCAGAGCAGCCATCCTGTCAAGCCGGGCGATATC
>METF01000115.1:1060-5618 GCA_001771235.1 Candidatus Zhuqueibacterota bacterium RBG_16_48_16
CCGATGGGTACCGGCATGGAAGAGACTTATCAATTGACATCGGCGCTGACCTATATTCCCTGGGGAAAGAGTGTGCCGATTTTAACGGACGCGCGATTTTCGGGTGTTTCCACTGGCGCCTGTATTGGCCACATTGGGCCCGAAGCCCTTGCCGGCGGTGCCATTGGCAGGCTGCGGGATGGCGACAGGATCGAAATCGTCATCGACCAAAAAAACTTGCGAGGTGAAATTAATTTTATCGGCACTGCCTCGGAGGAGTTGTCACCTGAAGAAGCCGGCCGAATGCTCAATGACCGCGAGTTGCATCCGGGACTCCGTCCGAATGAGAGTTTGCCCGATGACACCCGCCTTTGGGCCGCCCTGCAAAATGCCAGCGGCGGCATCTGGGCGGGGTGCATTTACGAAGTTGATAAAATCATTGAAATCATCCGGGCCGGAATGTCAGTCAAGGAATCTTGATCGAACAAAGTTTGAACAAAAAATGTTAGGGGGAGAGGATTATAAAAGACAAAAATGATTAATGACATCGTTGTTGAAAAGCTACATAAAGCTCTTTCTCCGAAAGTCGCAATAAACGAACGGCTAAAATAATACTACGACGACACTTTGTCATTCTGAGGAGTGAAGCGACGAAGAATCTCTGATTTCCGACCTCAATTCGATATGACGAACGAGATTCTTCACTCTCCCGCAAGGCGGGATCGCTCAGAATGACAAGGTCTGAGAATTTGTCGTTGTAGTAATAAGAAACAAAGGGAACAACGAATATGGAGAATCCATGCCATGACAGAAATCTATCTTTGTCGCGTGAGAATGTTGATCCGCACTCTCTTGACCTTCTTATTCGTCTTTAGCTCAGGCTCCGGTGCTCAGGATTTTCGTCCAATGTCGACGCCAAATGACACGCTTGTTTCACCGAAAGTTTTATCCAATAATCGGGTGCAGTTCAGAATCTATGCACCGAATGCGCAAGCGGTACTGCTGACCGGCAGCGATATTCCGAACATCGGTCAGGGTGCGGAGATGACGAAACAAGACAATGGTGTGTGGAAGGTGACGCTTGGACCATTAGAACCCGGAGCATATCGTTATCTGTTCAAAGTGGACGGTTTGTCCGTCGTTGATCCCCGTAGCTCCTCTGTAAGCGAATCCAATGACAACGTTTGGAGTCTGGTGTATGTTCCGGGCGCAGACTTTATGGATACCAAAGATGTGCCGCACGGTGCGATCGCAGAGGTGACTTATTACTCGACGGCTCTGCAACGCTTTCGCCGCATGCATGTTTACACTCCGCCCGGATATGAAACGAGTAAGATCAAATACCCGACTTTTTACCTTTTGCACGGCGCTTTCGATTGTGACGATTCGTGGACTTCGGTCGGTCGCGCCGGCTTTATTCTCGATAACCTCATCGCTGAAAAAAAGGCGAAGCGGATGGTGGTTGTTATGCCTGCGGGCCATACCGGCTCCTTTCGACGGGGTCAGCCGATAGGTGAGTCCCGGACGGATGAGTTTATACAAGATTTCCTTAATGATATCATGCCGTATGTTGAAAATCACTACCGCGTATCCACTGAAAAAAAATATCGTGCACTGGCCGGATTGTCGATGGGAGGCGCCCAGACCATAAATATGGCTGAAAATTTTGCCTATGTCGGTGTCTTTAGCTCTGGTATTTTTGGCATCACGGGCAGTTCGTCGGGTGAGACATCTGCTCCAGCATGGGAGGAACAACATGGGGCGATGTTGGAAAACCCTAAGCTAAAGGAAGAATTAAAGCTCCTTTGGTTTGCCACTGGCAAAGACGATTTCCTCATCGAGACATCCCGGGCCACAGTTAATCTGTTGAGGAAACACGGCTTTGATGTCGCTTATAACGAAACAACTGGCGGTCACACCTGGATCAATTGGCGCAATTATCTGCAGGAATTCGCGCCGCTTTTGTTTCGATGATATTTTTTTAAAGTTCACATGCTGGTTGCCAGGACAGACTCTTCCGGCAGATGAGTACGTGATCATCTTTTAACCGCTGAGAGAAATGAGAGTGCTGAGTATTAATTTTCTAATTCCATTTATACTGTTTTTGCGCGCCAGTAATGGGACGAGGAGTTGAAATGATCGGTTTTAAGAGAAAAACCACCCGTGCTCTCACATCATTCTGTTTCGTTATGGTGCTGTTGCCTCACCTGCTGCATGCTCAAATTGAAAAACCAGGCTATATCCAATCCACCGGATTTTTTATGCTGGACGGCAAGATTTACGATGCCGACGGCAACGAATTTATCATGCGCGGCATCAATCACACCCACACCTGGGGAGATGGAACTGATAATTTCAACGCCATCCGCGACATCGCCAGGACGGGAGCCAATGCCGTGCGGGTTTGTTTCAGCAACTGGGATTGGCAGCAGATTTCCAATACGCCGGAAAAACGCAGAAATATCGTCCAGGAATATATTAAAAACCGCATCGTCCCTATGGTTGAGCTGCACGAAGCCACCTGTGGCGAAGATCCACAGCAGATTCGGGATATTGTGGCTAACTGGATCGCAAATAAATCCTGGTTGAATGAATTTGAAAAATATGTCATTTTGAACATCGCCAATGAATGGGGACCGGCCAACAATTTGACAAATTACCAGATTTGGCGGGAAACATATAAGGAGGCCGTCAGCCAGCTTCGGGCCAATGGCATTAATAATTTGCTTGTGATTGATGCGTCCGGTTGCGGCCAGAATCCGCGTGGACTGGAGCTGTTCGGCAAGGAGCTTATTGACCACGATCCGCAGCACAATGTCGCCCTTTCCATTCATTTCTATGGCAACTGGCGCACTCGGGATGATTACAACGGCGTCAGCGGCACCAATTCCGAAAACAGCCCCTGGGGTGTGGAAAATGAGCTGCAATCGATGAAGGATCAGGGATTGCCGATTATTGCCGGAGAATTTAGCTGGGGTGAATTCAGCTCCGCACCTTATAACACCGAAATGATCATCAAGTTTTGCAGCGAACAGAACATCCATTGGCTCGCCTGGTCATGGAACAGCAACAGCGATCCGCTCCTGGATATGGTGTACAATTGGCAGTACCGGTCCGACGATGATCTGCGGCCCTATGGCAGATTGATCGTGAATCATCCACGCTATGGGTTGCGCGCCACAGCGGTGTGGGCGAGCATTTTTGGGCCGACAAATACAAGACCGCAGGTTGTGCTCTCCACACCTTCGGCGAACGATACCTTCGAGATGGGGGCAGACATCACCTTAACGGCTGAGGCCAGCGATGCCGACGGCCGGGTGACAGAGGTTTCCTTTTACCGCAACGACCGGTTGATGGGTTCACTGAATAGCGCGCCGTACTCGCTGGTTTGGTCGGACGCGGCCAGGGGCTACCATTCGATTTACGCTGCTGCCCGCGATGACAGCGGCCAGATCAAATCCACCGATCCCATCATGATAACCGTCGGCCAAAGAGACATGACAAGCAAAGCGCTCTTTGTTGTGGGCGATACGCTGTTGAATGCCGGCGATGGAAAAGTGAAAGAACGGCTGGCGCTGCTTGGCTTTGAGCTTCAGGTGGCGGAGGATGAGCTGGTTTCTGCTGAGCAGGCAGATGGCATGGAACTGGTATTGATTTCTTCCACGGTAAATCCGACGCGGGTTAGAAACACCCTGACTAATGTCGCTGTGCCGATCATTAGCTGGGAGAATCGACTGTTTGATGATCTGGGGATGACCGGCAACAAATCCAATATCGATGTTGGCCGGACGAGCGGCACCATGATACAGATCGTCAACGACTCACATCCCTTGGCTGCCGGTTTATCCGGACAAGTTGAGGTTCACAATAAAATCTTTGATATGAACTGGGCGGCTACCAACGATCAGGCGATTCGCATTGCCAGCGTGCCGGGCAATGAAGAGCAGAGCTTGATTTTTGCCTATGAAAGCGGCTCGATGATGATGACCATTCCGGCACCGGCAAGGCGCGTGGGACTCTTTTTCTACGACGGCAGCGGCCCTCTGCTGACAGACGACGGCTGGCGCCTCTTTGATGCGGCCGTGGACTGGGCCATAGCTGCTCCGGCTAAAGTGGAAGCTGACAATACCATGCCGGAAAAATTAGAGCTGATGCAGAACTTTCCTAACCCTTTCAATCCCATAACTTCTATCACCATTCTGCTGCCGCGTTCTGAAAATGTGACACTCGCCGTCTACAGCCTGAACGGTCGGCTTGTCAAAACCCTGGTGTCAGGCAAAATGGCGCCGGGAACGCATAGCTTTTCATGGGACGGGACCGACCGGAGCGAAATGTGTGTGGCGAGTGGCGTATATATTTGCCGGCTGGAATCGGAAAGCCTGATTAAAACTCGGAAGCTGTTGTATCTCAGGTAGCCGGTTGCGCCTTGCGGGCCTCGCGGCTTTGGGGCGCATATAATATCATGGTCTGAGAACAGGCTGTTGCAGCATGTATCGATGCAATCGATGCACTCCAAATAGCAGCCAAAATTTCCCTTGCGCTTTGTTGGTATTTTTGATAAAATCGGGCAAATAGCATC
>METF01000115.1:5724-6826 GCA_001771235.1 Candidatus Zhuqueibacterota bacterium RBG_16_48_16
GCAATCGATGCACTCCAAATAGAAGCCAAAATTTCCCTTGCGCTTTGTTGGTTTTTTTGATAAAATCGGCCCCAGACAGTATCCATCTCCTATGCAAAAAAACCGTTTCCCTAAAGAGGTTATTGCATGGCTTCGCCAGGATCCGAGACTGAAAAGATCATAACGCGATATTGCGAGCAACTAAAAAAGATGGGGATTGTGGTGGAACAAACCATCTTGTTTGGGTCGCATGCACGCCGAGAAGCCAGGGAAGGAAGCGATATTGATTTGGTCATTGTTTCCTCGGCCTTTAAAGATATGAGCACGCGGGAACGATTAGAGTTGTTGGGCATCGCTGCAGCGCGGCTTTGGCAACCCATAGAAGCGCTTGGCTATACGCCGGAAGAATCGGCTCATGTGGAGCCGGCTACTTTTTTAGAAAATATCATGCAAACAGGGATACCAATGGGCTAGCATAGCCAGGTTAGGCGCGGGCGAGAAGTAAGTTTGATGATAAATTCATGGAAAAGTCAATCGTAAGGATTAAAGTGAGGTGATGAGCTCACGCAGACAATAGGCGAAAAATCCAGCGACGCTACGCCTCTGAACATAATTGGTGTGTAGTCATAGTATGAACAGGAGATTTAGATATGTCAACGGTCGAACACGTCACACTTTCGGAATTGCAAAACCTTTTGCAATCTCTACAACTGCCACCTGAAACACGCTTGACAGTAAAATTTGAGGACGCTCAAGCAGTTGAAAAAGCTTTGAAACGACAAAAAGCTATCGAAGCAATGAAGAAACTCAAAGGATCAGGTAACGGCAATCTTGTTAACGCTCTATTGGTCGAACGTGAAAAAGAAGCCCTATTATGACCCAATACGTTTTGGACACATCTTCTCTCTTGACCTACATCGAAAACGAAGAAGGTGCCACTGAGGTGGAAGCCTTACTACAGAAAGCGCTTGATGCTGATGCAGTGCTTTATATTTCCATGGTCAGTTGTATCGAGGTTTTTTATATCACGTGGCAAGAACAAGGAAAAGAAGTTGCGACTGAGCGTTTAAAACTGATCGATGATTTGATGGTTATACAAGAACCAGTGGACAGCCAATTGACT
>METF01000116.1:0-13714 GCA_001771235.1 Candidatus Zhuqueibacterota bacterium RBG_16_48_16
CAGATATTACAAAAACAGTTCTATGGATTTCTTGCTCGTATGAAAGAAGTCGAAGCATCGGACATCGAGGTTGGCGGCGCTTGTGCAACAGACCGCATCTGGTTCCGCATTTTTGGCAAAAAAGCGCCCCAGCCGGAGCTGGGCACCTACCCTCCATTGCAGGCGGACATGATCTGCCACAGTCTGTTGAGCGAAAACCAGAGAGCGCATTTGCTCATCACCAAAGCACTGGATTTTTCCTTCGGATTAAATCTCAATGGCAAACCGTCTCGCTGGAGAGCGAGCATGTACTTTGACCTGAATCATTTAGCCTTGAATATGCGGGCGATTGCGGATGAAGTATATCCTTATAAACAATTGGGCTTCCACCCCAATATATCCAAGTCGTTGTCGCTGAACCATGAAAAGCAAGGGCTTGTTTTGCTTACCGGCATAACCGGCTCGGGAAAAAGCACGACCCTGGACAGCATCATCGATGCCAACAACCGAACCTCGCAAGGCCACATCGTCATCATCGGCGATCCGATCGAGCATATTCATCAATCCGATAAATGCATCATCCGCCACCGCGAAGTCGGGCGGGATGTGCTTAGCTTTAAAGAAGGCGCGGTTCAGGCGTTGCGCCAGGATCCCGATATCATCGTCGTCGGCGAAATGCGCGACCCGGACACCATGATGGCCTGTCTGGAGATCACCGACACCGGCCACAAGGTTTTTTCCACCCTGCACACCGGCTCGGCCGTCGAATCCATCGATAGAATCGTTGCCGAGTGTCCGAGTGAAGAACAAGACCGCGTGCGCAACCGCCTGGCCGATGTGTTGCGCGTCATCATTTCGCAAAAGCTCATTCCCTCGCTGGATAACAAGCTGGTGCTGGCCAAAGAGGTGATGTTGGTCACCACATCGGTCAAAGCGGCCATACGCAACAAGAACACGCAGGAAATTTATCAAATGATCAGCGAGGGTGGCAAATCAGGCATGGTCTCACTGGAGCAGGACCTGGTGCGGTTGTACAATAACCGATTCATCTCGAAAGAAAATGCGATTGACTTTGCCAACAATAAAAAACGCATCTATGAACTTTTAAATCATCTTCAATAGGAAAAGAGCATGAACTATTCACTGGGCATATTTATCGACGGAAGCTACCTCCGGGCGGCGTTGATCAGCAAAGGTAATAACAAACCTGTCGTCGAAAAACTGGAAACATTCAAGCTTTACGAACAACTGGATCAATCGAAAGAATATGCAAACGGCAGCCAGGCCGGGGACAAAACTCAACAGCCGAACGCCGGCAGCGATGAAAAAACACTCGAGATACAGCTTGCTGACTTTGAAGAACAGACCTCAAGCACATTAATTTCCCAAGCGCAATCCAACCTGGATGTCATCAGTGAATTGGTGCATCGATTGTGCCCGAGCCGTACTTCTGTTTCATTTAATCTCAACGACTCGAACGTTCTCTATAAAAATATCGCCAATATAAAAGAATCAAATATCACAAAGACTAAGAAGGCCATCTGGCGGGAATTTAACGAAGACGTCAGGCTGCCAGCGAAACTGGATCACATCGGCTTTATAAAACATCACAACACAAGAATATTGGGCCTGCTGCACGATGACCCGCTGGTGTTGGCATCGATGTTGTTGGAAATCAATAAATTTTCCAAATCCAATCAGGTGAACATTAAGCTCATCGATACCATTGAATTTGCTTTAGCCCACGAGATCAAACAGAGCTATAGCCTTGAAAAGGAAGAATACGGCGCTGTGATTGTTTTTGCCAAAGCATTTACAAAGATCTTTTTCATGCACGGCGACCTGGTGATCGCGGTCATCCCGACCATCGACGAAGGCTCGAACTCGGAAACGATTTGCGAAACCGTATTTTCTAAAATTCTGTTCGAATTCGATTCCGGCAACATCGGTCCTTTGAGCCGACTTTTCCTGGTCGGAGAATTTCACCAGGCAAATGCGCTGCAGTTTTTTAAAAGAAAATTGCCTGCCCTACCCGTTCAGGGTTTTAACAGCAATAGAGCCATCATTTCCGGCGACATCGATCAAAAGCTCACTAAAATCGAAGAGTATGGAATTCCCGTTTCCCTGGCTCTCAAGGCGCTGGATCGCAAAAGTCTTTTGCCGTACAACCACAACTTTTTGCCCCGGCGCATTCGCGATAAACAATCCGTGTATAAAATTGCCTGGCACGGCGCAGCCATGTTGTTTATTCTCTTTGCCTGCGTGCTCTTTCTGACGCACCAGATTATCGTGAAAGCCATGGATATAAAGAACGCCGAACAGCAAGTCACAACTATGGAAAAAGAGATCGAATCCAAAGCATCGGTGCAGTCGGAATTGGACAGCCTTGGCCTCAAGATGGCCATCCTGGAGAAGACAGTGTCTCTGCTGGATTCGCTCAACCAGAACACGACCCGCTGGACTCCGACAATAGAAACGGTTTCCGCTGCCTTCAAGGAGGTCGGCCCATTTTACCTGGAGCGTCTGGAAACTCCTTCAGCCGGCAGGCTCCTCATCGAGAGCCAGTTCTCGGATCGAAAGCAGGTGGCAGAGCTGGAGAGATTTATCGCAAAAAGTATGGTGATGAATGTCGTCGAGTCCGAGGAGAGCGAGAAAGAGGCTATTCGGTTGAAACTGGATTGCCAAATAAGAAAAGAACCGCCCAAAAAAGCAACCACTAAAAAAAGCGGCAAAAAGTAGGAACGTCATCATGTCTTATGCTGTAAGGAATACGTTGATCATCTCCATCTTTTGGACGATACTGATAGGTGTCGGCTTTTATTATCATTATGGCCACCAGGTCAAAAGATTCCACGCAATCGACAAAGAGCGAAAAGAAAAGGCCGAAAAGCTGGAGAACCTTCGCGTCATGGAAGTCAATCTTATTGAAATGTATCACTATTACGATCGATTGATCGAGATCAGCGAAGGTAAAAAGGGCGTCCTGGCTTCGGCAGAAACACCGGGCGAAACCTATGATTATATCGTGCGCGAGCTGAAACGCTCCGGCTCCGGGCTTGAAGTGAGCTTGAGCTACAGGAAAACCGACTCGCTGTCATCCGTGGAAAAAAGAACCTACGACCTGGAAGGAAACAGCAAATTCGATGAGTTTTATCAGTTGCTTTGGTACCTGGAAAACGGACCGGTTTTTTATAGCATAAAATCCATGGAGGTCAGCAAGATAGCGGAAGAAAAGAGGCTCAAAGCTGGCGGCAGGCATGCAGAGATCGAGTTTAACATGGTTGTCGAAGGATTCAACAAAAAGGCAGGTCCCGACATACGTGAGATGGCCGGGGCGGCGGGCGAGCCCATAAAACTGGCCCAGCTCGTCAAAATGGGCAGTACGAACCTGGCAACGAATGTCCGCGCCGTGGGTCCGGCGCCAAAATCGTCGGCTTCAAGTTCCTTTAAGAGCGTGAAATCTGCGAACCCTGACTTGCCAAGTATTGCATCAGACAGCAGGATCCTGGCAATAACGCCGAATTCCGTGCTCATCAAGCTGCCAAATGGGAAATTTGTTAAAATAAGAAAAGGCGACAAAATTAACGGAGGATATCTTCGCGAGATCAGTACCCAAACAGGGAAGGCCATCTTTGACATGTCTGGTTTGGGCTCGCTCGTGTTGACTGTATCACAATAGAGAGAGAAGTGAAAAATGATAAGAAAAATTATCAAATGGATTTTTGCGCTGCTTATCGGATTGTCGGCCATTGTCAACCCGCAGGATCGCCTGCCGGAAGAAGAATATACTCCACCGGATCAGTTGATTTCGGTCAAGAGTGATTTGGATTATTCAACTGCGGTCGACCTCTTGAGCGAGTTCTCCATACAGTTCATCGGTAAGCCCATCCACGATCCGGCTAAAAGAGAAGGCAAAGTTGGCATCGACATTCAGAGCCTGGCGTGGCGCAAAGCTCTGGAAATGATCCTCAGCAAGCGCGGACTTTGGTACGTCGAGAAAGAACATTTCCTGGAAATCATCGAAGCGTCCGAAGAAAGTATTGCTTATGATGACAAATCTTTCCTGGATATCGGCGACGGCGCGAAACTGAGCATAAAGACTCGTGAGGTCAAAATAGAGGCGATCTTTTTCGAAGGTGATCGGAAGACGCTCAAAGAGATAGGCATCGATTGGAGCACCTTTTACCAGGGAGATGTCGACATTTCCGCCGACCAGGTCGGGGCGTTGTCCCTGAGCGAGGATTTCCTCAGCCTCAAAATCAAAATTCCGGAAAGACTCTACGGCGTCGATGTGGACGGGTTATTAAGAGTGTTCGATTCAAGAAATTACGGCAAAGTGCTTGCCCAACCTCACATCATGGTCATGGAAGGCAAAGAGGGCACCATTCAGGTAGGCCAGGATTTTTCAATCAAACAGAAGGATTTTGCCGGCAACGTCATCGACCGTTTTTACAGTACCGGAACGATTATGAAAGTCACGCCGCACATCCTTGCCGATAAGGAAAACGGCGAAGCCATCTTTATGAACATTCACGTGGAGCGCAGCCAGGCATTTCCGGACCTGGTGACGACCATTATCAAAAAGTCGCAGGCGAACTCTTTTGTGCAACTGTATAACGGAGAAGAGACGCTTATCGGCGGGCTTTATTCGACAGAAACAGTTTCCCTGAGAAAGGGCGTGCCGATACTCAAGGACTTGCCGTGGTGGTTCCTGGGACTGAAATATTTATTTGGTTTTTCCAAAGAGGAGCAGCAGCAGAAAGAGCTCGTCATTCTCATCAGGGCGACCTTGCTTCCCGAAGTTTTCGCCCGTAAGAAATCGGACGCCTCCAATTCTTCATCGAAATCTTATGATTTGGACGATTTTGATATTGGCAAAAATAAAAGAAATTTTGAATCTTTTGAAAAGAAAGAAGCAAGCAGCGCCCAAAAAATAGAGGTCCCCAAAAGCAGCCCCAATACATTTTCGGCGGCACCCAGGGAGAATACGCCGACGAGCGTCAAACCGGTCGAGACTGTGCCGGTATCATTGGCTCAATCAATAAGCGCCGCTCCTCCACAACAAAATGAGCAAAAAGATTCTCCCCCAAAAGATGTCGCACCATCCGACGATGAAGCGGCGGATGTCGTCGAATACATCTATACCGGCGATTTGTTCAAAGAAAAAACAGAGCAGACCTGCCGTGGGACGGTCGTCAAATTGCGTAACGATCTTGCCCTGATCGAATGGCAGGGGCAATTTGCCGATCCGGAGGCCGAGGGTAAAATTGTGGATGTTTTGCGAAAAGACAATGGTAGCGGCAACTATACCGTTTTGGGAAAAGTTCAGCTGGTCAAAGTGACGGACAAGGGAACTGTGGCTAAAAGATCGGCCGTGGGAGAATACGTCTGTCCGGAGCTGCGAATCGGGGATCGCGTTGTGGCAATCCTGGAATAGGGAGCCACATCGTTAATAGACGGTTCATTCGAAAAAGACGAGTACATCTCGTCTTTTTTTTTGCTATTCAGCTTTACCAAGCCTTTGCCTCAACAAAGAAATAGCCATAGTCGAGACATAAGAACCTTTAGTATTCCGGGATTAGCAAAAACGGGAGGTTTAGTAAAGCTTTCCGTATCTATTCAGCCCACGAAACACACAAAATAAACGAAAGGAATCAACGAATCACGAAAACCATAAATCCTTTAGCATTATTTTCATTTATTTTGTTTGTTTAGTGTGTTTCGTGGGCTGAAAAGTTGCGATTGCATCGGCAAAGAACGCCTCGCAATAACAGACTTGCTATTATTTCATCAGACGCCCAACTAGTCCCACCAGGCTATTCTGCGCAGGGCAAAAAGCGCCGGGTAATGTGGCGGAGTCATGTCCGCCAGCCTCGGATCCCAGCGGTAGTCTTTCAAATAGCCTTTTCTCGTATACGGGGTGCCAACAAGTCCGACGGCTCCCCTGGCATTTTGAATCAGACCGCCGTAAAGTCTCAGGTAACCATAGCGGTATAAATTGTAATTTTGAACGTAGAAATTTGCGGCGTTATTGACGGCGGTGTTCAGCGTCATAACCGTGGCCTGAATGATGCGATCCTGGTCAACTTGATTATTTGTCACAACAATATCTTTTGCCGCCACCAGGCCAAGCATGTCATCGGACGAAGGATTGATCATGGGATTGACGGCGCAAACCAGGTCATCGGTAATTTCCATCGATCCCCGTGTCGCCACCGTCACCAGTCCGTTCAGAGTTCCTTTCACTCGAACGAGGGGACGAGTGGAGGAATAATGAATATAAATGACTCCGTTTGTGCTCCCCAGGGTGTATGTTACATATTCACCAGGATTGGGCGTCGAGCTCGTATTTTTCGCGGCGATCCTGGCCGTACCATCGGATTGAAATTCGATCCAGACATACCTGTTATTGATATAAATGCCCTCGGCAATGGCCGCATCGATGGTCTCCTGGGGGATTTCATCGGGCATGGCGATTTTCGGAATGCCCCACTCGGTGCCGCCTAAAAACACCGGATCGGTTGGCCCCCAGTAGGATTCCCGATACGGGCTGTTTGCGTTGTACACTTGATGACTGGTTACTTTGCCGAAAAAAACCGGGCTGCCGCTCATTTGAAAATAGGTGTTGGTGTGGGTGGGGCCTCTCAGCGTATCGCCGGTTGCAAACCAGATATTACCTTCATGGTTGGTAAAATAGGCGTATCGCGAAAAAGAGGGCCGCGTCAGAAGAACGATGACCGTATCTTTTTGATCTTCGTAGGTCGCCATGGCCGTTATCCGTATCTGGGTTGGGCTGAGCGTCGGGTCCTGGGTCCTTCTCTCAAAATAATAGGTATAGTCGCCTCCGTATAACGAGGCGTCGGCCTGGCCGACAGTCTGGTGCACGTCAAGCATCAACGCATTGAGTGCCTTATTGGCCGCAGCGTTGGCAATGTTGCGGACGTTTTCCTGATTATACTTTTCAACATAGTTGATGACGCTATCGGTTGCCGACCGCTGAATCTGCATTCTCGAGGCCATAGTGGTAATGATCAGCCCAAACAATATCAAATAAACGACCTTGCCCATTTTTTACATTTCTTTCTTATCTTACACGTCTCCGTATCTGTCTTTAGCTGCCATACCTCACCAGCAGGTTTTTGGGCGTGAACCGGGTTACGTACTGAGCTCGCGCATATTGGTTCTCCATACTCTCCGTGCTGTTTATAATAATAAGCATTTCAATTTCGCGTATCTTTGAAAGCGAGTCCGAAACGACGGGAGTTGGCAGCACATTTCCGTATTGGTTAAAATAAGTCAATTTAAACCGCGTAACGCCCAGAGCCGCTCCCAAAGAAGCACCATAGTTCAGTCGGCGAATCAAAATCTTGTCATAAGGATTTTCCGTGGTATTCGCCGGTTCCGTTTTATATTCAATGCGAATGGAGTCAAACACGGCGGAGGGGTTTTTGTCATAAGAAAAAATAATTCGGGAAGAGTCGGCTAAGGTTATTGCTTTGCTGGGTACGATGAGACCGTGGCCGATCCTGCGAAAATCCTCTTCAACATAGTCGGTAATAATTTTCATACTCGATTGAGCGATCTCGTCGTGGCGGGCAATAACAGCATTCGACTTGGCGTTGGAATCAACCCGCAACGATGTCACAATCACCATCCCGATGATGATCAGGGCGATCAATACGTCTTGCATAGCATTCATCTGCTTAACCCGAAACGATGGTTCATTAGACTATTCGCTGTAAAAATAATGGAAAGCGAACATTCGCTTGAGCACCAATTTATGGCTCGCAAGCGTCGATAAAAAAGGTGATGATATGGAAACCTGCATACGCTTAAAATATGTCCGCGAGGTGGTCGGCTGATCCGGACTATAGTCATTCACATAATCCACTTCGATGTCTACCTGGTAGGGTATGGTGCCGGAAACAATCGTGGTTGAAAAATCATCGAAATCATCGATATCGTCGAAATAGGGATAGACCTCATTATCATCCGGACCAAAGCTCGCAGCATAGGTGAAGGAGCCGGGAATGGTCGCCGAGCCGTCCTCATCATAACGGCATGCTTCCGCCTCTTCGATGTATTTTTGCGCCAGGGCAATACCTTCCAGGATTTGTTCGCTCTGCAGCAACACGACGTGGTTCTGTAATATGGACGTATTTAATGAGAGCGTGATGGTGGAGAGAAGTACCAGGCCGGCAATGGTGAAAAGTGTGTTTCCTAAATGCATGTGTTATCCCGATTGCTAATCTACGGTTGCCAGGACATCCTCAGACTGTTCGTTGTTTTCATTGCAGAGAGCGTGCCATATTCAATGGCACTATCCGGACAAATAACCTGAATATTCTTAGCCGGTAACGAACAATCATCAAAAGAACAGTGACACAGGTAATGACATCTTCCTGTGACCATTGTCATTCATTGGTGACACTGCTATCTAGTTTCTGAACGAAAACGAGCGGAATAAAAAAGAACTGTCATTGGGAGCGGAGGAAATGAGTCATTTCCCGTTCAATTCGCTTTATTGGAGCGAAGCAATCCCCCTTTACTTTTCAGGAGATTGCTTCGGCAAAACTTGTCCTGAGCTTGTCGAAGGAAACGCCTCGCAATGACAGCAAATTTTTAAATAAGTAGTTTTCGTTCGGACACTATCTATTCTAAAAAAAACACATCCGTTTTCTTAAAAAAGCGCCCGCGTATCGCTACGCAGACGCTTTTGTGGGTGTGGGGTCATCAAATACGGTTTGTGGTAAAAGGTTCTTTTTGATCCTTTAATATTCAAGGAGCAGTTGTATGTAGACCGAGCGCGACAGCTTGGCCGCATTGCCGGTAAATTCGATTTCCACTTCCGCTGCCTGGGGCTGGTCTTTTAACGGATCGAGATTGTTGACCAGGACGGTCGTAAAAGCCGTTGACCCATAGCCATAGTCATCTTTGCCTGACATCAGGTCCGTGCCGGAAAGCTCTCCCGCTGATGTTTTTGCTTTCAGCGATGAGCCGGCGCCGGGCGGGTTGCCATTGATATCGTAAATTCTGATCAGGATGACAGCGGTTTCACCCAATTTGAGTGAGCTGACATCATTCACCACAGATACATCGAAGCGGGCAATCCCACCGCTGAAAACAGCCATGCTCGTATCAAAGACTTTGGCATCACGACCGTTTTGATCGCGCCCTTGTGTGGTAGCCAATATAACCGTCACGCCGTCATTCTCGCCCATGTCACCAACGCTGTTCATCACTTCCTGTCCCTCAAAATCCGGAACCGTAATCGGCAAGTACACGGAAGGATCGTTGGGGTTTGGAATGCGATGTGGCGCCAAAGTCGATCCGTCTTGCGGAAGCAGGTATGGTTTCGGATTAGCCGACAGGAGCACAGCCGAACCCTCTCCTCTTTCATTGGTTGTTATATCCGTTGTGATAATACCTGCCGTGCTTGTCAAGTAAACAGTGGTGCCTTTTTCAACCGGATTGTTATACTTGTCACCTATAAAAACACCAACCTTGAATTCGCGCACATAGCCCCACCCATATAAATTAAAGTAATCGAGAGTCACCGTCATGTGGGTTTCCACATTATTTGGATTTCCAGGATCGATCCATATATACGGCGGACCGGAGCGTATGACGATATTGGTGGTTCTGGCCATGACTTGCAGCTCGCTCAATACTTCGGCCCTTATCTCCGCTGTTCCGGATCGTATGCCGGCACGGAAGCCAATCGTAGCCTGGCCCGCCACGGTTTTGATCGGCTCGGATTCGCCGCCCGGTGAACCGTTGGCGACAACAAATCCCTCGCCGCCGCCCGGCCCGTTTTGCAGGTAGAATTTAACCAGGACTTCGTGGCCTATCGGCTGGCCCTGGACGCCTAATATGGTCGCGGTGATGTTTGTCTGTTCCAGGTTTCCGGTTTCTTTCACCCAGATAAAATTGGGTGTGGCCGTCAAAATGATACTCTGGGGTGAGTTGATATAAAATTCGATTTGCTGAGTTTTGGTAAATCCGCCGTATTTGGCCGTAACAATAGCCAGGCCGGGATCGACTCCGGCCCGCAGGGGAAGCGCGGCAATGCCTTCTTCGCTGGTCGTCGCCGAGGAGGCGATGTAACCCTTGTCCGCGTAAAACTCAACGACAGCGCCGCTGACGGCTTTTTGCGAAGAGCTCAATTTTAAGTGTACCGATATGAGCGCGGCCGTAACACCGTCGGCAGGAATGGAATCCGGATTTGCCAGCATTTCCATGTGCATGCCGAGCAAATCGATTTTGTGCACCGTGCTCGCCGATCCGATATTGGCCGTGATCTGGTCGGTCACATCCGTCTCTCCCACATCCGGGGTGTAGATAACCACGGCTTGTCCATACATGTCCGTAATCGCCGTTCCCGATACGCTGCCATAGAGACAGGTGAATTGAACCGTTGCATCTTTTACGGGATTATTGTTCTCATCGAGTATGGTGGCGGTAAGCTCTGTTTTGGAAACACCATCGCGGTATAACTCTTTTTCGCCTGCAAACGCAAGGCCCCTTTCCGAGGTGGAAGTGACAAATTGAGCCCGGGCCGTATCGGCCAGCTCATGAAAGCGGGCAACGACCAGAACGACGGAATCCAGCACCGCAGCACTGGTCAGTTGAGCTTCGGCTTTTCCCTCAGTGCTGGTCATGACTTTGCTGGGAGAAACAGTGCCGTTGGTGGTTGAGAAATTGATTTCCGCTTCTGCGATAGGGGTATTTTGCGGCGTCAAAAGTGAGGCCACAAAGGTTTTCCTGCTTTTTCCGTCCGCCAAAAGCATAGCCTCTTTCGGAATCATGATCAGCCTGGGCAGCTCGTATTTCATGATCAGCGTTTTGGCAATCACCTGGCCGTATTCGACAAAAATCGTATCCACACCGGCATGCGAAGAAGCAATCAGCTCCGCCGTCGCCATTCCCTTGCCATCCGTCTGAACATTATTTTCAACCGTGCCAAAAGTCGCCGCCAGCGATAGGGCGGCGTTGCTCACCGCTTTTTTGCTGGTCGTCTCTTTTACGGATATCTTGACCAGGGCTTTGGATAATCCGTCAGCGGGCAAGGCATCCACATCGAACGAGGGCGCTACGGTGACGCCGAGAAACGTGATGCCGATTTGTGCGCTGTTTAGCCCTTGTGAATCGGCCTTTTTGAGATCTTTATTCCGGTCGGGGAAACCGGGCACTTCCAGTCGCACGAACACATTTGTCGCCTGGCGTTTGTAAAGCCCGCTGGCCGTATCGACCACGGTGGCCGTCACAATGGCATCGATATCCTCTTCACTGGCTACGCTCTGCAGCGTCGCAACGGCAATGCCTTCGGCAGTGGATATGGCGTACTCGGTGACCGCGCCATGAGTTGTGGTGAATTCCACACGATAGCCCGAGGCGATTTCACCTTCCTCGTCGAGGATTGTGGCCTTGATGATGGTCGTCGACAAGCCGTCGGCCAAAATCTGCGGCTCGGTAATTTCAACCTCCTCGACCGTACCGACGATATCCTCGCCTTTTTTGCTGCATGTCGCCCAGAGCAGCAGACACAGAACAAGACAGCCAAAAAACAATATTTTTCTCATAACCAAAACCCCACGACATAATGTCTACGCTGCGACGTCCATTTCATTTTCTCAACTCTCTCTTTGTCTATGTATTCGGTGACACAGAATTGGGTCATGTTGGCAACAATTTTTTACAGCATTCGAGCAGGGTAAAAAGCAAGCTTTCACAACGCCTCTGCGTCTTTTATTTTACAAAGTTATAAGAACTTGAAATTAAAACCGTTAGTAATTTCATAACACGACGGAAATTTTCGTGCAAACGCTGATGATTCGTCCTGCTCTTTGACGCTTTGTCTAAAGCAAAACGCTTGCCAATTATTATGGGGATTCATGGTGGTGAAAGGATATGCTGGAAAGCACATCGATGGGGATGGTCGGAACGCGAGGTTTTTTCGACAGCTTTACTGGTGAGAATAGAGACCGTAACCAATCACAGGCAGCCCAATGAACGTGTCACACCTGCGAATCAGGCTGTTGTAGAATAGCATGATGAAGCCGTAAAGCTAGTCCTCTCTCCCCCGGGGAGAGAGACAGAGTGAGGGGGAAATTGATTTATAAAAGTTTGCACCCTCACCCTGCCCCTCTCCCTCGAAGGGCTCAACGTGTCCCTCATTTCTCCCTGGACACGGATAAACACCGTTTGGGTATACGGGTATGAAACCTTAGTAGCTACCAACATCCACCCAATCCTACCTTATTAGCTTATTTAATGAGAATAAGCTAATAAGGTAAGAATGCGCTGGTGATATTTTTCTACTAAGGTTTTTTTAAAAAATAAGGCTCAATAATAAATGCCAATATTGACATGTCGACATCAGATATGCGAATTATTGTCTGTGTCCAGTGAGAAATGAGGGTAAAGATAAGCCTCGAAGGGAGAGGGGACTAGGCGGGCTGCATCTATGCTCAATTTGGTGAATCTGCAACAGCCTGGAATGCACGGGTCTCCTGCCGTCGTGCACGGAATGAGGAGATTCCTGCATCCGCAGGAATAACAGCATCTCTGTCCATATCAATAGACCCCGTGATTGGTTACCACAGACCTGACAGGCTCTTGATGCAATCGATATCAAGGTGTTTGGGAGGCCCGATTTCGGACAGAGGATTTTTGATCAAACATCGCACATCTACGATTTACGATGAACGATTTATGATTTGCGATTTTTCAGGGCCTTTTCAATAATAGATCAGAGATCGAAAATCGTTAATCGCCAATCTTAAATCAACCCGATATGATCTTGGTTATGACAAAGCAAAATTCAAAAATAGATTCATCGGATCTCTTTACCAAACGGCGCCAAAGCCAGTGTGGCCAATTTGGCGTGCTGTTTGGCAAAAGGAATGCCGATGATGGTGATGGCCAATAGAACGGCGAGGAGCAGATGCGTCAGGCAAATCAAGATGCCGCCGATAACAATCCAGATAATGTTGAAAACCGTAGATAAAAATCCTGATGTAACCGGTCGGCTGACGATTTCCCGGCCAAAAGGCATCAGGGCCAGGACGGCCAGTTTTATCGCCTGTACGCCAAACGGAATGCCGATGATGGTAAAACAAAGCAGGATGCCGGTGATGAGGTATTCGAAAAAGATCAGAATTCCGCCGAAGAGAATCCAAAGGATATTGCCCAGGAGGCTCATGTTTTTCCCTTTCCATGCAATCGTTTCAAATCACTTTTTTCGCAGCTATCCAGCCCACGAAACACACGAAACAAACAAAATGAATGAAAGAAAATATCTAAGGATTCATGGTTTTCGTGATTCGTTGATTCCTTTCGTATATTTTGTGTGTTTAGTGGGCTAGATGATTCTTTTTTCCAATCGTAAACGTATGCTGCACTGGAAAGTTACTCATTTTTGCTGCCAAATTTTTCCATAAACAAAAGACATACGCGGCGAATGACGGGCTCCAGATCGGAAGACAATAATGGCACACCACGAGCGTTGCTGGCAAGCCAGACCAGCTTTTCAGGGGATTCGGCGGCATCATATATTTTCTCAATCTCGGCGGCTGGGGCCACCGTGTCTCCCTCCGAAGCAATGAGCAGCAACGGCCTGCCGCGCAATAATCTCACCCGGTCTTTAAGCCGGTCTTGTCGAAAAGAAAGCATTGGGGTCATGGCGATGACGGCGGCAATCGAGGTATCTCTGATGGCCACCTCCATGGCCGCA
>METF01000116.1:13746-18463 GCA_001771235.1 Candidatus Zhuqueibacterota bacterium RBG_16_48_16
TCCCCCATCAGTAAATCGAGCGTTTTGCCTGAAGTAATGGATCGCCGCTGCAAAGCCGCTCCATGAGGAATCGTCATGCAACGGTGTCAGAAGCACCGAATATTTTCTCTCGGCAATTTTGCCGGCAAAGCTTGTCCATTGCTCTTTTTCGGAATCGTTTCCATAGCCGGCGATCAAGACGGTCTCCATCCCCCCACCAACCGGCTCGAAAAGGTCAGCCTCGATATTGTGGCCATCCCCTGTCGCAATGACGATCTTTATTACATGCACCGACGGGATTCGACTTGAGCAGGCACAAATAGTGACGAGGAGCGTTACAAAGAGGATGTGAAATCGCTGCATGTTCGTTGATCCTTTTCAGTATGGGTTGCAATCGGGGACGGCAATATAGTCATATTCCTGTAAAAGATAAAACAAAATTTGTCCGCCTCTTTTCCTTGCAAAATCACCTCTTAATATCTATATTGACCACAGTTTTAACCCACCCGTGTCTGGTTTCAGAAAACGAAGGATACCCCATGGAAGCTGCAAAAACCTCTCTCCCGGAAAATGCTTATCGCCCTCTCAAAGAAGGGGAAAAATACTACCCGATCGTACCGGAGGACAAGCCTCTGCGAGAAGTGACGACCTACTCACTTTTGTGGGGACTTTTTTACTCGGCTGTCTTTTCGATGGCGGCAGCGTATCTGGGCTTGAAAATCGGCCAGGTCTTTGAGGCGGCCATACCCATTGCGATTCTCGCGGTCGGTGCATCGGCTTTTATGAAAAGAAAAAATGCCCTCTCGGAAAACGTGATCATTCAATCCATCGGCGCGGCTTCGGGCGTTGTCGTTGCCGGGGCCATCTTCACACTTCCGGCCATTTATATCCTCGACCTCGAAGCAAAGTTTTTTCAAATCTTCCTGGCATCGCTGTTCGGCGGATTTCTGGGCATCTTGTTTCTCATCCCGTTTCGAAAATATTTTGTCAAAGAAATGCACGGCGAATTCCCCTTCCCCGAGGCGACGGCCACGACCGAAGTTCTGGTGGCCGGAGAAGCGGGCGGCCAACAGGCCAAAATTCTTCTCAAAGCCATGACCGTCGGCGGCATCTATGATTTCATCATCGGCACTTTCCACTGGTGGGGCGAAGTGTTCGAAAGCCGGGCCGTGCCTTTTCTCACCGGCATTGCCGATAACTTTAAGCTGGTATTTCGTTTGAACGTCGGCGCCGCGGTGATGGGACTCGGTTATATCGTCGGGCTCAAATATGCCGCCATCATCGCCGCAGGCTCGTTTGTTTCCTGGTTTGCCTTCGTCCCGCTGGTTTACTATTTCGGACAACACATTGACGTCATTGTCGGGGTTTCGGCAACAAAGCTCATCGCCGAGATGTCCGCCGAGCAGATATTTTCCACCTATGTGCGGCACATCGGCATCGGCGCCATCGCCGCCGCCGGGATCATGGGAATCATCAAATCGTCAAAAATAATCGGCGGCGCCGTAAAGCTCGCCTGGGTCGAAATCGCCGGCGGCAAGGCTCTGGCAAGAGGCGAGCAAACACGAATGAACAAAGACCTGCCGATGGGAGTCGTCGGCGTGCTGATTTTATTGACGGGCGTCTTGATCTTTTTGTTCTTCCGGTTTGGCGTCGTGAGTAACGCCCTGCATACGATTGTCGGTGTGGCCATCGTCCTGGTGATCTCTTTCCTTTTCACCACGGTGGCGGCCAGGGCTATCGCCATCGTGGGCACCAACCCGGTATCAGGCATGACGCTGATGACGCTGATCATCTCTTCGGTTATTTTGGCCAAAGCGGGACTTTCCGGCGCGACGGGCATGCTTTCGGCGCTGATCATCGGCGGGGTCGTTTGCACGGCGCTGTCCATGGCCGGTGGTTTTGTCACCGACCTTAAAATCGGTTACTGGCTGGGAACCACGCCGGTTCAACAACAGAAATTCAAATTCCTGGGCACCCTGGTTGCCGCCGCCGCCGTCGGCCTGGTGATTATGATGCTCAACGAAACCTATGGTTTTGTCGGTCCCAAAGCTTTGCCTGCTCCCCAAGCCAACGCCATGGCCGCGGTCATCAAGCCCATTATGTCCAACCAGCCGGCGCCCTGGATGCTCTACGTCATTGGCGCGCTCTTTGCGCTTACCCTGGAAACGATCAAAGTCCCGCCCCTGGCATTTGCCCTGGGCATGTACATTCCCCTGGAGCTGAATACACCGATTCTGGCCGGCGGCATTATCGCCTACCTGGTGGCGCGAAGCAGCAAAGATGAAAAAGTGAGCAACAAGCGCCGGGAAAAAGGCACCCTGATCGCCTCCGGATTCATCGCCGGCGGAGCGATTATGGGCGTGCTTTCGGCGTTCCTGAAATTTGTCAAGTTCGATGAAATCGAATTTATCAAGCCTGTCCTCACGGAAGACTGGGCGGGAAGCCATGGCGGGCAATTGTTAGGATTTGGAGTTTTTCTGGTCTTATGCACCTACATGTATCTCGATGCAAAAAGAGCCAAAGAATAAATATAAAAAGGGCAGGAGCGAATCCTGCCCTTTTTTAACATATAGTTTGAGGTCGAGGTCTGATGTCCCTCTCTCTCTACATGTCAAGACCACTAGGAGGTAACACTTCTCATGATCAAAGTTTTGCGGCTTTGGCCGTCTCTAATTTCTTGGCAACGCCCACCAACACCGAGCGAACCGTCTGGTTGGGATCTTTGACTGACCGTTCTTTCACGAATTCCAGCGCCCCGGTGTCGCCGATCAACGACAGAGATACTCCGGCCGAAATCCTCGCCTGGTAGCTGTTGTCGTTTTTCAGCATTTCCATCAAGGGCTTCACAGCCTCGCTGCATTTACGCTCACCCAATAATTGCGCGGCACTGGCCCGGGTCGCCAGATTCTCATCCTTTAGCCTCTTGATGAGCATGGCATCATCGCTCGCAAGAGGGTTGCTGCTCGCCGCTGTGTTTTCGCCGGCGACCGCGCTTAGAGCGACAAAAAGTATCAAGGCTCCTGTATACATCGCCTTAAGAAAAGCTCTTTCTCTCATTTTGACACCTCCAAAAATTGTTTGTTTTATCTCACATAGCTGCCCTCCCATTGGCAAGAGGTGTGCCAAAACGATACGCCGAAACAGTATTCATCATCCTCAACTCCATAACCTCTTTAATTCTTGATGTTACCTGGAGCCAAATCCATGAATGCCGTGTCAAATCATGGTTCTGTAGATATGAAATCCTGATCCCTTTCCCCCCATGCCTGGCACCAATCGTATCGGAAAAAATGGTACGTTTTGTACCTATGATTGATTAATATTTTAGAAGATTGGCTCTGGCCTCTCCTGGTTGGAGTAGGGTAGTTAGTAATCACCTAAATTGAGCGCTTTTTATAAGGAAGGGTTCGGAGTTCAAGCTCTAGCTCGCTTGGGGCAGAGTTCACGCTAAAGCGTGAAAACCGAATATAACACCTATTTGAGCGCTTCCATAGATTTCTTTCGGTTTTTGGCAGAAACCTCTTGACTCTTAAAAAAGATTGGTTATTTTGCATTGAAAATTCGGTGGTTGTCACAGAAATTTCAAGGAAAACCGTATGATTGATCGAAAAATAGATTTCCAGGAAATCCAGAAAAGAGTCCAATATTACAGAGTAACGGCCATTTTAGGGCCGAGACAAAGCGGAAAAACGACTCTGGCCAAACGATTCAAGGCTGATGAATATTTTGATTTGGAAAATCCCCGTGATCTGGTGCGTCTTGACAATCCGCAGCTTGCATTGGAAAAATGCGCGGGCTTGATCGTCATTGATGAGATACAGCGCAAGCCCGACTTATTTCCTTTGATACGCTACTTTGTCGATCATTTTCCTGAACAAAAATATTTGATTTTGGGCAGCGCCTCCAGGGATTTGATCAAACAAAGCTCGGAAACATTAGCAGGGCGAATATCCTATTACACGCTTTTGGGATTTCGAAAAGACGATCTTACCATGGAGCAAATCCCACGGTTGTGGCTCAGAGGCGGGCTGCCCCTGTCATTGTTGGCTGAAACAGACGAGATCAGTTATCAATGGAGGCTCGACTACATTCGCACTTTTCTTGAGCGTGACATACCGAATTTGGGCATCCGTATTCCTGCTGAAACCCTGAGGCGTTTTTGGCAAATGATCAGCTTTTACCACGGCCAGGTTGTCAATCTATCGGAGATAGGAAGATCGTTTGGCATTGCCGACACGACTATTCGAAATTATTTGGATATATTAAAGGGGACATTTATGATCCGGTTGTTGCAGCCATGGCGTATGAATATCGGAAAGCGGCTTGTGAAACGTCCCAAGCTCTATATTTGCGATTCAGGGATTTTGCACACCTTGTTAAGTGTCGAATCCGAAAAGGCACTGTTCAGCCATGCCAAGCTGGGAAGCTCCTGGGAGGGATTTGCTTTGGAATGTGTGTTGCGGGCTGTGCAAAAGACTGATGAGCAAGTCTATTTTTGGGGCACCCACTCCGGCGCCGAAGTTGATTTGTTTTGGCAGCAAGACGGAAAAAATTGGGCCTGCGAATTCAAATACGCCGATGCACCGAGATTGACAAGGTCTCTAAAATCGGCTTTCGACTCTTTAGCTTTAAGCAAATTATGGGTTGTTTATCCTGGAAAAGATGTATACAAGCTGGATCGGAACATCGCTGTCCTGCCACTAGCGAACGTTAAAGATGAGTGGGATTATAGTTTGTA
>METF01000116.1:18552-20381 GCA_001771235.1 Candidatus Zhuqueibacterota bacterium RBG_16_48_16
AACGAAAAACAATGATACATAATGTCAATAAAAGGAAATAGAACTCTGTAGTGGGAAACTGCTAATCCTTGAGGTCGAGGTTGTATCTCGACATCTTCTCGCGGAGTGTTTTCCTGGCAATCCCCAACATTCGCGCAGCCGCGCTTTTATTGTAATTGGCTTTTTCAATGATACGTTTTATGTGTCGCCGCTCCATCTCCGCCAATGTGACATTTTCCTGCTTAATGGTTGCGGGCTGCGGCGACAATGTCTGCACTACCGGTCGAAAATCGATGGACAATGAATTCCCTTGTTCCATGATGACCGAACGCTCGATGATGTTGCGCAATTCGCGAACATTGCCGGGGTAATCGTATTCTTGCAGCCAGCGCAAGGCTTCCCGGCTGATGGATTGAATATTTTTATTATAAATGCTTTTAAAGTGCGCAAAGTAGTAATTGGCCATCAATTCGATATCCTCTGGTCGCTCTCTCAGGGGTGGAACGGCGATCTGCACCACGTTGATGCGATAATAAAGATCTTCGCGAAAGGCATTGTTTTTAATCGCACCGGCCAGCTCCTTGTTGGTTGCGGCAATCAGACGGATATCGGTGTGCAAGGTTTTCAGTCCGCCCAGGCGGTGAAAGGTACCGTCCTGCAAAACGCGCAGGAGCTTGGCCTGCGTCGACAAACTCATGTCGGCGATTTCATCCAAAAAGAGCGTCGATCCGTCCGCATATTCGAACTTGCCTTTTCTCTCGGAAACGGCGCCGGTAAAAGCGCCTTTGTCGTAGCCGAAAAGCTCGCTTTCCACCAACGCATCGGGCAGAGCCGCGCAATTCATGGCGACCAGGGGTTTATCGGCGCGACGGCTTTTTTGGTGTACCGCGCGGGCGACCAGCTCCTTGCCGGTGCCGCTCTCGCCCGTAATAAGCACCGACACATCCTTTTGGGCGACCCGGTCGATAAGCGCGTTAATGGCCAACATGGACGGCGACCGGCCCAGTATCTCTCCGCTTCCTTCCGACCGTTTGTAGACAATACGTTGTTGCGCGACAATTCTGTTGGCATAGCCGTTCAAGCCTTTTTCATCACCGGGGTCCTGGCCCTTTTCGGCCAGGTTATCGAACTTGAAACAAACCGCTGTCAGCACATTGGTGTAAATCCTGAGCGCATTAATGTCTTCGGTCGGGTAATCGATGCCGGACTCTTTGGGCCCCAGGCTCAATATAAAAAGAGCTCTGTCAACAACGACGAATGGAATCCTCAGCTCGAAGGTGTGTCCGGCGGCGGGTCGGTCGTGAAGAATGAAAAATTGCTGCGATTTACCGCGTTCCAGGGAGAGAATTTCCCCATCGTTTTCAAGAGATGAGAGAATGGATGCATTCAACTCAATGGTCGGTTTTTTGCGCCCCGGAGGCATTGCACCGGAATCCCTCTCCAAAAGCAATTCCCCGTTTCCCAGGTCGAACATCATCAGCGAAGCGAATTGCGCGTCGACCAAATGTTTCGCCGTATTGACGGCCTGGGCAAAAAAGTCATCGATAGCATCGATGGCCAGCAGACAGTCACTCAGGTCGGCTAATTTGGAAATTAAATTATGTGCATTTATGCCATCAAGAGTCATAGCTGCTAACTACAGAGAGCCGTGTCAGAAGTTTCACCAAAAACCGCTGAAATGACTGACAATTTCTGTGAGTGCAGTAAATAGCAGCACAGGTGCGATTTTATAAAAAGCAAACAATGCCTGGAAATAAAGGCAAAATAATTTAATGACAAAATAATGCGACCGATTACAGATGCATGTTATTTTTTCAATACTTCTTGCTGCGACAAAAGTTTGGCGTTTT
>METF01000116.1:20422-20789 GCA_001771235.1 Candidatus Zhuqueibacterota bacterium RBG_16_48_16
ATGATTCGCACCTCCTGTCAAGTTACAATTATTTTATCTTTCAAGCTCCGAGCGTGAAACCTCTCGTCTAGTGCAAACTTTCCCTGTAGTACTAGCCTGCGGTCGGTTCGTGTGAGCCTTCCGCCACAACCGACTTTTGCACACCCCTCAGGCTGACCCCTTCTTTGGATACCAGGATCAAGCCAACGATGAGCACAGGGAAAAAATTAATTCCGTGCATGACAAAGGCAAACGTGAGCGCGGGCGATTCCGGCACGCCGAACAATCCCAAAGAAAGCTGGCACAGGTAATGATAGGTGCCCACATATCCCGGTGAAGAAGGAACCAGCACGCTGATGGTGGTGATGACCAGCAGGACCAGTGCGGC
>METF01000117.1:0-105 GCA_001771235.1 Candidatus Zhuqueibacterota bacterium RBG_16_48_16
ACGAATGAGCTGTTGTGGTGAAAAGGATAAACGAGAATAGAATGAAAGGTCGTGTTGGCCACATGTGAAAGTGAAAAATCTCCGTAATTGTCCAGGGAAGCTACG
>METF01000117.1:182-1181 GCA_001771235.1 Candidatus Zhuqueibacterota bacterium RBG_16_48_16
GGTTATTTCTATCCGTTGGCAGCTTTCATCTGTTGGTCGAAACTTGCTCTGTTTGTAAAGAATCCTGCAGCTCAAAATCTTAGCCGAGGGAAGAAAACACTCTAGTCAAGAATCGCAAAACAATGGAACTAACTGGAATTAAGGCATTAGCGTTTTAATACGAATTTGCTATAAAATCCTCACGGATTAACTCCCGCCTCATTTGGCGAAACAGATGCAAATCCCCCTATTTTACAACGGCAATTTTAATGATTTCCGTGCTGCTTTCGGAGCCGGTGGATGCTTCCAGACGCGCCAAATAGACGCCGCTTTGCACATCGGACAAATCCCACACGACCTCGTGATCGCCGGGGGCCAGGCTGGAAGGTTGCAGATTGGCCACAAATTCTCCGGCCAGATCATAAATGCGAATACTCATGCTTTGCACGGCATCGCTCAGTGAATAGCGAATGTTGGTCGAATTCCCTTCGGTGGGATTCGGATAACAGAATACCCTTTTTGCCGGCAGCAGCTTTTTTTGTTGTGAAGGGAAATCCGGGTTTTCTTCGTAATAAGAAAAACTATTGTTCTTGTCGCCGCCGAATTGAGTCCAACCGGCCTTGACATCCTCGGAACGATAATCCAGATCCCAGGCGTAGAGAAATCCGTCGATCGACAGGGCAAACAAGTCCAAATCACCGTCATCATCGATGTCCTCGATGAGCGGTGCTGTCGTTATCTCTGCGGCGGTCGTAAGCGGAAATGGTTGGGGAATGTTGCCTTTATTATCAATGGCTCGCAAGATACCGTCCGATCCTGTATAAATAACAACAGTTGAATTATTTTTGTATTTAAGGAACAGGGGAGAGGCGTTCCAGACGGTTGGGTTAGTCGGGCTTGTCGGCAGAGAAACCGGAAAATCCAGGGTCGGGACGGTGGTTGCTTCATAAGCATAAAGACTTTCACGGGTCGATAAAAGAAGCTCGGGCAGACCGTCGGCATCGACGTCGCCTAGTGCCG
>METF01000117.1:1232-2412 GCA_001771235.1 Candidatus Zhuqueibacterota bacterium RBG_16_48_16
TTATCGAAAGCAGCCATTTCTCCTGTTTCGGATATGGCAAAAAACCGCGAGGTATTTTGCTCATCAACATCTTCGTTTACATCACCGTTCCACGACAGCACCTGAATATGGCCGGTCTTATTTCCCATGGATGCCGTATTTCCGTCGATAAGGATCGACCCGTTTGCCGTGGTGATAACGAGCGACGTGCTCTGTTCGCCCAGTGCTGTGGCCAATCCTGTTATGGCGCCTTGCTGGTAATCGGTCTGGCTTACAATGCTCCAGCCGTCGCTATTCACCGCGAGCTGATGGACAACCCCGTCTTCGGTGCCGATGAAGAACATGTCTTTTCTTTGCCCTTCCGTGCCCGTCGCGCTGGCCAAATGCATCGGCCCGGAGCTGGGCCTGGCGCCCAGTTGCAGTTTGGTCAAAAGATCGGCGCGGCCGTCGCCGTCCGCGTCCTGCATGTTCCAGGCGTAGAAGGTTCCGTTTTTGTCTACGGCAACCAGGTTGAAAATATTCTCATCTGCAAACTCTACCGGCAGTAATGGCAAAGACACGTAATCTTCGGTCTCGGCAAAAAGCGCTACCGGATAAATGACGTCATTCCCGCGAACATCCCGGACAACGGCCTGGTCATCGTTGTCTATGAGTTTTGTGCCGTCTTTTTTCCAGGCGAAAACTTTTCCATCCTGGGAAACAGCGACAACGGCCTTTTCGCCCGCAGCGTTTATTTCGATGCTTTTTAGCGATCCCGACATGAACAGGGAGCGGGTGTATTGGGGAAAGCCCGGCTGCTGCAGCGCCGACTCGACCGAGAAGGTCATCACCGTATCGCGGCGGCTGAATTGATAAAATTTGATATAGGTTTTTGCTCCATTGTTGGCATTGCTGTTGGGAATCGACCGGGGTGAAAGCTCGACCACATTGGTGTCGTTGACGATTTGATGCGAAATATTGCCGACCCAGTAAGGATCGAAATAGTCGCCGGCTTCGGTGCCGGAGCCTGCCGAAAAGAAGCCGTAAGAGTAACCAATGTCCTGCGCTCCGTCGCATTCCACCAGGTCAACGCCGCGCTGATCGCGCTGGTTATTGATGGTATTGCTCGAAAGATTTTGCCCGATCGTTATTTCATTGATATGCCAGATCAGGATACCGGAGCCGGGCAGACCACAGTCGTATTCTTCAATACTGGTGATCA
>METF01000117.1:2459-12345 GCA_001771235.1 Candidatus Zhuqueibacterota bacterium RBG_16_48_16
ACTCTCTTACCGGTAAAGTCTCGTCCGATGGTGATGCCGTCGCCGTTCCAGTCACGGTTGCGGTTTTCGACCAGGAAATATTCTTCCGCGGTGATGGGAATTTTATATAAATGCGGCGCGGTCACCGTATTCTTTGTTCCGATTCTCAAATCCTTGCCCGTAGTCACCACAACAGGCTGCTCCCATCCCATAAAAACTTTTGTCCACGCATCCGGTTCGGCGGGAATGAATCCCTGAAAGTTGAACGATCCCTGGTCCATCAGGCCCCATTGACCTATGCCCGGATCGCCGGTTTCGGTATTGAACAGGTTTGGCATGCCCAGTTGGCTGCCCATGAGCAAGGTCATGGTTCCCAACAATGCCAGGTTGTATCCTTCCTGGTTTTGCGTTTCCGGCAGGATGATCGCTTCTTTGATAAAAAAGCCGCCGCCAACCGCTATGCCCGGATAATTCGGGTCGTTTTGCCCCAGCGTCTCTTTTAACGTTTCAAAATCGATAAAGGCAGACTGGATGTCATAAGGCGTCGGATCAAAGTCCAGCGAGATGTCGGCTCCTACGCCCGCATGGAAAATGATCAAGACATCGTAATCCGAAAAATCGATGGCATCTATCTTGACCGCGGCAGCGATGGCATCTTGCAGCATCGTTGCCCATCCGGTTTGCTGTTGCGTCTCATCTCCACGACCGCTGTACTGGGCCATATCGTTTGGCAGCCCATAAGCGTCGGTTTCTCCCGTTGGCAAGACATCGTATTGAAGGTTCAGCCGTCCACCGGAAACGCTCTCGAAATAGTTGGCCATGGCCAGGAGCTGATGTTGAAAATAGGTGCGATCGTGCGGCGGGCGATCAAAGATATAATCGCTCTGAGCGCTGAGATCGATCAGCCCGTCGCCGGTCGTGGTGGCCACATGGTCCTGCTCAAATTGTACTCTGAGCGCCAGGATTTTTATCGAGTCCTGATTTGCCTCAAAAGAAAAGGTCGATGGCTTTGAGAGAAAATGGCTCTTCACCCCAAGGGGATCGGTTTGTGTTGCGCTCAAAGCGGGCTTTTTAAAGCGAAGGTTCGAACCGGTTTGTGCACCAAAGATATGAAAAGGCAGGAACAACAACAGGCAGAGTCCGCGGGCCAATGGGAGGTATTTTTTCATCGGATAGTCCAGTGGTTACGCACAGTTTCCTTTTAAACCTTTTATCACGTGAAGATTCCAAAATTGTATCTATTCAGCCACCAGGCCGCAAAACCACTAAGGAACACAAAAAATCTTTGTGAACCTTTGAGTCTTTGAGTTTTGTGGCAGAAAAATTACAATACCTGAATAGTTATCCAAAGTTTGAATTAAGATCATATTGTTACATATTTTAAAAAAAGGCAAAGGAACCGCTGCGTGCAGATTCATTTGCCTTTCTGATTTTACGCCTATTTTGATACGGCTAAAAACCCATTGTCAGCGAAAAGCGCATAGTGTTGGCCAGTGGATGACCTTCGGCTGCCGACACATAACCAAAATCAAAACGGTAGAGGTTATACTGAATTCCCGCGCCGAAGGAGACGTAATTGACCTTTCCAGGTTTGTCCCAATAGTAACCCGTTCTCAGGGCGATGAGATCGCTGTACCAATATTCCAGTCCGCCGCTGAGGATGCCGTTAAAGATTTTGCTCTCGCCAATGACTTTTTCGTCCTCGCCGCCGATATTTTGTTTTTCTTTTTCGACAATTGTCCATGGTGAGGTGAGCAGCGCCTTATAGAACGGATCGGATGTTCCGTCCGCATGGCGTGTAACCATGAGCTTGTTCATATCGGCGGTCAGGGTCAGCCTGTTGAATTTGGAATCGACAAGCTTGTAGGCAAAGCCAACCTTCAGGTTTGTCGGCAGCGGGTCGGCCTGGTCGGCATCGACGTAGGTGATTTTCGGCCCCATGTTGGAAAGGTTGAGTCCAAAGCTCAGTTTGGGAGCGAACGTGAATTTATATAACGTCGCAACATCAAAGGCAAATGCACTGGCTTTGCCATCGCCTCTTTCCGCGCCGACCGGCACATCGGAAAGATTTGAGCGGATGTAGCGCAGCCCCAGTCCGACACCCCAATTCTCCGCCAGCAGCGTACCATAAGTTCCTGAGATAGCAAATTCATAGCTGGAGAATTCACCGAGGATGTCCGGGCCGGTTTCATCCGTATAATATTGTTTACCCAAATTCAAATAGGTCACATTCACGCCAAAGGTACCGATGCCTTCGACGGATTGGCGATAGGCGCCAAAATCATAGAACAAATCGGAGCCGAACTGGGGTAACCAGTTAGCGTGCATCAAGGTGAGCTCGCGGCCTTTTTGGTATGCCAGCCCTGCGGGATTCCAAAAAGCGGCGGTAGCATCATCCGCCACGCCAACGAACGCTTCGCCCATGCCTGCCGCGCGAGCGCCCGGTGAGATGAGAAGAAATAGAACGGCTGCTTCGCTGACGGCAAAGGTTTCACTGACGGAGAATAACAGCAGTGAAACAATTACTAAGACAAAAAAAAGATTGCGCATTGTCTGCCTCCTGTGCTTACGGAATATATAAAATCTTCGTTTGATCCTGTACAACGCAACATCATAAAATAAAAAAGCCGAATGTTCAGCGTTGCCTCGCCTGCAAGAGGACTGCTCGTGGACATCCGGTCCTAACATTCGAGTAGCCTGTTACAAGTTTGTTTAAAGGTGAATTAATTATGCCAAGCAAAAAGATAACATTCGTTGATGGAAAATTATTTAGTCAATAACAAAAAATAAATTCAAACCTCAAACAACTTGTATAGGCAGTCTCCTGTATTTAATCAGTGCAAAAATAAGAAATGAAGCGAAAAAAATCAAGTCATTTTTCTTTTTAACGAGTGGTTCAACCCTTTGTAGTTTAGGTAGTTGTAGGAGCGAAGCATTCTTTGCATGATTGACGGTAAGAACGAGAATCTCCGGGGAGAATGTTTCGCCCCTACAGCCGTGATTTGTGAATGAATCAAGTTAGTTAACTGGTCATGCGCAAATTTAGTTCCCTGAAAAATCGGGATTGCTTTCGCCAGGTATTTTTCATCGCTTATTTTGCGGCTTGAAAGCATCAAGCCGGTTTCGAATACACAAAATGGTCGCTGATCGTCGCTGCTTTTATTGTCTATTTTAAGGGGCAATTATTATACCATATTTTGCTACAAATGAGGGGTGCTCGCTCGTCTGAGAATTTTGGGCATTAACTGATTTTTTGTTTATAATCCGTATCACTGAGCAATTTGTCGTACTCGGATGAATCACTCATTTTGATTTTTATCATCCACCCTTTTCCATAAGGCTCCTTGTTGATCAGCTCCGGTTCTTTCGCCAGCTCATCGTTTACACCGACGACCTCGCCGCCGACCGGGGCAAACAGGTCGGAAACAGCCTTGACCGCTTCAATGGTGCCAAAAACATCCATTTGCTTGAATTTGGCCCCGACTTTTGGCAATTCCACAAATACGATATCCCCCAGCTCGCTCTGTGCATATTCGGTGATGCCGATAACCGCAATGCCGTCTTCAATTCGTACCCATTCATGTTCTTCCGTATAACGCAGATCTGCTGGAACACTCATTCCGAACCTCCTATGGAGTTAAAATCAAAATTTTGGAGAAACCTGGTGCTAAAATTTCCTTCGCGGAAATTGGTATTTCTCAGTATAGCTTGATGGAGAGGAATAGTCGTTTTGATGCCTTCGATGATAAATTCTTCCAGCGCCCTTTCCATGCGATTAATGGCTTCTTCGCGGTTTTTGCCATGGGTAATGACTTTGGCGATGAGTGAGTCATAGTAAGGCGGTATGACGTAATGCGCATAAGCGTGTGTATCCACACGAACTCCCGGGCCACCGGGTTTGTGCAGCGTGGTAATTTTTCCCGGGCAGGGAAGAAAATCCGCCTTTGGGTCCTCGGCGTTGACGCGACATTCCAGGGCGTGTCCTCTTAATTTGTACTTGTTCAGATCGGGCGATACTTTTTCGCCTGCAGCCAGGCGTATTTGTTCTTTTATGAGATCGATCCCGAACACCATTTCCGTCACCGGGTGTTCTACCTGAATGCGGGTGTTCATCTCCATAAAATAGAATTTTTTGTCGTCGTCCAGGAGGAACTCGATGGTTCCGGCGCTGTTGTAACCCACCTTCCGGGCGCCTTTCATGGCCGCAGCGCTCATTTTCTTTCGCAGCGTTTCATCCACCGCCGGCGATGGTGATTCTTCGATGAGCTTTTGATGCTTGCGCTGAATGGAGCACTCTCTCTCTCCAAGACTGACGGTATTGCCATAGTCATCGCCGAGAATCTGAATTTCGATGTGGCGGGGATTTTCAAAATATTTTTCCAAATACAGAGCCGGGTTGTTGAATGCGGATTGTGCTTCGGACATGGCCGTGTTGAAGGCATTCTTGATCTCCGATTTTTTGGAGACCACCCGCATTCCGCGTCCGCCGCCCCCGGCAACGGCTTTGATGATCACCGGATAACCGATCTCTTCAGCGATGATTTCGGTTTCTTCGATGTTGTTGATCAGGCCTTTGGATCCGGGTATGACCGGCACGCCAGCGCTGCGCATGGTATCTTTGGCAATGGCTTTGTCTCCCATCTTGGCGATGACGTCCGCTTTTGGCCCGATGAATTTGAGGTTGCACGATTCGCATATTTCGGCAAAATATGCGCTTTCGGCAAGGAAGCCATAGCCGGGGTGAATGGCATCGGCATTGGTAATCTCTGCGGCGCTGATAATGTTGGGAATGGAAAGATAGCTGCCGTGACTTGGCCCCGGGCCGATGCAGACCACCTCGTCGGCAAAGCGCACATGAAGGCTGTCTGCGTCCGGCACGCTGTGAACGGCCACGGTGGACAGGCCCAATTCTTTGCAGGCACGAATAATCCGAAGAGCGATTTCACCGCGATTCGCTATGAGAATTTTTTTAAACAATGTCGACCTTTACATTTTAAGTGGTGTTTCATGGTAAACGATCACCGTGTGTTTGAATGACTCTTATGATTCAGGACAAGCTATTTTTAAATCAAAGGTCAAATATCTTAAAATTCAATTAAATGAAACACTCAGATTATCCTGTGATCGGTTACGTTTCAGGATGGCTCAACCAGAAACAGCGGCTGATTGAATTCAACCGGTTGCGCGTTTTCGGCAAGGACTTTTACAATTTGCCCGGAAATCTCGGCTTCGATTTCGTTCATTAATTTCATGGCTTCGATGATGCACAACACTTTACCTGGCGAGACCGTGTCGCCTTCCTCGACATACGCCTCAGCATCATGAGCAGGAGCGCGATAGAAGGTTCCGACCATGGGTGCTTTTATTTCGATCAGATTCGAAGATTCTATAAAAGACGGCGGTTCCACTGGAGGTTTGGCTTCCGGAGGTAATGGTGGCGGCGTCTCCGATGGCCTGGCTTCGATGACAGGTGACGTCGTATGAATAACCTGCATTTCCTGCCCGCCCTTTGCCTTGCTGATCCTGATTTTTCGCCCCCACCACCTGGTGATCTCGATCTCGTTGATGTTGCTTTGCTCCACGATCCGAACGAGCTCACGAATTTCTTTTGCCCGCATAGTGTCTCCTTAATTCAATGTCGCAGCCATTGATGCTCACCTGACCCGCTCGATATAAGTGCCGGTGCGCGTGTCGATCCTGATGATTTCGCCTTCTTCGATAAAGAGAGGTACCTGGACCTTGCCGCCGGTTTCCAGAACAGCGGGTTTTGTCGTACCCGATACGGTATCCCCTTTAAAGCCGGGAGCCGTGGAAACCACTTTGAGCTCGACAAAAAAGGGTATTTCTGCGCCAACAGGTGAATCATTATGCATAAGAAGTGAGATGTTTTCACCTTCTTTTAAGAATTTTATGCTCGTGTCAAGCAACCCGGCATCGAGATGTATCTGCTCAAAAGTCTCGTTGTCCATGACGACCAGGTGCTCGCCCTCCCTGTAAAGATATTGCGTGGATCTCCTTTCGAGGCGCGCTTCATCTACTTTTTCCCCGGCGCGAAAGGTTTTTTCCAAAACTCTGCCGGACTGAATGTTTTTCAATTTCGTTCTTACAAAAGCGCCGCCGCGCCCTATTTTTACATGCTGAAAATCGACAATGGACCATAGCTCGCCTTCGATCTTGAGAATCATTGCGGAACGGAAATCGGATGTCGATGCCATAGGATTTATCCTGTAACCTAAAATTCTAAAAGGAAAAACTAGTATCTTACTCTTTCAATGCCGCCAGTTTGCGGCGAAGAATATCGTTGACGGATTTTGGATTCGCTTTTCCGCCGGTAGCCCGCATAATCTGTCCGACAAAAAATCCGATCAGCTTATCTTTGCCGCCTAAAAACGCCTTGACCTCGCCGGGATGGTCCGAAAGAATTTTGTCGATCACGGTTTCAATGGAGCCGCTGTCACTGATCTGCTGCAATCCCTCTTCTTCAACGATTTCTTTCGGCGGTTTTGCCGTTCTTAAAACCAGGTCGAATACTTTTTTGGCCATGTTGCCGCTGAGGGTATTGTCGCCGACCATTTCAAGAATTTCGGCCAGGTAGCGGGGAGTAACCGCGAGTTGGCGGACATCCTGCCCCGTCTCTTTCACAGCTCGCAGAACTTCGCCCATGACCCAGTTGCTGGCGCTCTTTTTATCCTCGACTGTTGCGGCGACCTGTTCATAATATTCGGCAACTGCCAAATCATCCGTTAAAACGGCCGCGTCGTATTCCGGCAACTGGTATTTCTCGATAAAGCGTTTCTTTTTCGCGTCGGGAAGCTCGGGCAAAAGCTTGCTGATGTCATCGATCCATTCCCGGCTCACCTCCAGCGGAACCAGGTCGGGCTCGGGAAAATAGCGGTAATCGTGAGACTCTTCCTTGCTCCTCATGGGTTCGACGGCGTTGTTCGCCGCATCCCACAAAAGGGTTTGCTGCGCAATTTCGCCGCCTTCCTTGAGCACACGAATCTGCCTTTCGATCTCGACCTCCAGCGCTTTTTCCACAGCGGAAAAAGAGTTCATATTTTTCAATTCGGTCTTGACGCCGAGTGCCTTCGAGCCGACCGGCCGGACGGAGACGTTGGCATCGCAGCGCAGGCTGCCTTCTTCCATGTTGCCGTCGCTGATGCCCAGGTAGCGGACGATCTGGCGCATCCGGTACAGGTAGTTGCAGGCTTCTTTTGGCGTGCGCAGCTCCGGCTCGCTGACGATCTCCAACAGCGGCACACCGCACCTGTTGACGTCGATGAGCGTCTCGTGCTTTGATACATAAGCCTCGGCGTGCATGGATTTGCCCGCATCTTCCTCTAGATGAATTCTGTGAATGCGGATGTCGCGTTCTTGTCCGTTTTCACTGGCGATGGTCAGCCTGCCGTTCACGCAAAAAGGCTCTTCGAATTGGATATCTGGTATCCCTTGGGCAGATCGGGATAAAAGTAGTTTTTACGCGCAAAAATGGATTTGTGGTTGATCGTACTATTCGTCGCCAGCGCCAGCATAATCGCACAATCCACAACTTTCTTATTGAGCACGGGCAAAACACCGGGCAATCCGAGACAAATCGGGCACACCTGGGTGTTGCCCTCGGCGCCGAATTGCGTGCTGCAATGGCAGAATATTTTCGAGTTTGTCAATAAGTGAATGTGTACTTCAAGTCCGATGACGGGCTCGTATTTCATCTTCTGATCCTGTGCTTGACCTTTTTATTAGGCGATTTTTCTGTTTTGTTGATTTTTAACAGTTTTTTCAAAACCTTATTCTTGAGCAATTTTATTAACTCGTTCTACAAGCTGTCTGATATCTTTATTGCAGGAAGATGAGAGCTGATTTTTTAGGTGCCACAAACTCTTCAAGGATTTCATCCTTTGTATATTTTTCGCTTTAATTGAACAGAAACGGTCTAACAAATGAAATCATGCGATCTAATTCATTCTTGTTGTGTCTTATGAGATCATGTTCCCACATTGTTCGTGTATTGTCTGCGCAATCTTGAGAAAGGGCTTTTCCTATATCTTCATAACTTCTTCTAAGGTTGCTTCTTAAATTTTCCGGTTCAGATAGCGCACCTAGAATGAATACTCTGTTGACAAGTGGTTTTGGAATTTCCATCTGGATTTGAAGTAATCGTTCCTCCACTTGATTATCGAAATCAACAATCAAAAGAATGCTTCTTTTAGAGAATCTTTGCATTTCACGGACATGGACACTTTTAAACTCATTGATGACTCTTATCCAACCGCCAACGACAGGTAATACTTGAATAGCGCGTTCATTGAGAGCAGGATTAAGAAGGAATCCATTTGCGATCTGGCGGTTTGGATCGTCTTCTGGTAATATAAGAAGGTGCTGTTCATACTTATTTGGGCTCATTGCTTATATCTCCACGGATCAAGGCATCAACAAGGTCTCCCGTAATGGAGATATCGTTGAGCAACCTTACTGTGGTCGGCTCCAAATGGCTTTTTCGATCAAGTACTAATGTGTTTTCATTTGAAAATCTTCGGATCGCTTCAGGGTTATGAGATGTTACTATAATTTGACTATTGCCACTAAATGAACGTCGCAGTGATGTAACAAATTGCCCGACTTCTGACAAGGTGAGATAGTTGTCAGGTTCATCCCAAAAGCAAAAAAGGGGACCGTAGAATTTGTTAGCGGCCAGTACGACAGCGCAAAGAAAAAAACATTTCTCACCGTCGGCTAAATCTCTAAAGTATACATTCAGATTCGCACTATGCTCTTCAAATCCAACAATTATGCTCTTGGATTCTTTTCCAATATGTTCATTTTGAAAATCTCTGATGTCAGGCATAACTTCTCGCAGATGTTTCTCAAGATGCGTGTAGGCGGCAGGATAGCGACTCAGTAACCCAGTGAACCACTCCGCAAAGTTTGAACCATCTCGCTCTGGCTCCAACGTCTCGCCATTGGATTCTCCAGTCATAAGACTTGGGATTGGAGCTAAAATGATAGTGCGAGCAAGCCAGGTCTTGAAAAGATGGAGCGGATCCGTTTCTGATTGTTCCTGAATGAGTGGAAGGGCAACAAGATGCCAGTCCACCAGGAACTGGGCCTCGCGCTTTTGCGGACCGGTGTGAAGACTGACTTGGGCTTCTTGCCTGGAATAAATTGGATTTCCGGCAACTATTAATTGCTCTTCGGAAACTCGAAGCTCTTTGAATTTTTCCGGCAACTCCAGGGCGAGGACATATTTATATAATCTTTCCGCAAGCAATACTTCAATTTCAAATCGAATCGGGACATCAGATCTTCCGCGAGCAAAATCTTTCGACTGAACGAGCCTGCCAACTCTATTTTCTCCTCGACCAATGTTTTGCAGTATCTCTAAGGCAAAAGCAATAGTGGATTTGCCGGTACCGTTCTTTCCAATCAAGAGGCCGGATGGCATCTCTTTAATGGGCAATTCAAAGTTTTCCAGGCATCTAAAGTTGTGCACATAAAATCTTTGTATCATAGTAAAATAATTCCTTTTCTCGATATAATACCGTGAATGGGAAGCGATTCATAAGAGTTCGTCGTATATCCGGTTCCCTCTATCGGATATCGATGTTTTGCTTCGCACACACGCTTCATCGCGTTTTCAAACTCTGCCAAATAAGCCGCACCAAGTCCTGGCTGCTTTGACTCGTAGAATGCGACTGATTCAAGGTGTTCAGTCTCGGCTGCCGGATGGAATAAGTAACTCATCGTAGTAGAGCCTGAGCTTTACGTCTGACCTCTTCAGCAGAAATAGGTTGGACAGTGCCCGCATCTAGTTCCCTTGCGCGGAGCTGCGCCTCTATTAACCAATCCTCTACTATTTCGGATTCAGTAAGTATCTCGAGACTCAGCAATAGCTTCTGTGCCAGCTTCG
>METF01000118.1:0-501 GCA_001771235.1 Candidatus Zhuqueibacterota bacterium RBG_16_48_16
AAACGCTCACGCGGAGGCAAAGTGTTCCTTCACGATTTTTGGAAGCGGGTTTGATCGGTCGTTTCCATCTTGGAAAACATGAACTGCAAAACGGGATAGAACTCAAGTACAATGAAGGTGCCAGTGATGAAACAGCCCTTTTTAACGGGCAAGCTGAATCGAAGGTAGCGGTCGGTGGAAATCAGGACGTTGCCGGCATTTTTGTGCAGGATCGGATCGCTCTATCGACAAAGCTGAATGTCGTCGTCGCCAGCCGTTTCGATGTCATTGCGAATCGCCAGGAAGATTCCACCCTCGTAGACCTGTCATCAGGCATGATAAGGTATGGCGAGCTGGCGAGTAATACCTTCACCGCCTGCAGCCCGCGTCTGTCTTTTTCTTACGGTGCGCATCCACGCGTTTTTATCCGGGGGGCGTTTTATCGATCCTTTCGTGCACCAACACTCAACGAGCTTTACCGCGGCTTTCGCGTGGGCGATGCAATCACCCGGCCCAATTCGT
>METF01000118.1:546-1103 GCA_001771235.1 Candidatus Zhuqueibacterota bacterium RBG_16_48_16
TGTATCTCCCGCCGCAAAGGGCGGGTTCCATATCCATGACGATGTTTTCCGTAAGGCTGGATGATGCGATAGCCAATGTGACAAAATCCATCGACGCGAATCTGATCTACAGGCAACGGGAGAATCTTGGAGCCATTCATTCCACAGGTTTTGAAGTGGAATTGGCCGGCGGGTTATCGCCCTGGTTTCGTTACGAAGGGAATTACGTATTCACTCAATCTTTAATAAAAGAGGCCGCTGACGAGACGATTATAAATAACCGTGTTCCGCAGGTACCAGAGCATACGATGAATCTGAGGGTGGTTTATCAGTTGGGCAAACTGACCTCGACAGTGCGCTATTCACACAGCTCAGGCCAGTTTGATGACGATCAAAACCAATTTTATCTTGAGCGATACAATTTATGGAATCTTTCGCTGAGATATGACCTCAGCCGCCGATTAGCGCTGAAGGTTTTTGTGGAAAATATAACCAATGCGGAAATCCAGACGGCGCGCACGCCGTCTTTGACAATAGGCCCACCACGCAGGTATTTTCTGGCGCTCGAGATTTTTTGA
>METF01000118.1:1136-2744 GCA_001771235.1 Candidatus Zhuqueibacterota bacterium RBG_16_48_16
GCAAAAGAAAAAACAAATCATCTTTTTTCCTTAGCCTCTGCCTCAGCCTGAATAATTACGATTCTTTTCGTTTATTTTGTGTGTTTAGTGGGCTAAAGAATTCCAATCAATCACAGGGATATGTCATTTCTACCACGCCGCTGTAAATGCACCGGCCCGATACGGGGATGACAGCCGCCCAGCCGATAACCCGCTCGTCTGTTTTGAGAACGAGCCGACACTCTTTCAGGTGCGTCCTGTCCCAGCTCTCCCAATCCGGAATCGTGGTTTCGAAAGTGGCGTGACCCGTGGCGATGCCTTGCTGATAGATACTCTTCACGGCCTCCCAGTCGGATGGCTGCATCGGCTCAATGGTATGGGGCATGGTTTATCATCTTTTCATCTTATTCCGTAATGAAATGTCTTTTCTTGCGCGGACCGCTGAGAGCTGATTGCTGAAAGCATCTTTTAGGTCTCACTTGATCAAAATGAGCTTTTTCGTTTCCCAATAATCGCCGGCCTGGAAGCGGGCGATGTAGACACCGTTGGCCAGTCCTGAGGCATCCCATTTTACCCGGTAATCACCGGCGGGCAACCGTCGCGATATGAGCGTCGAAACTTCCTTGCCGTTTACATCAAATATTTTTAACGATACCTGTGACGCAGTGACCAGGCTGAATTGGATGGTCGTGACGGGATTGAAGGGATTGGGATAATTTTGGTCCAGCTCGAAATCAGAGGCTCCGCTCCGGCTCTTTCTCTCGACGGAAGTGATATTTTTCACTTCAGCCGCGTCCATGGCGCCGAGGTCTTTCCCCTGCGCATCATAAAGCCGTAATTCAACGGTCTCGGCATTTGCGGGAATTGAGATATTTTCAGCAAGCTGGAACGACTGGAGCGGCGTTACATTATGCGTCACACCTTCGCTCAAGACCGAGGCGTCTGCTGCCAGGAACGCAAGCCTGGCCGTACCGACGTGAAAGACGCCATACTGGCCCTTTAAGGCTTTTTCGCCGGAATCATAATCCAGATAAGCTGCTGTGGCACAAAGATTATTGACATGCAAGATCGGCCCGGAGATTTTGGCCGCCCACCAGTTTTCCGTAAAAGTGTAGCGGCCGCCCTGCGCCGCCATCTCGCGGATCGGGCTGAGCACTTCTTCTTCCAGATAAAGAGGGCTGTTGTTTAGCCATACCTCGACCGTTGCGCCTTGATCGGGATAATCGGCACCTTGTTCCACGGCAAAGGTCTTTGCATAAGCGTATTCGTCAAGCTCGTCCACATAGCACACCCAGCCGCCGTAGGAATCGGCAAAGATTTTTTTGCCTTCGGGCAAATATTGCACGCCATAAATCCCCGGCGCTACTTCTCCCTTCCAGGCGTTTGATGATGCGCTGACTCTTACTCCCGTGCTTCCATACCGGCTGTCCGGGTTGAGGGGGAAATAGACCCAAAAATTTTCATAGTCGTTTTTGCCGGGATGGCTGGTGATCTGCTGGGTCACGTCCCATACGCTCCATGAGGCAGCCGTCGAGCCTTCGTTGATGATGGTCTGGTCGACTTTGACACGACTGCTACCACGGTATATTGTCGTCTTTCTCTCGAAGCGAATACCGGGGGCCCGCCATT
>METF01000118.1:2769-18434 GCA_001771235.1 Candidatus Zhuqueibacterota bacterium RBG_16_48_16
GACGGCGGAATCAGGCGCATTTGTTAAAATTTGCCATGTATAGTTGCCGAAATCCAGAGTCGGCGGAGGTGGCCAATTCCAGCGATCCTGAGGCGCCGGCCAGGTTTTGTAGCCGCCGAAATTGTACCAGGGTGAATTATTACGCGGCGTATAGGTTTTGTCAAATTCCTGGGGATTAACGTAAATGGATGGGTGATCGCCCAGGTCGTATTGCATAATCCTTGCACCGATGGCAGGAACCGTCGCCACCGTGATCAGCCCGTTCTTTTGAACGAGAACCTCCCAGCCCCAGTTTTGATAGCTCGAGATGGATTCGACACTCGCGTCTTGGACCTGCGCGCGCGATGGCTGGATAATAAGACAGATAACACTCGCCACAGCCCAAATTCGTTTCATCGTATCTCCCTTTGTTTTTATCCGTTCCGTTTTATGACCTTTCAAAATTACCATAATTTGCCAATTAATGCAAGCAGGTTCTCAAGCAATCAGTAAAACCTTACTGACGGGTGGGGCGATGTCTGCAAGTGATTTAAATATTCTCATATTAATACTACAGCGAAAGTTTACGTATATCGAAAGATTTTATGCTTGAAATTTTATGGCAGAATAATTATTGGCAGGATAATTGTGCCTTGAAAGAGCAGAAAAATAGTGCTGCCCACTATTTATAGATAGAAGTTTCGTTGTAGTCTTAATTACCTATTTTTGTTTTAAAAACCTTAGTAGCATCCAACATTTAGTAAGACCCTACCTTATTATCTTATTTGATGAGAATGAGGTAATAAGGTTAAAATATGTGATGACAATTTTTCTACTAAGGTCAAAAAACAAACAATAATGGTTTTCCTTTTCTTGGACAACAACTGAAGTGTAACGATTCCTTTCGTTTATTTTGTGTGTTTCGTGGGCTGAAGAGTCACACTGTGATCATGTTACGCAGGTTCTTATTTGGCATAATGTACGCTGGCATATTCCTTGCCTTCAATGCGATACCTACATAGAAGCTCAAAATGTCCCATCTTTGAGCGGAAAACTGTTGCCCGGATGGGATAGTATGTTTACTCCGGTGGACAAAGGGTGAACTTCACCTTTCCGACTGGAAAAGCATGCAACAAGTCCCATAATACTTGATCGAGCAAGGTGAAATATTCATGCAGGATCAATTGCTTGTGGTGAAAAATTTATCGGTTTCCTATCAATCGAATAAGCCTGTGGAGGCTTTGAAGGATGTCACTTTTTCTTTAAAGCGCGGCGAAATTATGGCCGTTCTCGGAGAATCGGGTTCGGGCAAATCGACCCTGGCCTATTCGATCATGCAATTACACCAACATAATGATCGGGTTCATACCGAAGGATATCTAGCATTTGAAGGCAAGGAGCTGTTTCCGCATCCTGTATGCCGTTTAAGCCGGGTTCGTGGAAAACAAATCGGATTTATCTTCCAGGATCCTCTATTGGCTCTCAATCCGGTATTCACCGTCGGCAACCAGCTTTCGGAGATGTTATGCTTTCACTATAAGATGTCGCAAAAGAGAGCGAAACACCGTGTGTTGGAGCTTCTGGAGAAACTCGATTTGAAACCGCCGGAAAGGATTTATAAATCATATCCGCATGAATTGAGCGGCGGAATGAGACAACGGGTGATGATCGCTCTCGCAGTGGCGCTCGAGCCCAGGCTTATCATTGCCGACGAGCCGACTTTTGCATTGGATGCTTCATTACGTTTTGAGATCATTTCGCTCATGATAGATATGTGCACCTCCAGGAACAGCGCCATGCTGCTTATAACTCATGACATCAACATAGCTGCCAACTTTGCACATTCATTACTGGTTCTTCATCACGGCCAGGTCGTGGAAGCCGGGGCTGTAGAGGATGTTCTCGATGAGCCGAACAGCCGCTATACCCAATCACTCATCAGCCTCTTTAAGGCTGAACAGGACTTTATGGCCGATCGATTTGTTTCGTCCACAGCCGACAGAAATGGATGTGTGCTGGCAACGCCTGCGAATTAGCGTTCTTCACCAGATCCTATTTGGCCTGGATCATTCATGCGCCACAAAGAAACCAGGATTACAATATGAAGAAAAGAAAAGAAGTCGTTCGGTTTACGAATGTCACCAAAATATTTTTGCCAAAATCGCTGGCCATTCTTCGGGCGAAGCCAATTACGGCTTTGGATCGGGTTACTTTATCGCTCTATGAAAATCAGGTCTATGCCCTGGTGGGCAGCTCCGGTTCCGGCAAAAGCACGCTTTGCCGTCTGCTGCTCGGCTTGATCGGCCCGGATGGAGGTGGAATTGAGGTGTTTGGCCAGTCGCTGGCCGAGGTGTTAAAACAAAATGAACGGTGGTATCGAAAACAGTGCCAGGCTATTTTTCAGGACCCAACCGCCTCGCTCAGTCCAAGGATGAAGGTGCGGGAGCTGCTTGAGGAACCGCTGATGCTCACGGAAGAAAAATTAGAGCTTCGGGAAAAGGAAGAAATTATAGTTGCATTCCTACAGCGAGTGGGTTTGCCGGAGAATTTTCTCGATCGTTATCCGCATCAGCTCAGCGGCGGAGAAGCGCAAAGAGTGTGCATCGCCCGCGCATTGATTCGTCTGCCCAAATTATTGATCTGCGATGAGCCCACCTCAAAACTGGATAGTACGCGAGAACAGGAGATCGTCGACCTGATTCTAGAGCTGAAAAACTCCATAGGTTTGACAGTTTTGTTCATCACCCATAAAATCTCATTGGTTCGACAAATGGCGGATGCAATCGGCATTTTGAGCAAAGGAAAGCTGATCACAGTCGCGATGAAGGACCTGGAAAGCAGCCTTTCGTCCGACCATGCTTTTTCAAACCTGTCCGGACAGGCGGTGGCTTGTTGAATTATTTTATCAAAAAGCTCCTTTCCGGGATTCTGCTGGTGATCGGCGTGTCCGTGGTGACGTTTTATATATTAAGGCTCGGTCCCGGCAACCCGGCGGCAGCGGCTTTTGATCCCAATTCCACCCGGCACGACGTGTCGCAGGTGAATCACCTGTACGGTTTGGACAAGCCGCTGCTGGCGCAATTCGGCGAATGGATGAAAAATATTTTTCGCGGCCATTGGGGCTATTCCTACGCCAGCCATCGAAAAGTAGCGGAGATTATAAGAGAGACATTGCCAAACACCTTGATCCTGACCGCATCGGTTCTGTTCGTGCAGGTTGTCTTTGGCACCTGGCTCGGCCTGGTTCAGGTTTCCAAAACCAATTCACTTTTTGACAAATCCATCAATTGGCTGACCCTGGCGCTGTACGGCCTGCCCGTTTTTTGGCTGGCCCTGGTTTTTATTTTAATTTTTTCCCATAAACTGGGCTGGCTGCCGTCGTCGCAAATAGTTTCGTTTTATTATAAGGACTTGTCCTGGCTCGGACGGATAATGGATCGACTACGGCATCTGGCATTGCCGCTGCTGTCCATGAGTCTTGTTTCCATAGCCGTCATGGCGCGATATGTCAAGGCAAGCCTGAAAGAGATCATGCAACAGGATTTTATCGTTGCGGCGCGGGCGCGCGGATTATCGGAAAGGAGGATACTGTACAAGCATGCGTTGAGAAATGTCCTGATACCGGTGGCAACACTTACAGGACAATATTTTCCGGCGTTGGTCGGCAGCTCTGTCGTTATCGAGCTGGTCTATTCCTGGCCCGGCATGGGCCGGCTGATCGTGCTCTCCACCTTTGCCCGTGATTATCCTGTCATCATTGCCTGTACCTTTGTCATGTCCGTTTTTGTGGTTATGGGAAACCTGTTTGCCGATTTTCTTGTCGCCTGTATCGATCCCCGGATTCGGCTTGAAGCATAAAGAGATAGAAATGAATTCGATCAAAAAAAATATGAAACTCACCATTCCGGCTTTTCTCCTGATCTTTGTGTCGATATGCGTCATTTTTATGCCGATGCTGTTGCCGGAAAAACCTTCCGACCAATCGCTCGATGAAGCTTATCAAAGCCCTTCAAAAATGCACTTTTTCGGAACGGACAAGTTCGGCAGGGACCTTTTTATTCGCTTTCTGCATGGCGGGCGAATTTCATTGTCCGTCGGTCTTTTATCCGTGCTGTTCGCTTTAGCGATCGGTGTGCCGTTCGGACTCTTATCCGGCTACAAGGGAGGTTTTGTCGATACCACCATGAGCTGGATACTCAACCTGTTCATGGCCTTTCCCCAGTTTTTTCTGCTGCTGGCGATTGTGGCGATCTTTGAGCCAAACTCGGTGTGGTGGATCGTCATTGTCATCGGCGCACTGAGCTGGATGGATATCGCGCGAATCGTCCGGAATGAAACGTTATCTCTTAAAGAACGTGAGTTTATTTCCGCCTGCCGGATCGTCGGCCTTTCGAAGAAACGCATTCTGTTTCGCCATGTATTGCCCAATCTTGCCGTGCCGATCCTGGTCTATGCAACGCTGATGGTCGGCAACGTGATTTTGATCGAATCGTCCCTGAGTTTTATCGGACTGGGCGTACAACCGCCGACGCCGAGCTGGGGCAACATCATCAACGAAGGCCGTGACGTTCTGCTGAGCGGCTGGTGGATCAGCGCCTTTCCCGGCCTGGCCATCGTCGCAACAGTGCTCGCCGTAAATATTTTCGGCGAAGAGATGCAGCGGATGAATGTCATAAGGTGAGGGAGAGGATTGAATCGATGTGTGCAAACAAAAAAAGATTTTTGAGAGAAATGCCCATACTAGACGAGCCGGAACAAAGATGGAACACGGATTTGACGGATGAAACGGATAGGACGGATTTTTATAGGAAGGAATTAATACTACAACGACACTTTGTCATTCTGAGGAGCGAAGCGACGAAGAATCTCTGATTTCAGGCCTCAATTCGATATGACGAACGAGATTCTTCGCTCTCCCGCAAGGCGGGATCGCTCAGAATGACAAGTTCTGAGAATTTGTCGTTGTAGTATTAACCCATTTATTTTTTAATTTTGGCAAAGAACCAGATTATGAGCGAAAGATTTTTCACAATCGGCTTAAAACGAGAGTTTCAATCCGTTTTGATCCGTCCAATCTGTTGGATCCGTGTTCAATTATTTGATCAGGAATTAACATGACTATCAATGCGCGCAGAAATATGCTCTATTGGAGCTTGATCGGCCTGGCCGCTTTTACGATATTTTCCTGTGGAGCCAGGATCGACAAGAGCCACATCCTGGTGATCGGCATTACCGGGGACACCGATTCGATCAACCCGATCCTGACCAGGTCGCTTTTTGGCAACGAGTTATCCCAGATGTTGTTTCTCAACCTGATGGAAGAGCAGCCCGATTTCATCACCTTCGAGCCGGAGCTGGCAAAAAGCTGGGAAGTCAGCCCGGATAGAAAGGCATACACTTTTCATTTGCGCACCGATGTCTATTGGACGGACAGCACGAAGGTCACTGCGGATGACGTTCTTTTTACTTTTCAACTGCAAAAGAATAAGGACATCGGCTGGTCAGGAAGCAGCTCAAAGGACCATATCGCCGACGTTAGAAAACGGGACGACTCGACCGTGGTGTTCATTTTCGACCGGGTCTATTTGGATCAATTGATGGATATAAACGAAGGCGTTATTCTGCCGGCGCATATTCTGAATCACCTGGCGCCTGAAGAAATCAAGTCAGCGCCGTTCAGCCTGATGCCGGTGACTGACGGCCCCTACAGATTAAAGTCCTGGATGCCGAACCAGTACATCGAGCTTGAAGCGAATGACCTGTTCTATGATGCATCGTTGCCGAATATAAAAAGCATTGTCTTTAAAATAGTGCCCGATAAATACCAGTTGCTCAACCAGCTCAAGACCGGCGAAGTCCACTTTGTCGAGGGCGTTCCTGCGAAAGAGATTTCCTCCGGTGAAGATGACTATAGCGGCATCGTTTTTCAACACTTTCCTTACCTGCAATACGTGCAAATATTCTGGAATATGAAAAAGCCGTTATTTCAGGATGTGCGTATCAGGAAAGCAATGACCCTGGCCATCGACCGCCAGGCATTGGTCAATTTTCTGCTTACAGGTTACGGCAAGGTTTGCCGCGGGCCGATTCACCCGCAGCTCTGGGCTTATAATCCGAATTTGGAGGATGTCCCCTACAATCCTGAAAAGGCAAAGATGCTTCTAAAAGAGTGCGGCTTTCAGGACAATGATCAAGATGGTTTCCTTGAAAAAGACGGGCAAGAGATTTCCTTCACCTTGATGACCAACATCGGCAGTGAAACTAAGGAAGATGCCCAGGTGATGATCCAGGAGATGCTGAAAAAAATCGGCGTCAGGGTGGTCATTCAGCGGTTTGAATGGTCGGTTTTCGTGGACCGGGTTGTGGCAAGGGATTTCGACGCCGTTCTGATGAGCATGATGTCCGCCACCAAAGTCGACCTGTTCCCGGCGTGGCATTCGTCCATGTCCGGGCCGGAGGGATTCAATCTCTCCTGCTACGCAAATGCCGAGGTCGACAGGCTGCTGGAAACGGCGCGGGCACTGGCGGACCAGGATGAAGCAAAAAATCTGTGGTACCACTTTCAGGATATCATCAGCCGGGATGTGCCCGGCACATTTCTGTGGGTGCCGGAGCGAGTCGTCGGTCTTGATAAAAGAATCAAAAACGTCCGGTTTTCACCTGCCTCTGCCTATTTCAATTTACCGGAGTGGTCTTTCGAGTAATCGGGAAAAAAATTATGGCCAGTTATCTCGTAGAAATTTCGTCCAAAAACAACATCACCTTGAACACTACGTTTAACGGCCGCTACCAGATCCTTAGCAAGATCGGCGCCGGCGGCATGGGTGATGTCTATTTGGTCAGCGATCAGCTCCGGGGGAAAAATGTCGTTCTCAAGCTGTTGCAGCCCCAGGTGGTCACGGCATCTTCTTCGGAAATATTGCGCAGAGAATTTACGACATTGGCGTCGCTGAGCCATCCTTACCTGGTTCGGGTGTACGACTTTGGCAAGTCGACGGAGCTGAGCCGGTATTACTATACCATGGAGTACATCGACGGAGTCGAGTTTTTCGATGCCGTCAGCCATTGGCCCGTCGAAAAAATGCTGCCGCTGTTCGGGCAGCTTTTCCAGACATTGGACTTTATCCATTCGAACGGCATTTTTCACGGCGACATCAAGAGTGAAAACGTCCTGGTCGTCACCGGCAGCGACGGCAGGAAATCCATAAAGCTGATGGATTTCGGTCTGGCTGTGACCCACAAAGAGGTGGGCACCGATAGGTCGGGAGGGACACTCAGTTACTATGCACCTGAGCGGTTTCGCGGGGCGCCGTTGTCGGTCAGGACGGATTTGTATGCGGCAGGTGTTTTCATATACTGGGCGTGTGCCAAAAGGCCCCCTTTCGATGGCAGCGCCGAGGAGATCAAGCAGGGTCATCTTGAAAAAACAGCCCCTCCACTTGGCCGTTTATGCGCGGATTTGCCGGCGGGGTTTGAAGGATTTGTCGGCAGGTTGCTGGCCAAAGATCCTATCGAGCGTTTTGACAAAAGTTTTAAAGCGCTCGATGCCTTGATGGATGCTACGAAAACGCCGATGGATGTGGGCGCCACCATCCCTTCGCTGGTCGTCCATTCTTTTAGAAAATTGAGAGCGGAAAAGATCGATCGTATCATCGATAACATTCAATCCTACATCGGTTCTCATAAAAGTCCTGATGAGAAACCGCCGCGATTTTTCCTGCTGAGCGGCAATGAGGGCAGCGGTCACGATATGATCATCGATGAGATAAAAAATAAACTGCAGGTCGTGGATTACCAGGTTTGTGAGAGTGTTTGCTCGCCCGACATCCGCTCCGCCTTTGAGCCATTGGTAACTGCTTTTTTGCAGAATGAAGATATCGTCAAGCCGATTCATAAATTGTATAGCGAGTTTCAGTTAAAAGTCGGCCACGGCGGAGCCGAAGGCCAGAAGCAGAACGAACGCTGCCGATACTCTTTTATGGAAGATGTGGGCCAAATCGTCAAAAGGGCAGGTGAGATCAAGCCTTTCATTATTCTGCTGCGAAGCATCGAATTCGCGGATGAATCGACCCTTGAGCTTTTATATTTCCTGGCGCGGGCAATATCAAAAAACGTGGTTTTTATCGCCAGTTGTACTACGGACCAGCAGAGCCATTCGACCAGTGAGACCATAAAAAACCACACCAATTCTCTCGAATCGTACCTGGAATGGGAGATTCGTTCGCTGGACGAAGCCGAGATAGAAACGCTGAGCAGGCTGTCATTCCCCGATCCCGCCTTTCCGCAAGGACTTGCAGCGCAACTGTTGCATTATACCGGCGGCATGCCATTGATTATTGCCGACACCTTTGCCGAGCTTTACCGCCGGGGATACCTGTCGCGGTCGCAGGGCACCTGGGTATTATCCGGCAATTACGATTTATCGCAAATTGCCTCGGGAAATGTTTTTGATTATTACGCAAAGCAGTTCAACGCCCTGCCGGAAACTGAAAGAGAGATCATGGAGGTTCTCTCTGTTTTGGGATCGGCCATTACCGTTCCGCATGTTTTTAAAATTCTCAACAAAAAGCCGACCAGTTATGTCACGGCTGTTCAGTCACTCAAAAGCAAGGGACTGGTACTTTTTTCGAATGCCAACGACATCGACGTACTGTCCATCCGCTCGACCGGTTTTCGCAATGCCATCTATTCGCTCATAGAGGATAAAAAATGTCGGCATCTGCATAAGAACATTATCAGGCTGTTCGAAACCGATGATCGGTTCGAATTGTCCGTAGAACAGAAAGCCTTTCATTATCTTCACGGAGGTTTTCGAAAAGAGGGACTAAAGTATGCGTCGCAGGCTTTTCGCCGGCTAAAAGCGGCGCATGCGCACCGGCCGGCATTGACTATTGCCTCGCTGGCTTTTGCGTCTTGCGGCGAAGATCTACGCAGGCAGAAAAGGCTGTTTCAGCGGCGCATCGCCCAGGTCGAAGAGATCGTTGGCAATACCAAAGAGTCTCTCGACGGCCTGGTCAAAGTCGCCGGGCATTATAAAAAAGGTGTGGCTAAGGCGGCCATCTACAGGGCGATCTCTTCCATTCTGCAAAAAATGGGCGAGAGGGAAAAGGCTGGGGAGTATTTAACGCGGGCTCTTGGGGAGATTTCACCCAAATCCAAAACAGAACGGGCGCTGGTGCTGCGTGAACAATCGTGGATGGCGTCGGTGCAGGGAGACTATCAGCAGGCCGCGCGCCTGGGGAGTGAGGCTTTAAATCAGCTCGATCCGTCAAAGCCGTCGCGTGCATTGGCGAGCGTTTTGAACAATCTCGGTGCGGCCCACTACCTGGCTGGCAGCTATGAAAAGGTATTCGAGTGCTATAAAAAATGCGCGGATATTAGAAGAAAGCTCGCCGACCACGCCCGTTTGGCTTCGACCTTGAATAACATCGGCGCGGCCTATTTTGTCGTTGGCGACATGCCAAACGCCCTCGATGCCTGGCAGGAATGTATCGACATCAGGGAAAAGATCGGCGATGTCAGCGGACTGGCTTTGTCGCACAACAACATGGGCGTCACCCTGATGCTCAACGGCGAGTACATACGCGCCTACAATTTTTTGATAAAAAGCAAAGAGCTGCAAGCCCAGATCGGTAACATCAAGGGCCTGGTGGAATCGCTGGCTAATTTGGGCGAGCTGGAGTATTTGCGCGAAGATTACTCCGCTGCCTTGGAAATTCTGCAGGGCGCGCTGATCTACTCGAAACGCATAGGGACAGGCGGCTCTACCGCGGAGATCCTCTATTTGATGGCAAAAGTGTATCTATCTCTTAACTGCGTAGAGTCGGCATCAAAATCCATCAATGAATGCCTCGATCTGGCGAGATCGAACGATGTGAAATACCGCATGGGAAATTATTACGTTCTTAAACACCGGGAAGTATTTCTAAGGTCCGGTGTCGACGATGTGGATATACTGAAGCAAGTGGAAATCATCCAGGCATCGGAAAAGGATCCGCTGCTGGAAATCGAGATGGGTCTTGAAAAAGTATTTACCGCGCTGGCGCTGAAAAAAGTTGCGGAAGCGGTTGCCATAATAAATAAAATCGAGCCGGTCATCAGAAAGGGCACTTATAATTGGCATCTCGTTCAATTGCTGCTTTTTAAGGCCCAGGTTCTGTTGATGAACAGGGCAGACCAGGCCCTCATCGAAGAGGCGCTCAAAGAGGCGGAAAAATGCGCAACGGACATGGGACTTTTTTTGCGTCTCAAAGACATCTATTTGATGAGAGGAAAGATGGCGCGACTTAAAGGTGATATTAAGACGGCATTTCAATACTATCGCGTGGCGTATCAACATTTGAAAGCTATTTTGGTGACGATTAAGCAAAACGAGTACAAGAAATCCATAGTGACCGCGCTGGAAAACAGGGAACTGTTAGCGGAAATCAGGTACGTACAAAATCAACTGATAATGTGATAGACGATTTAGTGTTAGAGGATAAACGAGCGGATCGCACAGGAGGAAACATGTTGGATGTAGACGACACACTGACGAACAACAATGCGAATGGACATGATGTCGAGACCGAGGACTGGCTAAATGTATTTGCAGAATTGGATAAAGATTTCGAGGAAATTGATAAAGAAATCGAGGCCAAAGAAGTAGACCATAGCATAGGCGATTGGGAATTCATCTCACAGTTATTGGAAACGTTTAACCTGATGAACTCCTCTTTGAATTTGACGGCGGTGTTGGAGCACGTCATCGACGCGGCCATATCCGTCATCCAGGCGGAAAGAGGATTTTTAATGCTGATGAATTCCGAAGGGGGATTGGAGTTTACAATCGCACGCGACTCGAACAAGAACAGCCTGACGGATAGAGAATTTCAGCTTAGCAACACCTTTTTACAGCAGGCCGTCAACGAGAAACGAATTGCTTACATCGAAGACGCCCTGACGGATCGGAATTATTTACCGACCCAAAGTGTGCAAAGCTTGAAATTACGCAGTATTCTTTGTTGTCCGATGCTTGCCAAAGGTGATATCATAGGCGTCATTTATGCGGACAGCCCAAAACCGCTCATCGGCCGGTCAAAAGTCAAGAGCCAGCTTTTCCAAATCTTTGCGGATCAGGCGGCAGTAGCTATTAGAAATGCACAGTTATATCAGCGGCTAAAGAATTCTTTTGACAAGTTGCAGAACGCGCACGAGAGCCTGATATTTGCCGAGAAAATGGCAGCCAGGGGTAAGATGGCCGCTCGTATCGGCCATGAATTGAATAACCTGCTTGCCGGAATATACGGCAACCTCGAGCTTTCGATAAAATGCCTGGAAGAGGAGAAGCCACAATCCGAAGGACTGTACCGTTTGCGCAAAGTGGCAGGATTGCTGGAGAATATCTCGAGATTTTCGCAGGGGCTCATGTCCAATTCCCACATCGAGACGAGGCTGGTGAAGACCAATTTGAACGATCTCATTCAGGAGTTTCTCGATTTCAGCAAGCCGGTTTACCAAAAAACAGGGGCGACCTTTGAGGAAGCCTTTGATCCGAATTTGCCCGACATCGAGATTGACAAAGGCCAAATTCACCAAATCTTGTACAACCTGGTGACAAACGCCATCGAAGTAAAACCTAATACACACGTAACGATAACGACGAAATACATTTCGGCCCACAGGCACATCCTGATAAAAGTATCCGATACGGGGCCGGGCATAGATTCCGAAAAGCTCAAGCAAATATTCAAGCCTTTGTTTACCGAAAAAGCAGGCGGCCACGGCTACGGTCTCAGTATCTGTCAGGAAATTGCCAAGAAACATGGCGGCAGAATTTTTGTAAGCAGCAAGGTGGGGTTTGGCACCGAGTTTACCGTGGTTTTTCCGGTTTTCGACAAAAGCAAAAAAGAAAATCCAGGAACTGTTTTAAAGAAGACAATGGACTGAAAAGCCAGAGGCAACCAGGCTATCTGCGGGATAGCTTAGGACTACAACGGAATTTTGGTTGTCATTCAGGAGGAATCTTTGTTGTTATCGGCACATTGCTCTGAATCAATAAGATTCCTTCTGAATGACACTCTCTCTTTATTGAATGGAATTGATAATATGTTATTCGACTTGTAACTTTCGTTGTAGCCCTAGTTTTTGAGAGGTTTAAAAGAAATAAACCACTCAAAGGAATCTTCATTATGGCGCCACGCTTTGGCGCAGCCGAAGGAGAGAGTGGATTCCAGGTTGAACCAGTGTCGGAAATTAAAATTGATCTGCATGCCCGTGTTGATCCAGGCTCTGTCGAATGTGAGGCCGGTGACGAGTCCCTGGCTGAATATTGAAGCATCGGCGTGGCTCAAAAAGTGTGAGCCCCAAAAGATATTTTTGAAACGCAGCGGGGGGAGCTTTTCCTCGATTCCGATTTTAATGAAATTTTCTGCCGGCTCCGCATAGATGGGCAGGCCGGGGTAGCGCAGCACTTTGCGATATTGTTGCACCGGCTCATTTTCCAATAAACGATTGGCGAAACCGCCAAAATAATACTTGCCCACAGGCATGCCGCCGTTGGTGTAGCTCGTCCCTGCGGCTATTTGGAAAACAAACACATTGTGCGGAAAGAGGACGGTGCTGTACCGCTCGATGGCAAAGTGCAGGTTGCCGAGGTGAATAAAGTTTTGCGGATTGATGTGCGCTGTTGCCAATGTGACCCACCATTTCAGGCCGTCTTCGTAATCCACGCTGCCGATGGAACGTCGCAAATCTGTCGATTCCAGTGTGCTCTCAAAGATTAAAAAGTCCGGGTACTCGACAGGCGTGGTGTTGTCGTTTATTTCCTCGACGCCAAGATAAGCCGACAGCTCGTTTCTTTGCTCTATCTTGTGAGGCAAGTCGTACATCCAGTATTTCAGATAATTCACCGAAATCCTGCTATAGGGCGAGCTCTTTTTCCGTGAATTGAAAAGATCGTAAAAACTCGATGAATTGTGCTGAATTGCCATTCCCAGGTACTTTTTATATTCGTAATGAAAATTCAAATGATAGCGGGGCATGTAATCGCTCACGGGCCTGGGGGAAATTCCGAATTCAAAACGGATGTCATGGGTGAGAAGCGGATCGCCCAAATGGCCGTAATAGCCGGCGACCAGTTGATCCTGGAATCCACTGATCACCGGGATAAGAGACTGGATTTTTATCTCTTTCAGGCCTCGATATGTCGACGTGTCATAAACTGTCGGTGGATCGTCATTATCATAAGCCACTTGCCAATTTTGGAGGTCTTTTTCTTTTTCAAACAGGGTGTTGCCATAGTATGTAATAGCGGGCAAGTAGCTGGCGTCTTTGTCGGGAATAATGGTCGGGATGAATCCTTCCGAAGTAAACTCAAAGACAAAGAGGCTGTCGGATTTTAGTTTTAGGGGATGAAAAAATCCCCTGATGGTATGGCTTATGGCATGAACACTTTTGCTGTCGAGATCGAAACGGTAAATGTTGGAGACACCATTGACATAGGCATTCCAGTACAATCGTTGATTGTCCTGGCTCCAGGAGGGATGTTCCGGATTGCCCTGGTCGGAAACACTCACGTATTCGAATTCTCTTTCCGATTTAAGGCTGTCGGCATTGATGATAATAATCCGCTGACTGCCATCGGATGAATGCATAGTTCCTGCCAGCCATTTTCCGGATGGACTCACCGACAGGTGCTGCAGCGTGATGCCAAAGGGCAGTTTTGCCGTGGTTTTGAACTCAAGGTAGGGGAACTCGGAATATACGATAACCACCTGTCCCTGCGTATGGTGAATGCCCCAAAGCTCGCGTTTTGCGGCACAGGTGGTCAGGTCACCCACGCGTATGTTCTCAAAGAGCTTTCGCTTGATTTTCGTATGCGGATCGAAAACCCACAAGTCCCGGTGAAAGAGGTTGTTGTTGGTTGTGTAAAATACCAGGCCGGCGTCAGGGTCAATGGCGGTAGCCGCTACCTGAACCAGACGCGGTGTCGGCAGGGTCGCGATGTTTTCCAGACGACGAGTCAGCAGCCTCAGCGCTTTGACATTTGCCAGCTCGTGTGGAGCGTGACTGCCGAAATAGATAATGTCACCGGTGGAATTGAGCATGGGGCGAGTGACCCAGCCTAACGCCGTTGTCGAAAGTGAGCGAGAATAGGTTTTCGCAGACTGGCTCAACCTTTCAATATTCTGTAGTTGAAATAGCTTTTCCGTTTGAATGAAAATTCTCCAGGCCTCATCCAGGGTAATTCCGAATATCTCTTTAAATTTTTTGTCATATCTATCAAAACCCCACGTTTTGCTTTTTCTGTACCAATCGATAAATCTCTCGGCTCCAAATTCACAAGAGAGAAAGGCGCCAAATCGCGCACCGTAAAGATAGAACTGCATTTGCAATAAAAAGGAATTGGGTGCAACTGTCGTTTCCAACTCTTTTCTTAATGCCAGGCTTTTTCCTTCATAAACGATCGAGCGGAAAAACATTTCATCAAAACTGCCTTGCAGCCGGCCAAATCCGCCATTGAGCCAGGTTTCAATGAACATAGCAATGGATTCCTGGTGCCAATCGGGACTGTACCTGTCAAAGTTTGTCAGGATGCTGTAAAAAACCGATAATGGGTTGTCCTGCTCGGGAGGTACTTTTGAAAAAAAAGTGCGCGCAAGGGATTCCGGCTTTGAGACGCAATCGCCGATGATGATGTGAACCAGCTCGTGGGAGATCAGCCATTGCAGCCGTTCGTTAAAAGGGATATTTTCATAATCGAGCTCGAGAGGAGAGATGCCCAGCCGGATAAAGTTGTAAGGAACACTTGTGGTACCTGCAGCGCCGAAATCGTCGTAATCATTCGTGAAAATAATAATCTTTTCGGACGGCGTATACTTGAATATCTCCATCAGCACGGCGAGTGTACGTTCGGCTGAATTGATGATATGGGGAATCAAAAATTCGTGCGACTCCCAGTAAACCACCTTAAAATGACTGCTTTCCTGTTCAAGCCGTTGAGACGGGACATCGGAGGAAAATGAGGATGATTGAGCAAGAAGAACACATAGAAAGAGAACGAATCTTGTGGGGATTATTGGCCGCATATACTACAAAGATGGTCTGAATAAAAAATCTTGTGATGGAGAATAGGGCGAGTGCTTTTGGGAAAAAACATGGGGTCTTCCGAAGAAGACCCCATGCCAACCTCAACACCCACGCGTCTGTCAAGGAAGGTCACCAAGCTCTATCGGCAGTAAATTGCGGCCTTTTGCCGATAGTGACTTGACTTTGTAAGTAAGCTTTTTATCGCTTAGCATTCACCATACCTGCCATACAACTCGTTTTCAGCAAGGTAAAGTCAAGAGCGCTTGATGCAACTTTCCTAAAAAGTGGATAAGCGGGTCGGTTCATTTCAGTCGTTTCCGAAAGATGTGAGTGCTTTCAGAGCTCAATCCTTCGAAATAGACAGAATGTGACCTAACTTGTTAAGCTGGGCCGCATCGTCCTTCGAAATGGACAGGATGTGACCAAGCTCGTTGAGCTGGGCAGCATTGTCCTTCGAGATAGACAGGATGTGGCCAAGCTCGTTGAGCTGGGCAGCATCGTCCTTCGAAATAGACAGAATGTGACCTAACTCGTTGAGCTGGGCAGCATCGTCCTTCGAAATGGACAGGATGTGACCAAGCTCGTTGAGCTGGGCAGCATCGTCCTTCGAAATGGAC
>METF01000119.1:0-581 GCA_001771235.1 Candidatus Zhuqueibacterota bacterium RBG_16_48_16
CACTTCCGCGCGGTGTTTTTGCACGCGGCTGTCCACTTCGGCGAGTAACCTGGTTTTTGCCGCCTCTATTTCCGCGCTCACCTGCGATTTGATTTGTTTGACCAAGACATCATCCAGATTGGAGTTGAGGGAAAAATCGGTTCCGGCGCTGTCGCTGCGGACGATGGCTTTGAGATCGAGGTTGTCTATGGATTTCAGCGCGTTCTGAACGATCCGGGTTATTTGATCCTGTTTTTCCTGCTGCGCGGCAAAATCAAATACGAGCCGGTCGCTGATCGCGTGCACCGTGCTTTCGAGACGATCCCCCTGCATGTCGAGCGACGATTCCAGCCGCAGCGAGCCCGATTTCAAGGTATTGGGCAGCATCGGCGAATCGGACAGCCGGACGTCAGACAGCGGCAGGCCGGCCAGGGCCAAGCGGAAACGTTCCTGCGGTTCTTTGCCAAGATAGTTCAATTCACCGGAAAAATCGAGACTCGTGCCTTTGCGCTCGCCTTGAATGTCAATCCGCGTTGGCTTGCCAACCAGCGGTTGCCGCGAAGAAACATCGGTCACCAGGCCGCTGAAAGCGATGGATTGCA
>METF01000119.1:590-1742 GCA_001771235.1 Candidatus Zhuqueibacterota bacterium RBG_16_48_16
CGGAAATTTCGATGCGCTTGATCCATAGCGATGGCAGCGTGTTTCTTTTGGTGAACCAAATATCCTGGCCTCTCAGCCGCCGCGGTTTTTGCTTTTTGGGCTTGTCCGATTTGAATCTTTCGGCAAAAGAGCGGGATTTGCCGACAATGTTCAGCGCGTAGGTGTATTTCGACACCACCTTGCTGCCGAAAAGAAATTTGCCGATGTTTTGCTGGTTGATGTCCGGCAATTTGGCCTTGTCAAGAGCACGGCGATAGTCCTCCTTGATCCAATCGTCCATCGCAAGCACATTCTGCCGGGCAAAAGTGAGGTCCTGACCCAGCGCCGATTTCGTGGTGGTGAAAACGTTGGCAAGGGAATCGACCTGCTTTTTCGAGCGGTCGATGGTTGTCAAAGCGTTTTGCAAATCGGGGAGACTCTGAATGGACGCCGGCTCGATGCCGGTGAGCTGCTGTTTGATGGTTTCAAGGTCTTTCGCGGGCTTGAAATCGGAAAAGGTTTCGTCCCATTTGCCAAACGTCAGCGTCAGCGAATTCCTCAGCGAATCGATGCGCTCCGGCGAGCGAATCTCCAAAAAAGCCTTGATGCTGTCCACGTTCACTTTACGCGAGAATTGCCCCAGGCTGAACGCAGGCGCTTTTGCGACTTCATTTTCCAGCGATTGAACGGTGCGGGAAATGAAGGATGGCTTGCCGGATTTCGGCTTTTTCTTCTTTTCTATTTTGCCATCGGTCGTTCTTTTGGTGCCGCTGCGCAGGTTGGTCGCCTGAAAATTCTCGACAATCACCTTCTTCGACAGCAGCGGCAGAAAATCCATATCGAATTCGCACCGTCCTGCAGACAAAAGATTCTCCCAGGTATTTTTCGGATTGGTCACCTGGAGGCTGTCCCATTTGACGTGCAATCCGGCCAATGAAAAATCCAGCCGGTCGATCTCCACCCTGGCGCCGACAATGGAGGTGCCCAGACTTTCAAGGCGCTTTTCCAGCCAGAAATCAGTGAGGAAAATGGAGAGCAAAATAAAGATGCCCGCCAAACCTGCCAAAAAGATAATGCCTTTTATTCTCATAGCTCAATCTCTCAAATTGCTGATTTTTTGATATAGTGAATACAATTTTGATGACTTGATGGCCTGGATGATTTTCCATTTTT
>METF01000119.1:1763-1958 GCA_001771235.1 Candidatus Zhuqueibacterota bacterium RBG_16_48_16
CGCGATACAAAACAACGCCGTGTTTGACGAGAAAGTACATCGGAATCAATAGCAGAACAGAAACGATAAAACTTCCCAGCACCACGGTATTATTAAATCGCCCGAGGGCCAGCAACGGCGTCTCTGCCATGAATTTCCACAAGCCATACAGCGCACTCACATCGACCAGCAGCCAGTAGCCGAAACTGTGGAACA
>METF01000119.1:2215-3617 GCA_001771235.1 Candidatus Zhuqueibacterota bacterium RBG_16_48_16
TGAACAAAAATACGGCTTAGGGAGTGTTCGGCACGCTGAATAATAATACAAAATATGACGACTTAAAATAGTAATAAAAAGTTTAAAAACAATTTCTAAAAAACTTTTGATAACCTCCGCCTGCAGGAGATAACGTTTTGTTGTCATCAAAGCCGTCTGGCTTCAATGCCATTTCTTTTCCCCTGCCTTTACGGCAAAGGGAAGACGATTTTCTTCCGGCGGGATCGGACATCGATAATCTTCGCGGCCATAAGCGCACAGGGGATTATAGGCTTTGTTGAAATCGAGCGCATACATACCGGTTTGATTTTCTTCCAAGTCCAGGTACCTGCCGCCGCCATAGCTTTCTGCAGCGGAGGTGCTGTCCAGGAACGGCACAAAGAGATAGTCCGGGTGTTTCTCGTACACATCGAGCAGCTTGTACACATTCAGCTTGTATTCATGGTTTTCATACTCGAAAGGCAAATATCCGTAGCGCATGGTTTTTCGCTTAATTCCACGGCTAGTCAGAATATCGAAGGTGTCCGGTCCGGCGAATTTGACCAGGCGGCTGTCAAACTTGAATTTTGTACTGACAGGGAAATAGTGTAATCCTTTGAAATCCCTTTTATCTTTGTCGAGCAGGGGCGAGTCTTCCTCAGCCATAAAATAGCTGTCCTTTTCCGCCCGGGCAGCCAGGATTGACTGAGAATAAGGATCGTTTTGGACCTTTATCTCTTTCGCGTCCCGCCTGCAAAAGACAGCCAGGAGCAATGGAATGACAAGTAATGAAAATGAAATAAATCTCTTTTTCATCACATCATCTTTCGCTTAGAGGACATACGGTATCTGGAAAACACAAAAATAGCCGAACACCAGAAATGCGGCTGCCAATCCTACGGCAAATATCCAGTGCGGCTTGATAATGTCGTAAACATCCCTTGAATAAAATCCCGGCAGGACGAAAAATAATCCAATGCCGACCCAGACGGCCTGCAGCGGTGTCAGCAGCAATCCGTCCAGCACGGCGCCAACTTTCACCAAAAAGACCGGTTGTAAACCCAGAGAATAAACGATGATCATGTTGGTCATGAGAAAAAATAAAAGAAAGAAACGGAATTGTGTTTTCCAGGCGAACCTGGTTGTAAACCTGGGGAAACAGAGTCGCGCCGCATCCGCCAACAAACGCGGCCATCCGGCCATTTGCCCGATCTGCGTGCTGATGAGCGCCGCCGCCCCGGACAGCATGAACAGGAAGCCGCCGATAGCGCCCCATTTTGAAGAAAATATCAACGAGAGTGTGATGGCTACATCAGCGCCTTTTGGCGCCAGTTGAGCCGGTCGCAGCACCCCGGCGCCAGCGATGAGAAAACCTAATGTAACCGTTACGCCAATGATCATGGCCAGGGTGGCGTCGGCATAA
>METF01000119.1:3624-4573 GCA_001771235.1 Candidatus Zhuqueibacterota bacterium RBG_16_48_16
GACACCAGCCCTTGATGCGCTTGGCAGCTTCTACGGACATCGATTTAAGCAGACTCTTATTCGCCGGTCGGCCATATCCCCTGCCTTCGGCGGCGCCATAACCGGCCCCAAGAACCCAATAAGTGTACCACACCTGGCTGGCAAAACCTCCGGCAGCCCAGCCTAATAACGGCAGGATTTCGCGCCACGGGTTCGGGTGAACGCCCGCAGTGGATATAGCCCATTCGGGAACGACCGGCACCTTTAACAGAAATCCTCTCATGAATTCGCCGATCCCCGGGAACACGGTGTGACTCACATAAAAAACACCGACGATGATAAGAACGACAAAAAGGCTCATAATACTTTTCATAAAGTCAAACGTGCCCGACCACACCGTGGCCAGCGCAAAGATGGTGACAAACCAGCCGGCCAGATAGGGTTGGATGGGCACAAGACTGCATACAAAAATACCGGCGGCGGAAGCTATCGATCCGATGGAAACAGCCGCGCTGACAAATTGAGCGACCAGTACGATCCACACCGCCCAGTTTTTCGGGCCGGGCATGCGGGCAAACATATCGATCATCCCCTCGCCTGTGCAGACCGTGTAGCGGGCGCCGCTCATGCCGATCCAGTATTTGAGGAAAATTCCCACAAAAATCGCCCACATAACACCGGTGCCCAAAATAGCCCCGGTGCGCGTCGACAGGATCACCTCGCCGGAGCCGATAAACTCTCCGACCCAGACGATGGAAGGACCGAGCAGGGCGACAATGGCCAATCCGACAGGGGGTTTTCTAATGGCGCTTTTCTCTTCCATGCCAGTCTCCTGAGGGCGTGATTTTTTTACGGCTTTATAATCCGCTCACTACAACGACATTCTTGCGGGTTCAGCCGCGTCGCATGTGAACGTTCGAGTGCAACACCCATTCGTTATGCCGACCTTTGTATTGGAGGCATTGTTGAT
>METF01000119.1:4612-6509 GCA_001771235.1 Candidatus Zhuqueibacterota bacterium RBG_16_48_16
TCTTCAGAATAAACATCCAGCCCGGCGCTGTGGATGGTGTCATTTCGAAGCGCCTCCAGCAGATTCTCCTGATCGACAACCGGCCCGCGCGCCGTATTGATGAGAATGGGCCGTTTTTCCATAAGAGAAAAAGCGCTCCTGCCGATCAGTCCGGTGGTTTCCACGGTCAGATTGCAGTGCAGGCTGATCACGTCGCTGGTTTTCAAAAGCAACTCGAGATCGGTCTTGATGGCGCCGCATTCGATAAATCGGCTGTCGGGGATATAGGGATCGCACGCCAATACCGAACGAAATAACGCAGTCGCTTTTTTGCTGAGAGTACCGCCGATTCGACCCAGGCCGATGATACCCAGCGATTTTAAATGAAAATCAGGCAAGCACGGCCGCGGTGGGACGCCGAATTTTTCCTGCAAAACAGATTCTCCCAAAGCAAGGCAGCGGGCGCAGCCGTACATCAAAGCCAGGGCATGATCGGATACGGCGTGATTGGCATAACCCTGCACGTTCGCTACCTTGACACCAAAGCGGGACGCAGCGTCGAGATCGATATTATCATAACCCACGCCATAGCGAACCAGTGCTTTCAAGCCGGGCAGGGAACGGAAAAAGTGCTCATCCATCCTGGTGTGCCGGGCAAAAACGGCTGTCGCGCCTTTGGCAAATGCCATCTTGCCGGCTATATCCTTTCTATCGTCAGCAAACACGGCGAACTCGTATCCCGCTTCTGTCAGCAAAGATTTTTCATATTCATAAGAATCATAGCCGGTATCGATGACCACAACCTTTTCGAGAGCCAATGATTATTCCTCGCTTAAAGTCTGATGGGAACTCTTATCAACGCTGTGATGGAGATGATGAGAATGGCAACCAACATGGAGAGAAACATCATCGCATTGCCCTTGTTATCGAGCTGTTTACCGAACAATCCCGGTAAAAATTGAAAAATGAAAATCACAAAGACCGGCAGAATGCTGGCATAATGATGATTGCGATAAACATGAATTTTCAGATTCATGTTCATGATGAGGCCGGTGAGATAGATCAGCAAAAGAAAAATGCGGGCGGCCTGGGCTAGCGTAACTTCCGTCAGCCGGGGATTGCCGTCGCCTTTTTTAAAAAACCTGTAGCTCAACAAAAAATACAGAACAAGTAACAAAGCTGCCAAGACAGGATGGCCGATCTTGAGAAAAGTTTCCATCACGCACCTCCACGCCTGGTTGTTTTTTCAAAATCCAGGATAGCGTCCACGATTTTTCCCGCTCCAAAACGCACAACGTCCGTGACCGGCACGCCCATTTGCTCTTCAATGAGATCAATTTCGCGGCGCGCGTCCTCACGAGTCAAGGAAAAAGTATTCAGGGACACGGCGATCACTTTTGTCGGGAAAACAGGTTCGGCAACGGATTCGTAAAGATGAGCGAGCAGTTCCAGTGACGGCACCGGCATGTCCGGCGTGCCGCGCAAAAAGCGCCGATCCGCCTGGTGGCAAAGAACAAGCACGTGCGGCACGAATCCGTGCAGCATGCCGAGGGTGACGCCCGAATAGAGCGGATGAGTGATGGCGCCCTGTCCTTCGATGACCTGAAAATCGACATTCGCATTTTCAAGCACCAGCCTTTCCGCGGCGCCTGAGACAAAATCCGAGATGACGTGATCCATGGCAATGCCTTTGCCGGTGAGCAGAATGCCGCTCTGTCCCGTAGCGATAAAAACGGATTCTTTTCCCATTTGTCGCAATGCCCGGTCGATTTCTATAGCCGTCACTTTTTTGCCGCAATTACAGTCGCTACCGACCGTGTGGATGCGAAAGCTGTCCACCCCGGCGGCGCGGCACAAGTTGACCGACAGATCGTCGGGCTGTTTGCGCAGATCGATCAGTCGGGTGCCGTGCCGCTCG
>METF01000119.1:6591-11623 GCA_001771235.1 Candidatus Zhuqueibacterota bacterium RBG_16_48_16
AGCGCCATTCCGGAGGCAAAAGACCACCTGCCGGGGTAATGCCGATGACCAGAGCGTTCGGTTTAAGGGACTCCGCCTCCTGCAAGCTGCCGACAACGGGAATGTCCCCTCCGACGCCGAACAGCTCTTCCGCCTTGCGGCCAACATGGGCAGAATCCAGGATGGCGACCACACTCTCCGGACGGTATCGAAGCAATCCGGCGGCCATCTTGGCCGGTGTCGGGTGGGACTGGCCTTCGGTGAGCAGCAGGTATCTTGGGTTGGCTGGTAACATAGACTGTGACCGATGTTGCGGTAAGCTGAGTGTCTTATTAAGAAGCAGGATTAAAATCAAATGTTAAAGATCAAATATAAAAATGACAGAGCAAAATGCAAAATTATCTTTTTAACCTGCATTATTCATGAATTTTTGCCACGAAGGCGCCAAGTCACAAAGCATCACAAAGTTATTTGGCAAAGTTGTCTAAAACCGTATTTTTGTACCGATTCATCACCGTCGCAAGGCAAACTAAATGTTGTCTCAGTTTTGTGTAGCTTAGTGCCTTTGGGACTTTGTGGCAATGAATTATTCAGATTAAGCGTAGTCAAAGAAAGGGCAAAACGATTTAGGACAAAATTATTAAAGAGAGGTTTTGCGGCGAGCTAAATTTCCACCTTCAACGGCCCTTTCAGGGCGAAGGCGAAAATCAAAGAGAGGATGAAAAACGCCACAAGCCAGTGGATGGATATCCCCAGAATGCGATTGTGACGGTGGGGGTATTTGATTTGGATCGATTGGAAAGGGGAACCGGGGGAAAGGGGCTTTTCGGCGGGATTGAGGAGAACGCTCAAAAATCCGGGGGACGCTTTCTGTGGGGCGATTTTTTGCAGCCGGTCGCCGACCAGCAGGATTTTTTGTTCTTCCCGATCCTGGCAAACGAGTGTGATGGTCGACGCGCCGGAACCGGTCGCGCGCAGCCGCCAATCGATTTCGTTCCGCTGTGCAATTCTCAGCGGCGGCGTTTCCACCGTAACGCCGGCGGGCACGCGGATGGACACCTTGTCCAGCAGCGCCTGATCGACGAGCGCGGCTGAGACGATAAAGGAAGCGCCGGATTCAATGCCCCGGTAATTGTAACGAAAATTCAGATTGACAAGGATCAAAACCACCGGCACAAAGAGAAAAATCACGGGCAAAAACGCATACCGCATATAGATGGCATTGAATCTCAGGATTTTTCCCAGCGCCCGCAGAATGATCCGGGGACTGTCCTTATAAAGCCGAATTTCCAGGATATACGCCTTGACTTTGTCCTTGGCGGCCTTGATCTTTTTCTGGTTGGACGTATAGCGAAAAATAATCAGCATCACAAGTCCGGTGACAGCCGAGCTGACGAAAAGTCCGGCGCCAACGGAAAGATAATCCAGGAAGGAAAAAAGTCCGTTCAGAATGTTATTTATGATATTGGCCACAGCGACCATTTAGACTCCGGTAAAAACGTATCGTATCAAAAACTCAGGCGATGTAACCCAGCCCTTTCAGCTTTTCCTTAAGCTCTTCGGCGTCCCCGGCCTCTTCGAGCTGCATAATGGCCGATTCCAGTGTATGCGAAATAAACTCTTCGACCGAGGCATAGCCAGCCACCTCGGCGTACTTTTTCGCTTTCTCAACCAGGTCTTTGTCCAGCTTGATTTTTGCCGTTGCCATTCTCTCTCCTTATTTTTCGTCAATGCTCATTGCCATTACTTTTCCATCCATATAAGAAGGAATTTTCTGTCCGAAAAGATCGAGCACGGTGGGGGCGATATCCATAATGGTGAGGTCGCCCTCCCTGATTTTTTTGTTACAGAAAAATATACCGGGCACGGTTTTCGGATCCATACAATGATCGCCGCCCCAGGCTTTGGTGTTATCGGTAAATAAATCTTCCATCACCGTGCCGGTGACGGAGGCCCACGAGGCTCGGTAGCCGGGTTTGTAGCCGACGATCAAATCGGGCGCGTTTTTCACATAAGGGCCGTTCATCACTGTGGCCGAATCATACACCTTGTTAATGGCATTCTCCGCTCTTTCGGGATCGCGCAGCGTCTCCAGCTTTTCAGCGATCTCGTTCTTTAAACGAACAGCCTCTTCCGGCGCAACGATCCCTTTTCCCTCCCGTCCTTTTCGGTTGATGAAAATGCCCGCCAGCCCCAGCGCATAAGCTTTCGTCTGCGACCATTCCACGCCCTCGAACCATTCGCCGCCGTTGCCATCCTTTTGCAGAACCAGGTAGCCGTTGTCATAAAGCCAGCGATTGAGATTGACGCCTCTTTTAAAGGGCTTGAAACCGTGATCGGACATGACCATCAAAACCGTGTCGTCTCCCATTTTTTCCAGGGTTCGCCCGACGAGGTCGTCGCATTTTTTATAGAGATTGCGGATTTCGTCCTTGTACAGCACCTTTTCCCGGTCACGATTGGCCGGATGATCTTCGTGCAGGTAGCGGATGAAGGTATGTTGAATCCGGTCGGTCGCATCAAAAACGATGGCCAGCAGACCCTGGTCGAGGTTTTCAATGGCATCGAAAAACATGCGCTCGCGCTCGGCATGGATATCCCAGGTTTGCTGCAAAAAATCTTTCTCGTCGATGACCCGCTCGTTCAAGGCCCAGGTATCTTCGGCCAGTCCCAGGGTGGCGAACGGACCCATTTTTTTTGCCAGGTAGGTCGAATAATAAGCGGGCGTCGATATGGGCAGGGCCGGCTTTTCCGGATCGATGTTGATGGGAGTGACGTACATTTCAAACTCGGGTTCGAGCTGCTTGAGCAGAAAGCGGCACAAACCGGTTATTTTCCCTCCGGCTCCGGTGCGAAAAGTCACCTTGACCCAATCGGTATATTTACCCAGCTCCAGGGGATGTTTTTGCCGGTCGATCTCCAGAACCGCCTGGCCCGGTTTTCCGTTCCGGCTCACTTTAAAGGAGAGCCGAATCTGATCATGTGCTTTGGTCATGGGATTCGGCGGGCCGGGCAAATAGCTGCAAAAGGCACCGTTTTTCTTTTCGACAGAGATTTGCGTTCCGCCCGTGTGTTGTCCCCGCTGCTGATTCGTAGAATAGAACGTAAAGGAGCCCTGGGTGCCGCGGATATCCGGCACGCACATGGCCGAAAGCAGCAGCGCTTTGGATTTTTCCGGCGGAAAGGTAATGGGCACGCGCAAGATATTGGCAAAGATGCCCTTGTCCGCAAGGATATTCCAAAAAGCCACACTGCGCCGCAACAGCTTTAACGCAGGCTTGCCGACGGGTATCTCGTATTTCCCAAAATGAATCACTCTGGCGACATTGCCGATCAAAGCCGAGGACAGCTCGGGCAGATAGGATTTCCAGTGGGGTGTGAGAAAATCGAATATGTTATGCTTGCCGGGATTGGTGCCGGTTTGAAAGGAAGACCAGGCTACCGGAGATATGGAAGGAAAGGTCGTCGCCAGCGGCGCGAAATGGCCCTGTTCCCGCAATCTTTTAAAATTGGGCAGCTCTCCCTGGCTCATAAATCCACCCGTCAATTCCGGGTCGAGGCCGTCCAGACCCAGGATGATGACCCTTTTGACTTTGGCGTTCTTGTAGGCGTTCTTGCCCCGCGCTCTTTTCCACAGGTAGCGCAACGGCCAGGAGATGAGGTTGACTATTGCCAGGAAAAATGCCACGAACAGCATGAAGAATGAGCTGAGAACAGCGAAACCGGCGCCCGGCCCGATATAGGCAAAGGCCCGGTCGGCGAGCGGAAAGAGCGCCAGAATGAAAAACAGGGCTAGCAAAAGACGTGAAAAGTTTGGCTTCATATTTTTATATTCTTTCTATAACAAGCAAAGAAATACTGTCAAATCTTTAAATGCCACAAAGACACGAAGGCTCAAAGTATCACAAAAAATTGAAATTCCCTTTGTGGCTTTGAGTCTTGGTGGCAAAAAACTATGACGCTCAAACAGTCGCGAATTCTTGACTGTTGCACAATACTGCCGAATGAAACAATATTATTCCTCACCCTGTAATGTACACCTAATCGTTACCGGCAAAAAAATATTCCCTTAAAACCGATCTCATAAAATCTAAAACCTGGGGCGAAAGCCTTCTCCTAAAACTTCATGGACGTTATTGACAATGACAAATGCCTTCGCATCGATGCGCTTGACATCTCTGACCAGTTGGGTGATCTCTTTTCGACTCAAGACGGTATAAAGCACCTGGCGTTTTTCACCGGAATACAAACCCGTCGCTTCCAATGCGGTCGCCCCACGGCTGAGATCGTGCATAATTACTTTACTGATTTCATCCGATTTTGCAGAAATGATAATGGCCGAGCGGGCGTAATCAAAGCCATCCAGGATCGCATCGATGATTCTGCTTGAGACAAAAAGAAGAAAAAAAGCATACAGAGTCAGCGAAAAAGCCGGCCTCTCCATCGCCAGATTTTTGAATTGAATCACCAGACCGGCAAGAGAGATGACCATGAAATCCACCACGACAATGGCCATTCCCGGCTTGGCACCCCATTTTTTCTGTGCGACGGCGGCAAAAATATCCGAGCCGCCGGTGGAGCCCCTGAATTTAAATATCACTCCCAATCCGATGCCCAGCAGCGCGCCGCCCACCAGGACGTTAAAAAGAAAATCCGTCTGTAAAAGATTGACGATGGCCGGGTGGTCATTGAGCCGGGCAAAACGGAGGCCGGGTATTTCTCCCCGCAGCAGATCGATAAAGAACGAGCTCATCGTAAATCCGAAAAAGGTCCGGACGCCGAATTGCCTGCCGAGCTCGCGCACTCCCCATAAGAACAGCGGAATGTTGAGCAACCACATAACCAGTCCGACCGGGGCGCGCCCGCCGGTCAGATAGTAAATGGCCATCGATAAACCGCTGACGCCGCCGGGAACCACCCTGGCGTCGATGAGGAAGACGCCAATGCCAGCGGCCATGATAAAACTGCCGACCAGGATCACGGCAAAATCCTTGAAAATTCCTTTTTCATTCAGGCCATATTTTTGAATAACATGACGCATTGTCTTCATACT
>METF01000120.1:0-2882 GCA_001771235.1 Candidatus Zhuqueibacterota bacterium RBG_16_48_16
AGGTGAATTTGTTTAAAGTCCTCGTCATTGAGGATAACCAGACCATGCGGGAAGGCATGGTGGCAACCATCAAAAAGCTGGATCTGTCTGTCGACGAAGCCGGTGATGGACTGGAAGGCGTTGCCCTGTGCAAAAAGAAAAAGTACGACCTGGTCATCACCGACTATAAGATGGAGCACATGAACGGCATCGAAGTGCTGAAACAGGTAAAAAACATGTCGCCGGATACGGAGGTGTTGATCATCACCGCCTACGGCTCCATCGACCTGGCAGTGCAGGCCATGCAAGCCGGAGCCGCCGATTTCATCACCAAGCCGTTTTCCCACGACGAGTTTCGCATAAAAATCCGCACTTTGCTGAAAAAGATCGAGCAGAACGAAAAAATCGCGCGGCTAAAAGACGAAAACGAGTACCTGCGCGAGGAGCTGGATGGAGAATACAATTTTGGTGAGATTATCGGCGAATCGCCAAAAATGAAAACACTTTATGCCACAATAGCCAAGGTAGCGAAAACCAGCTCGTCGGTCATTATCTACGGCGAAAGCGGTACGGGAAAAGAACTGGTTGCCCGGGCGATTCACAAATCCAGCCCGCGCGCCGGCAATCCGTTCATCCGGGTGAGCTGCGGCGCCCTTGCCGAAGGCGTGCTGGAATCGGAATTGTTCGGCCACGAGCGCGGCGCTTTTACCGGCGCCTTGCGCCGAAAACGAGGCCGGTTCGAGCTGGCCAACAGCGGCACTATTTTTCTCGACGAGATCGGCGATCTGCCGGCGGCGACCCAGGTCAAGCTGCTGCGGGTATTGCAGGAGCGGGAATTCGAGCGGGTCGGCAGTGAAGAGTCGATCAAAGTGGACGTGCGGCTGATCACCGCGACAAACAAGGATCTTGAAAAGCAGGTTCAGGAAAAGCAGTTCCGAAAGGATCTGTACTACCGGCTGCACATCATTCCTGTTTACCTGCCGCCGTTGCGCGAACGGGCCGAAGACATTCCATTGCTGGCGAAACATTTCATTGCCCACATCGGTAAAAAAATAGCTCGTCGCGGATTATCCCTTTCGGACAGCGCAATGAGAAAACTGTGCACATATCACTGGCCCGGCAACGTGCGCGAATTGGAAAATATCCTGGAGCGCTCGGCGGTGCTGGCGGACAGCGATGTTGTGAGGTCATCCGACCTGGCGCTTGGCACCGATGAAAAATTGGCAGCGACCGCAGAAGTAGACACTTTTGACTTAAATTCCACCCTGTCGGCCGTGGAAAAGCTGGCCATAGAAAAAGCCCTGGAAAAAGCAAAAGGAACCAAGACCCGTGCGGCAAAACTGCTGGGCATCAAAACCAGCGCGCTTTATTACAAGCTGGAAAAATACGGGCTTGCTTGAACGTTCGAATATTAGATAGTGCCTTGAGTGCCTGGAGTAATTAGAGTGACTTGAGTGAGTGTAACTCAAGCCCCTCGTAACTCAAGCCACTTCATTGTTATTGATTATATATTTGGAGGTAGCTGATCGTGTCAATAAATATAAAATTTATCTCGCTCCTTTTAACCGTCCTCCTCGTTTCCGGCTGTACCAGGAAATTCGGAACGGACTCGCCGGCGCAGCGGACATATCGTGATTTGACCGCCGCGGAAATATCTGTCGTCCACTCTGGCGAAGACTTTGGACTGCAATTACTCAAAGAATTGAATTCTCCCGATGGTAATCTCTTCATCTCGCCTCTGAGCGTCTCCATGGCCCTGGGCATGACGCTGAACGGCGCCGATGGTGAGACGAAATCCGCCATGCAGAAAACCCTGGGTTTTGAAAGCCTGTCCGAAGAGGAGATCAATAGCTCCTACCAGAGCTTGATATCGTTGCTACAGTCCATGGATGAAAAGGTGGTTTTTCAAATAGCCAATTCTATCTGGTCCCGGCTGGGATTTTCCGTCGAGCCGGCGTTCATCGACATCAATCAGAAATACTTTGGCGCCGCCGTCCGGGGACTTGACTTTTCTTCGGCTGCCGCCCCAGGCACGATCAATGCCTGGGCGAGTGAAAATACCGCTGGCAAAATTGATAAAATTATCGATTCCATTGACCCCGAGACAATGATGTTCTTGATCAACGCCATCTATTTCAACGGCGACTGGACTTATGAGTTTGACAAGGAGAAAACCCGTGAAGCGCTTTTTTTTGTATCCGAGAGCGATCAAGTCTCCTGCGACCTAATGAACCAGCAGAACGAATTTGCCTACCTTTCCCGCAGTGACGTGCAGGCCATCGATTTGCCCTACGGCAATGGCCAATTCAGCATGCTCGTCCTGCTGCCGCAGCCCGAGGTCTCGATCGATGATGTGGTGCAGAACTTGTCGCCCCAATCCATCAACGAGATTTTGAGCGATCTTGCGAAGGCGAAAGGATCGCTCTATTTGCCAAAATTCAAAATGAGATACGATAAAAGCCTGAATGATGTATTGGCGAGCTTGGGCATGGCCGTTGCCTTTTCGCCGTTAGCCGCAGATTTTACCCGGATCAATAAAGACGGCGGATTATATATTTCAAATGTCACGCACTATTCTTACATAGATGTCGATGAACAGGGCACCGAGGCTTCCGCCGTGACCGTAGTGGAAGTTGTAGGGACAAGCATTGGCAGTCCCTCAACCGGATTCGTCATGCGCGTCGACCGGCCGTTTTTGTTCCTCATACGCGAGAGCCATTCCAACACTGTTTTATTTATTGGAAAAATTGTCAATCCAAATCAATAGGATCGGAGAAATCATTGGATCGTTTCATTTTAAATAAACTGTTTTTCCTTTCGCTTCTTTTTTGCGCAATGAGAGGATTTTCCGCCCCGGTCGAATTGCAAAACCATGAAAAACTCTATGCCGCTCTGAATAATTC
>METF01000120.1:3052-8711 GCA_001771235.1 Candidatus Zhuqueibacterota bacterium RBG_16_48_16
ATCTATTAAAAGAAATACAGTCGCTTGAAGCGCAACAAGTCGTTGTTCGCGATAAATTGATCGCCCTGTATCATGCTTTCGTCGACTCGCTGCTAGGCGAATCGGATGACAAAGCCGTAAGCACTTCGACAAAAAAATCCATAGCTCAACAGCTAAATGAGGCACGGCAAAGATTGGCGCAACTGGAGCTACCGGGGCCGAAACTTTTACAGCAATATGCAACTGCAATTCCACAACTCGACGAAAACGACACTCCCGATGAAATCGAAGCAAAAGCGGATTATTTTAGAGACATGGAAGATAAAGTGCGGCGCCAGGCCACGTTGATTGGCGAGCGGGTAAATGGCGTGATGCAGGAAATGACCATCCGGAAAAAAATGGCGGAGCTGGTGGATGACATTCGCTTTTTCGACCAGCGGGATGAAGCCATTGGCCGTTCATCGTCCGCATCTGCAACCTCTTCTGAAGCGCTTACTCCCGCCACGGATGAAGTCCGGGGCAAGAGTGAAGAATTCTCCGCTTATGGTTCTGCAAGCCTGGCCGCATCCACGCAACTGCTGCAATACAATTTTTTAAATCTCTCCTTTTATGAAATCGATAATTACCTGAGATTGCTGGCCTCGGAAAAACAGAAACTGCTCTTTACTGCGGACAGTCTGGCAAATGCGGCAACCGATCTCGATCGGCAGGCCAAGAAACAGCGACGAGCGCTCGAATCCCCTGACGAATGATATGCCTGCCGCAAAAACTCCTCTGCTGGTGTTGCTTTTTTCTTTTGTTCCTTAGCTTATCCTTTGCCCGGTCTTCAGCATTTCACTCTTGGAAAAGCGACCAGAGAATTTTATTGGGGCTCGAAATCGATGACAACATTGCCGAATCGTTGTACCGCCCGGCAAGCGACGGCTCCCTCGTTCTAACCTACGAAAATAAATCGGCGCTTCATCATCCGAATAACTCGCTGCTGCTGGCATATTCCGGGGGATTGCAGCTTTACCAAAATTACGGATCGGAAAACAAGTCCATCCATGAGGCCAGCGCCAGATTTCAATATTATTACAGGAACGTTTCATTGGGCCTGCACGCCCTGGGAAAATCCAAATACCTGTTCGATAAAAACGGGGATTATAGCCTGCTCTATGTCAACCCTTTTGCCCGTATATCTTTGAACAAGAGACTGGCCCTGATTCCGGGATTCAAATACGAGACGTTGAGATATGCCCACTTTCCGGATTTCAATTATGCCGGTGAATTCTTTTCGCTCCTCATGACGGCTAACGTGCACCATAATATCTCCATCAACCCTGAGGCGTCTTTCGGCAGCATTCGTCTGAATCGTCCGGCCTATCGGTTGACGCCACCGGATCAATGGATTCCGCAACATGCAAATCATGAGGACGACTATATAAATGCGGGCGTGCTCGTCGACTGGTATGTTCGGGGATTGCTTATCAACGCCGGCTATTATTTTCAAACGGCAAAATCGAACAGCGATGGTTTCAGTTTCGATAAACATCTCGTCAAATTCATCCTCGTCAAACAGCTCGGCCGCTATTTTCTCAAGGGATTTTGCACCCTGGAGAAAAAAAACTATACGGACAAGACCGTCCCTTCCTTGCCAATAGATATCGATACGGAGCGCCGGCAAAGCAATTATATCGTTGTGGATCTTTCGCGCGAACTCCGGACGAAAACGACATTGACGTTTCGCCTGGCGTGGTATACGAACGAATCTCTTTTGCCTGAAAAATATTACCAAAAAACCCTGGTCAACTTTCTCATCGCCTTTCACTTCTAATCTGTCAACAATCTATCATTTCCGTTTACGAAAAATGAGGGTGTCTTTCCTTTAGGAATCTTTGTCACGTGTGCACAAATTAAAAAAACCGCACCCAAATTGGGGAATTCCTGCTAAAAAATGCCGTTACGGCTGGTACGATTACACAATTACAAAGATTCTCAAGAGAATGACAGTCACGCTGAATTGCGACACGGTAGGCGGAGATTATTTCCTTGATAGCTAGGATAATTTTTGGTATAATGCACTGTCAAATCCTATTGCTGTCGTCATTGCGTTGACATATCACGTCGGAGAGCGCCTATGCGAAAAGTCGTGGCAATTATTCTTGGCGGGGGCAGAGGAATGCGGCTTCATCCCTTGACCGGCGTGCGGGCCAAACCGGCTGTGCCAATCGCCGGAAAATATCGCCTCATCGATATTCCGATCAGCAATTGCATCAACTCGGGAATTCAGAAAATATTCGTCCTCACTCAGTTTAATTCGGCCTCTTTGAACCGGCACGTCGGTTTGACATATAATTTTTCTCCCTTTTCGGAAGGCTTTGTGGAAGTTTTGGCCGCCCAGCAAACACCGGAAAGGTCGGACTGGTTCCAGGGTACAGCCGACGCCGTAAGGCAATATTTGCGCACGCTGAGTGAATTCCAGGTTAATGAATACCTGATCCTTTCCGGCGATCATCTGTATAGAATGGACTACCGGAAGTTTATTGAATCGCATCGAGAAAGCGGCGCGGATATCACCATTTCCGTTGTGCCTGTTGAAGAATCGAACGCTTCTGACTTTGGCCTTCTCAAACTAGATAACAGCAGCAGGGTGGTGGAATTCAAGGAAAAACCCGTGGGCAAAGATCTCAAGCACATGCAGGTCGATACTTCCATCTTGGGGCTCGATAAAAAAGAAGCCAAAAGCAAGCCCTATATTGCCTCCATGGGCATCTATGTTTTCAAACGGGATACGCTCATCGATCTGCTGCAAAATAACCGCGATCAGCAGGATTTCGGCAAAGAGATATTACCTTCAGCCCTCAGCCAGATGAACGTCATGACCTATCTTTTTAAAGACTACTGGGCAGATATCGGGACAATCGGTGCATTCTACAATGCCAATATTTCGCTGGTCAAATATCCCAACCCCGAATTCAGTTTTTATGATTCGAGTGCGCCCATTTTTACCAGGCAGAGATTTCTCCCTCCCTCCAAAATCGTCAATACCGCCATCGTTCAATCCCTGGTCTGCGAGGGATGCATTATTGAAAATGCCGTGATCCGAAAATCCATCATCGGCATTCGTTCGTATATCTCGGATAATGTGACCATCGAGGATTCCCTGATCATGGGCGCGGATTACTACCAATCAAAGGAAGAGAGACAGACGGACCTGGAAGACTCGTTCCCCCCGGTCGGCATCGGCAAAAATACAACGATAAAAAAATCGATCATTGACAAAAACGCTCGTATTGGTAAAAATGTGCAGATTATCAATAAAGAATGCGTTGCGGAGCTGAACCGTGAGGACGAGGGCTATTGGATTAGAGACGGCATTGTCATTGTTACCAAGAATGCCGTCGTCAAAGATGGTACGGCCATTTAAATATTTTTCTGTTAACCAAAAAAGAGAGGTAAATCATGAATCGACGTGTGATCAACATTGGCGGAGAAAATATCGAAATTCCCTCTTTCGATAACCGCTGGATTTTTTACATTGCTTTGGGAATTGCGCTTTTGTGGTTCATCTTCTCCACCGCCTACACCGTAGATGCCGATGAAGTTGGCGTCATACAGCGATTCGGCAAATACGTGCGCACCACGCAACCGGGCCTTCATTTCAAGCTGCCCTGGGGCATAGAAACCATAAAAAAAGTCAAAATACAGCGCGTCTTCAAAGAAGAATTCGGCTTCAGGACGGCACAGCCGGGCATCAAGACCGAGTACGCTGGCGGCGACTTTTCCGCAGAGTCGCTCATGCTCACCGGCGATTTGAATTCCGCCCTGGTCGAGTGGATCGTTCAATATCGCATTAAAGACCCGGCACATTATCTCTTCAAAGTGCGCGACGTCGAGTCGACGATCCGGTATGTTTCCGAATCCATCATGAGGCAGGTGGTCGGCGATAACAGTGTCGATGAGGTCATCATCCTGAGACGGAAAGAAATTGCCCTGGAAGTGGGGGATCTCATGCAAAAGCTTTTGGACGAATATGAAACCGGCATCGATATCGTCACGGTCAATTTGCAGGATGTCAATCCCCCGGTGCCGGTGCAGCCCGCATTCAATGAAGTCAATGAAGCGCGACAGGAACGAGAGCGCATCATCAACGAGGCCTGGGAGGCCTATAACAGTGTGATCCCAAAAGCAAAAGGCCAGGCCGAACAGCTCATCTTAGAGGCAGAAGGGTATGCCACCAACCGGATCAACCGCGCCCAGGGAGATGCTGATAAATTCATCGCCGTCTGGAAAGAATACAACAAGGCAAAAGATGTCACACGGCGCCGTTTATATTTGGAAATGATGAAAGAGGTGCTTGCGCGACTGGACAAAAAATTCATCATCGATGACAACCTCCGGTCATTCCTGCCTCTCTTACAATTACAGGGAAAGGCGGTGCAAAAATGAAAAGACGAATCTATTACTTGTACATTCCGCTGGTACTTTTGGCCATCATCCTGGTGAGCGACGCGGTTTTTATCGTTGACGAAACAAAACAGGTCATTATCACCCAATTTGGTGAACCGATAGGACAGCCGATTACTTCGGCGGGCCTGCACGCCAAAATTCCTTTTATCCAGAAAACTACGTTTTTTGAAAAACGCATTATGGAATGGGATGGCGACAGGAATCAAATTCCCACCCAAGATAAGAAATATCTTTTGGTGGACACCTTCGCACGCTGGCGCATTGTCGATCCTCTGAAATTCTATCAATCGGTCAACAACGAAAGAAACGCGCTGGGCCGGCTAGACGATATCATCGACGGCATTACCCGGGATTTTATCAGCGAGAATATGTTGATCGAGGTGGTGCGTAATTCAAATCGCGAAATGACCATCACTTCGGAGGAGGAGACCTCATCCTCAACAGCAACAGCGGACTCGCTGACGATTTCTCTGGGCCGGGAATTCATTACCGATGCCATTCTTCAAAAAGTACGACAGACCGTGCCGCAGTACGGAATCCAGATCGAAGACATACGCATCAAACAGGTGAATTATATCGATGAAGTCCGCAACAAGGTTTTTGACCGGATGATCTCCGAAAGAAAGCGAATTGCCCAGCTTTACCGTTCCGAAGGACAGGGAAAAAAGGCCGAAATCGAAGGGCAAAGGCAAAAGGAGCTGCAGCGGATTTCTTCCGAGGCGTACAAAAGAGCAGAACAGATAAAGGGTGATGGCGATGCGAAAGCGACGGAAATATATGCAAATGCCTATTCAAAAGACGCTGATTTTTACTCTTTCCAGCAAACACTGGAAAGCTATCGCGCTACCATCGACACGACGAGCACGGTTATCCTGAGCACCGATTCGGACTATTTGAAATATTTAAAAACGATCAAATAAACACCATATCGAATAATGGGAAAAAAGGCTTTTTGGAATATTTCCATGAAGCCTTTTTTTATGAGCCGGAACAAGAAGCTGACCCGAACCAATCATCATAAAATAACAGGATCAACACAGGTGCCCTGCCGGAAAAAACATTTACTCCTTTTGTTTTTCGATTCATTTATGGCAATCTTTTTCCTGCTCTTTTGGGCGCGTCCTGCTTTTACCTCAGAGCGAGAATTTGAAAGAATACGCCTGGCGTACTCTGCGCCGGTTCTTCCGCCGAAAAGTCTGATCCCTTACAAACAACTATCCCAGCCAAC
>METF01000120.1:8734-20622 GCA_001771235.1 Candidatus Zhuqueibacterota bacterium RBG_16_48_16
AGCGGTGGTGGTCTGCGGGGCATCGCGCAAATCGGGGTGATAAAAGCTTTGGTAGAAAACGATATTCCCATTGACTACATCGTCGGCTCGAGTATCGGCGCGGTCATCGGCGGGCTGCTGGCCTGCGGTTATTCGCCGGAGCAAATATGGGACATCAGCAAAAACATCGAGTGGGATGAAATCCTTAACGATTCGCCAAAAAGAGAGTCCCAGTTTTTAGGAGAAAAGCAAAAGCGGGCGCGTTATCTTTTCCAGTTTCGCCTGAAAGGACTCAAACCGCACATTCCGGATGCATTGACGCCGGGGCAAAGGCTCTCGGAAATATTGACTCAAGTCTTCCTCAATGCGCCCTACCACTCGCAGGATTTCTCCAAGCTGAAAATACCGTTAAAGATCATTGCCACCGACCTGCTGCGCGGCAACCATGTGGTCATACAACACGGCGATATTGCAGAAGCCGTCAGGGCGTCCATCGCCATTCCGTTGCTGCTCTCTCCGGTCGAAAGAGATTCCATGGTGCTCGTTGACGGCGGCCTGCTCGACAACATCCCGGTAATTGAAACCATCCATTCGGGGGTGGACATCGTTATTGCCGTCAATACTACTTCGTTATTGAGAAACAAAGATGAAATGGATGCGCCGTGGAAAATAGCCGACCAGGTGACGACACTCATGCAGAAACAGCATAACGAGGAGCAACTGGAGCTTGCCGATGTTGTGATAAACTTTGACGATCTTGATTTGGAATCGTCCTCATCTCAGTATATCGATTCTCTTTATGCGGAAGGCGAAAGGAGGGGACTGGAAAAGGTTGAAGAGATAAAAGGGCTTTTTCAGAAATTTTCCCTCTCTGTAAATGATTCGCAAACATTTTGGATCGACCAAATTATTCTTCAAGGCTATGACGAGTTCAATCTCCTGAGAAGTGATCTGTTATATAAAGATGCCAGCCGGTCCGATATTACTGCCTTTCTCGGCAAAATATATAATGCGGGCAGCTTTGCGGATGTTCATGCCGAATTGAATAAGAAGGGAGATTCTTATACCCTAAAGGTTGTCGCACAATCGAATCCGCTGTTGAAAAAGGTTGTCTTTTACGGCAACACGGTTTTTCCGGATTCTGTCTTAAAGTCTCCTTTTTCGCACCTGTTGGACAAACCGATCGACTATAATCAAAGCCGCGCTGCTTTGGAAGAGATCATTTCTCTCTATCGCGATCACGGCTATTCTCTTTCGGAAATTTATAACATCTCCTTTTTTGAAGGAACCGGGACATGTTTTATCCACATTTCAGAAGGGAAATTATCGGAGATCGAATTTGTCGGACACAAGAAGACCAAGGATTATGTCATTGCCAGAGAATTTTCGCTGGAAAAAGAGCACATCTTTCAATTCCAAAAAGCCCTGACAGGCCAGAACAATGTTTATGCAACGGGGCTGTTTAATTCCGTCAACCTGGAGGCTTTGCCGCTTGGCAGCCAGGAATGGAAAATTCGCTTGCGGCTCAAAGAAAAGAATTCCTCCGTCGTCAGGGTTGGGGCGCATTATAATGATGAAAGAAACGGCCGGATTTATATGGAGCTCGCTGACGAGAATATCGCGGGCTCCGGCCACGATTTGACGATTCACGGACAATATGGCGAGCGCGATATAGTCGGTTTCGTCGATCTTCAGGCGGACAGGATTTTCAAGACCTATTTGACTGCAAACCTCAATGTTCATCATAAACGGGGTAAATATTTTGCCTACAAAGATCTTCGCGGCATCGGCGAGTATGAAAAACGAATGACCGGATTTGATGCAAGTATAGGCCAGCAAATCGGCCGCTACGGCACCCTCTCCGCGTCGATTCGTTCCGAAGATATCAATATCAGGAGCATTTCCGGGCGCGGCTTTGATGCCGGCGAATTGTTCATCAACACCATCGGCGCAAGCTCGATCATCGACACACGAGACCAGGTGCCATACACCTTGTCAGGAAAATACCACAGCTTTACCTACGAGGTTTCGTCCGGGAAACTCCTGGGGGCGGATATTTCTTTTTTTAAAGTAAAAAGTCAATTGTCCGGCTATTGGACTTTTAAGAGAAGAAATACGCTCTCTTCCAAAATAATGTGGGGCACTTCGGATCTGACGACGCCTTTTTCCGAGCAATTCAGAATTGGCGGGGAGATGACTTTTTACGGTCTTCGGGAAGGGGAACTGCTGGGACGACATTTATTATTGGGCAGTATTGAATACAGGCACCTTATCCCCTGGGATTCTTTTGCCGATTTTTATCTTTCCTTCCGCTTTGACGGCGGCGCCGTTTGGGAAAATGCCATCGAAGTGGAGGCAAAAGATTTCATCAACGGTAAAGGCGTGGCGCTCATTTTTAAATTGCCGATCGGCCCCCTCTCTCTTGCTTATGGCCGCGCCAGTAACGGCAGAGATCGCGTTTATTTATCCGCGGGTTATAATTTTTAGCGGCTATTTGTTTGCGGAATCCCTGACCTGGTTCCACAACACCCAATCCGTCTGCTCGTCCTGATCGTTTTGGGCAAAGTTCCCCTGGTACGCCACCTGCCCTCTTTTGTCGATCTTTATCTGCTGCATGCTTTTGACAATGATCGCCCACTCTTCCAGGGAAACTTCTCTCGGCCCGGGAACTTCATGAGGTCCGGGAACTTGTGTCGGTTTTATTATAGTCGGCGTTACCTGCGATTCCGGGGCATTGGTCATAACGACCTCGCCGTTATACACCTTCAGCATCGCCAATGAATCATCACCCACGCTCATCCTGAAAATCGTTCCGGTGATAGCCGCCACGGCCACCGGCGTGCCGATAGAGAATTTCATGTTCGCCGGCTTTTTGGATACATTCGCCCACAAATCTCCGGACTGTAAATTGATCTGGGATTCGATGACCTGCTCTTTTGTTTCTTCGTATAATTTCAGGACATCGATCACGGTCTGGGGCGCCATTCTTATGCGATCCAGCCGCGCCAATTCCAGCTCCGCCCGCGAGGCGCGAAATGTTCTGACACGTTCACCGCCGGTAACCTCGGAATTCTTTATAACTGTTGCCCAGTCCTCCTGCTGAAGCTTTTGCTTTTTCACCGCACCTTCGACAAACGTCACCAATCCTTTATTGTCCTTTTGTTCCTGGGTTACTGCGGCTTGTGGTTTAAACAAGGGTAAAATGAGATTACAGGTGAGTAAAATCGTCACAACATGAGAGAGGTAAAAAGAAGACCGGCAAAGATGCATAGCGAATCTCCCTTCTTAAAATTCAACAGTCACATTGAATAATATCGGCCGTTCGAGAAAAATTTTGCAAACACCAAATCCCCTAACCGCACCGCCTCCTTCGAGTATGGGTCAAGATGCCTTCTTTCCAATTCCCAATCGATCATCTGTTTTGCATCCCGCCATTTGTGAACCTTGTCCACTTTATTCAAAAAGCCTTTGAAATCGGATTCTTTTCGTTGAAATATTTTTCTCACGAAATTCTTCCAGTCCTTACCATCAATGTAATCGTAAATCGAGGGGTAGGGACCCGGTGGTTGGTGCTCTATTTTATGTCGCTTTACAACGAATCCGGACTCATCCTTAAACACAATTTTTGGCGCGGTTGTTTCATTGTTTAAGTCTATCTCGCTAACAATGTGGCAGCGATCGACATTATTCAGTGCAAAGGTATAAATGTCCTTTATATCCTCTCTATCCCAGCTCGTTTTTCCGTTTGTCTTTTTCTTTTGAATGTATTCTGCTGCCTCGGCAAGACCCCGGGATTTAAAAAATTCCTCGATGTACACAGCGTCCACATGACCATTACCGAGGGTATCGTCTAAAGCCAAAAAGCTCCTTAATAATTCAAACTCTTCAAGAATGTATTTGTCGGTGGCGGGGGAGTAAATATTCTGCCGGATTCTATTACAGATTATTCTAAAGTTGGAGAGATTGATTTGCGGATAGTCTGAATTCCTAACTTCCGAAACAAGCTTTATAACAAAGGGAACGTTCTGCCCCAGTTTTGGCAGAGATTTTTCAAAGCTATTTCTATCGTAGGCTTCGCCGTTTTTAAAATAAACTCTTTCTAGCGTTTGAAAGGGATGAATGAGCAGATCAAAGTGCGTGGTTACGGACAGGATAATACATTTTTCAATCTCTTTGCGCTCGAGGCGAACACTCTTTAACAGGGCCAACATCAGCTTATCACTGGCGGTTTTTACGTCTTCATTGTCAAAGTCAATGCTGGCGTGAAAATTCCACGAAACAGGTCTTTCTGCCTTGAGATGCTTTTTGGCCAGGACAACAATGCTTTCTTTGATAAAATCAGGCGTGGAATCATTTAAAAGATGCCGGCATGTTAAAAATTCTTTGCCGTTCAGGCTTCTTTCAATGATCGCCGCAGCTAATCTCTTCTTCCCTTCCTCGAATCCCATAACACCAACTATTCACCTTCCTCTTTTGAGACTTATCCGCTGATTTTTAGCATTATCCAACCCCCTTTTGCATCGATTTCAGGTTTTCCTTTTAGTCCTACTGAATTATTTCCGGGGTCATTATTTTAAATATTTCGTCGCCTTTTGCAACGTTTGCAATTACTATGCCTTGAGTTGCTCTTCCCATGACTTTGATATCTTTTGCCCTCTGTCTTTTCTTCCTGGCATTTTTCGTGATAAAGCATATTTGATCTTTATCCTGTACCTGCGAAATGGCGGCAATTCTTCCTACCTTATCAGAGACCTTATAATTTACGATTCCCTTACCTCCTCTTCTGATTTGGCCGTATTCGCTCAACAAGCTTCTTTTACCGTAGCCCAGGTTGGTTACAGAGAGAATCGTTGACTTTTCATCTTCCGTAATTTTGATCATGCCGATGACATAATCATTTTTATCTAATGAGATGCCTTTAATGCCGCCGGCTGACAGGCCCATATCTCTGACATCTTGTTCCGAAAACCGGATAGCCTTTCCCAGCGCCGTTGCCATGAGTATGGTATCTTTGCCGCTTGTCAGGCAGGCGCTAACAACTTGGTCATCGCTTTTCACGTTCATCGCCACACCATGTCCGTCTTTTGACCTGGCAAATTCGGACAGGGCCACCTTTTTGACCAGTCCGTTTCTCGTTGCAAATAATACAAAATTCTTTTCATTAAAGGTAGTAATTTCTAGAAAAGATACAAATTTTTCGTTAATTTTTGCGGATATTATTTTATGAATTGTCGCTCTGCTTTCCGTACCCTGCATTTGCGGAATATAACTGGTGCGCAATCGGTAAAAGTGACCGCTGCTTGACAAACAAAGAATAAGATGGCTGTTGGCGGATTTGAAAATGTATTCGGCAAAATCCTTTGCCGATTCATAGTCGAATATATTCTTGTCTTCCTGGTATTCTACCAGGGAAGTCTTTTGAATAAAGCCTTGATGTGAAATAGCAACAACCAGATCCTCCTCGCTGGTAATCTGTTTAAAAGTATCTTTGCCCTTTTTTTCATAAATTTGCGTGCGCCGGTTGTCGCCATACTTTTCTTTGATCTGAACCAACTCTTCGTTCACCAGTTGCATGCGTCGCGATTTGCTGGCCAAAAGAGATTTCAGTTTTTCGATCTGCTTGATAAGCTGCAAATACTCCTGCTCGATCTTTTTTCTCTCAAGCCCGGTGAGGCGTTGCAGCCGCATGTCCAGAATGGCTTGTGCCTGGATTTCCGATAATCGAAACCTCTTGATTAAATTTAGCCGGGCCGTATCGACCGTCCGCGAATTTCGAATAATAGATATCATTTCATCGATGTTATCAAGAGCAATTTTAAGCCCCTCTAGAATGTGCGCTCGTTTTTCCGCCTGGTCCAATTCGTAGGTCGTTCTTTTTAGAATCACCTCGTGGCGGAATTCCAAAAACTCTGTCAGCATCTCCTTGATGTTCAGAACTTTTGGCTGCCCGTCTACCAGGGCCAATAAAATTACCCCGAACGTGGTTTGCATTTGCGTGTGCTTATAAAGCTCGTTAAGAATATGTTCCGGCTTTTCGTCCTTGCGCAGCTCAAAAACGATGCGCATCCCTTCCCTGTCGGATTCATCGCGGATGTCGGTAATGCCTTCCAGCTTTTTATCGCGCACCATGCCGGCCGCTCTCTCAATCAGCGCGCTTTTGTTGACTTGATAGGGAATCTCGGTGACCACAATCCTTTTCCGCGCATTATGCATTTCTTCGACGTGGGCGCGGGCGCGGACGATGATCTTTCCCCGCCCGGTTTTAAAATAGGAATCTATTTCTTCCGTATTTTGAATGATGGCGCCGGTTGGAAAATCAGGTCCTTTGAGATACTGTCTCAAGTCTACGGGCTTTAATTTTGGATTGGAGATCAGGGCTGTAAGTGCGTCTACGACTTCGGTAAGATTGTGGGGCGGGATATTGGTCGCCATTCCGACGGCGATACCGGACGTGCCGTTGACCAGCAAGGTGGGCAGTAGAGACGGAAGAACCGTCGGTTCTTTGAGCGTATCATCGAAATTGGCGCCGAATGCGACCGTGTTTTTTTCGATATCTCTTAAAACTTCTTCAGCGATGGGAGCCAGCCTGGCTTCCGTATAGCGCATGGCGGCTGGCGAATCTCCGTCAACAGAACCAAAATTTCCCTGGCCATCCACCAAAGGATATCGCATGGAAAATTCCTGTACCATGCGCACCATGGCGTCATAAACAGCCGTGTCTCCATGCGGATGGTATTTCCCCAGCACTTCACCAACGATACGGGCGCTTTTTTTATACTGTGAATTGGGGCGAAGTCCAAGCTCCAACATGCCATAGAGCACACGGCGATGGACGGGCTTTAATCCATCACGAACATCAGGAAGAGCGCGAGCAACGATCACCGACATGGAGTAGTCGATGTACGAGTTTCTCATTTCCTCTTCTAAAAGAACCGGGACAATTTTCTCCTGAATCTCTGCCATAGCGAATTCTGCTCGTTTATGCGAAGCGCAGTTCGAGGAAAAAGATAACTAAAACTACAGATTAAATATCCAAATTGCGAACATATCTCGCGTTTTCTTCAATAAATTTGCGCCGGGGTTCGACGTTGTCACCCATAAGCATCGAAAAGACATGATCTGCCTCAAAGGCTTCTTCGATGGAAACCAGCAAAAGGGTCCTGTTTGAAGGGTCCATTGTGGTTTTCCAAAGCTGGCTGGGATTCATTTCTCCCAGGCCTTTATATCTCTGAATATTGACTTTTTCCTTGCCGTTTTTGGAAAGCTTTTTCGCCAACTCTTCCCTTTCCTCATCGTTGTAGACGTAATGCTCCTCCGAACCTTTGGCAATCCGGTATAAGGGCGGTTGAGCGATATAAAGGTTTCCTCTATCGATGATATCCCTCATGTGGCGGAAAAAGAAGGTGAGCAATAGCGTCCGAATATGTGACCCATCCACATCGGCATCGGTCATGATAATGATCTTGTTATAACGAATCTTATCAGCTTGAAAGTCTTCCCTGCCGATGCCGGTGCCCAAAGCGGAAACGATGGTTCTAATTTCCTCATTGGACAACATTTTATCCAGGCGTGCTTTTTCGACATTTAGTATTTTTCCGCGCAACGGCAAAATTGCCTGGAAGCGCCGATCTCTCCCCTGCTTGGCGCTGCCCCCGGCCGAGTCGCCCTCCACGATAAACAACTCGGCTTTTGCCGCTTCGCGCGTAGAACAATCCGCCAGCTTTCCCGGTAAATTTTCACTTTCCAAAGCGCTCTTTCTTCTCGTAAGCTCTTTTGCCTTGCGGGCGGCTTGCCTCGCGCGCGCGGCGGATTTGCATTTTTCGATGATCTTTTTCGCTGCCGGCTTGTTTTTCTCCAGATAATCAAAAAAGACCTCATTGACAATCGCTTCCACAATACCCCTTACCTCACTGTTACCCAAACGTGTTTTTGTTTGCCCCTCAAATTGTGGCTCCGCCACTTTGATACTCAGGATGCCCGTAAGCCCTTCGCGAACATCCTCCCCGCTCAGCGTGTTGTCACCGTTTTTTAGCAGCTTGTGTTTTGTCGCAAAATAGTTCAGTGTTCTTGTCAGTGCTGTTTTAAAGCCAATGAGATGCGAGCCGCCCTCGATCGTGTTGATGTTATTTACGTAAGAATAAATGTTCTCGTTATATGAATCGGTGTATGAAAGGGCAATGTCGACCATAACATTTTCTCTCTCAGCAAAGAAAACTATCGGCCTTTTGGTGATGGACGTTCTACCCTGATCCAGGTATTCGATAAAAGAAGCTAATCCTCCTTTAAATTTGAATTTTTCTTCTTTTCCGGTTTTCTCATCTTTAATATTGATTTTTAATTCTTTGTTCAGGAATGCTAATTCCCGTAATCTTTCACAGAGAATTTCAAAACTGAACGCGGTCTTTTTGAATATCTCTTTATCCGGTAAAAAAGTAACTTTCGTGCCGGTTGACTTTCGCCGTCCTATCGCTTTGACCGCCGTTACCGGTATTCCACGGCAATATTCCTGATGATACACTTTTCCATCCCTGGCAACTTCAACCGCCAGGTATTCCGATAACGCATTGACAACGGAAACACCAACGCCATGAAGCCCGCCGGATACTTTATAGGCTTTTTTATCGAACTTGCCGCCGGCATGAAGAACCGTCATCACAACCTCAAGCGCCGGTTTATTTTGTTCTTTATGGATATCTACGGGAATGCCGCGTCCATCATCTTGTACGGAGACTTTGCCATCTTTAAGCAACATCACATTGATCTCCGTACAATATCCCGCCAATGCTTCATCGATGCTGTTATCCACCACCTCACTGACCAGGTGATGCAGGCCGCGAATCGATACATCACCGATATACATTGCCGGTCGTTTTCTTACAGCTTCGAGACCTTTTAAAACCTGTATCTGGCTCGCATCGTAGATTTCCTGATCTTTCCTGTCAGCCATCAGCATCCGCCTATAATTTTCTTCGAAATATTCATCTTAATCTCACAAAAAAGTGAAGAGATGGTCTTTTCCGACTCTTGCCTGGTTGCGAGTTAAAAAAGCCGGATATCCTCTATAATGTCATCGCCAACATCTTTTTTAATTTTTTGCAGTATTTCCTGCCGGTGAAAAAACAACTCTGTTTTCCAGGTTGCGCTTTGAACTTTAATAAAGAGAATTTTGTCCTGGACTTTAATCGGCTTCGTCACCTGGTCGATCTTTTCTCCAACGATCTGCGGCCACAACTGCATAACCCTGCATGCTTTTACTTTCCGGTCTATACCCAATTCCGCCAGCAAATATTCAATCGACTGGCCGAGTGTTTTAGTTGGTGTTTTTCGCATCCTTGTATTGCTCTACTTTTCCTTCTTTGACAAAATAAATGGAGTAATCATGCCGCTTGCGATGTGTTTCGCTGAGCACATCAAAATCAGAAGATGTTCCCGTTATAAAACACTGTGAGTCGTTTGAAAAAAGATTCAGAACATTTTGGCCACGCTTTTTGTCCAATTCCGCATAAAGATCGTCCAACAACAAGATCGGCTCGGTTCCTGTTTTTTTCCTTAGCAAAACAGATTCCGCCTGTTTAAGGCTGATGAGAGCACTTTTATGTTCTCCACGCGAGCCATACTGGCGAATGTTTTTGCCATCGACCATAAAAAGGTATTCATCCCGCTGTGGTCCTACAAGTGTTTTGCCTAACAGCAATTCTTTTGTTCCGGTCTTTTTTAATTGTTTTTCGAATGCCGCCTTTATTTGATCGAAAGACTGGAATTCTATCTGCGGGCTATATCTTATTTGAAAAACATCCTTTTTATTCGTGATGTTCTGATAATACGTCGAAAGCGTAGAATTTATTTCTTCAACAACCTTCGACCTGAAGCGAACGATAAAATCACCCTTCTCAATTAACTGTCTATTCCAGACGTCCAATTCTCTTTTATGGGATATTTTTTTCTGGGCAAAATCTGATAGAATTTTATTCCTTTGTTTCAAAACCCTATCATATTCTTTGAGACCTTCTAAATATCTTGCCGAGCTTTGAGAGATGAGGATGTCAAAAAATTTTCTTCGACATGCAGGCGGGCCTTGGGTGATTGAATGATCTTCTGAAGAAAGTGTTACTACAGGAAATTGACCGATTAATTGCGAAAAAAGCCGAACATTCTTTCCATCTACCCGAATAGCTTTGCCCGTTGCCGCTTCATACTGAATCGAAACCTTTTGAATATTACCAGTGTCGTTGATAAATTCGCCATGTACCAAAAATCCTCTTTCCTCAAATGAAACCAACTCTTCATCATCATTTGTGCGAAAGCTTTTTGCCAAACAAAGCAAGTAGATGGATTCTAAAATATTTGTTTTTCCCTGGGCGTTGTCTCCAAAAATAAAAGATTTTTTGTTTTCAAAACCAACCTCGACGTCGGTCAGATTTCTAAATCCTCTCAAACATAATCTTTTTAGTACCATTCAGTTTACTCAACTTCTACCTCTTCCGATTCTGGCGACTGATTGACTTCCTCAGAACTTAAATCTTCCCCTTCGACCGTATCTTCATTAATTCGAATAGGCATTAGCAGCATTAATAATTCTTCGTCTTTTTGCTGAACACTTGGAGAAATAATGGCGGCACTCACACTATCCTTCAATACAAAAACGATCTCTTCATTATCAAGATGCCGAATGACATCCAGGAGATAACTCGAATTATAACCGATCTGCAGCCAATCCGCATTGAACGACGCCGGAATGGACTCTTTTGCTTCGGCACCAAACTCGATGTCTTCTGATTGTATGCTGATTTCATTCGGAGACATAATAAGCCTGATCTGGTGGGTCAACGAACTTGAAAAAATCGAGACCCTGCGCAACGCGGCAACGAGTTGTTCCCTGTTTATGTGTAGTTTTTTATCGTTCCCTGAAGGAATAACTCTTTCATAATTCGGATAGCTGCCGTTAATTAATTTTGAATAAACCGTAGCGCTGTTCAGATTAAAAACGATGTGATCCTCGCCTGTTTTTATAGAGACTTTATCTTCGTCTGAGAGATTCCTTAGTAAAAGCATCAGCGCTTTTGTTGGTATGATCAGGTTTTTTTGATTTTCCTCCGGCGCGGAAAAATTATTATAAACCATTCTCACCAACCTGTGGCCGTCCGTTGCTACAAAGCGAAGATCGGTTGCATTTATTTCCATATTGATTCCGGTAAGAGCAGGCCTCAACTCGTCTGTGGATACCGCAAAACTGGTTTTATCAATAATCCTTTTAAATAGTTTTCCATCTAAAACAAATGAAAACTGGCCTTCCTCGACGCTTATTTTGGGAAAATCCTCAATGGGCTGGGTTGATATTTTATATTCTCCCTTGTCGGTGCTGATAATAATTTTCGTACTGTTATCAGAGCGAATATGCAGAGGCACATCGGGCAACTCACGGACTATTTCCGACAACAATCTTGCCGGCACGGCGACGGCCCCACTTGTAGAACTTTTTACCGGTACAGTTGCGGTTACGGATATTTCCAAATCTGTTCCCGTCAAGCTCAGCAACTCATCCTCAAGACTCATCGATAAACAGGATAGAATGGATATGGTTGTTTTTTGTGGAATAACACCTATAACTTTATGAAGGGCTTCATAAAAGTCGTTTTTCGTTATTGTAAAGTCCATTTATGCCTCCTATTGATTATCTATTTAAAAGAGAGGAAGAATTTATATATATAATAGTATTATATCAAGTAATTTATATCTAGTAATAATAGAAACTGTGAATATGTTGAAAAGTGGAAAAAATGACTTTTAAGTAACCTTATGTTATTGAAAAAAAGAGTTTCATAATACCTTTCATCATCAACAAGTGAATGTGAAAAACATGTGAATATCTAACGATATTTCAACCACTGGGGATTAATATTTTAAAAAAG
>METF01000121.1 GCA_001771235.1 Candidatus Zhuqueibacterota bacterium RBG_16_48_16
TGGCAGGGACTTGATGGCACCCAGATTCTGGCTCATTTTATAACGACGCCGGATCCACGAGGCTGGAACGATTATAGTGTTGATCTGAACGCCATCAATGTCCAAAGCTGCTGGGACAATTACCAGCAGCAGCGTGAAAATCAACAAGTGTTGTTATCTTATGGTTGGGGCGATGGCGGTGGCGGTCCCACTCGGGAAATGCAGGAACAAGCGTTACGACTTAAATATATGAAAGCGTTGCCACATCATCGACAGGGACAGGCGAATACTTTTTTTGTGGAGTTAGAGAAAAGGATACAGCAGCTTCCCGTATGGAATGATGAGTTGTACTTGCAGTTCCATCGTGGCTGCTATACCTCGCAGGCAAACATCAAAAAGAATAATCGCCACAGCGAAATACTCTATCATAACGCTGAGTTGTTCTCTGCCATCAATTTTTTGACAACAGGCCGTTATCCGCAGCAGGAATTAAATCGGGGCTGGGAATTCATTCTCCTTAATCAATTTCATGATATAATAGCGGGCTCATCAATCGCCGAAGTTTATCGGGATAGTGAGCGGGAGTTTGAACAGGTAACCGCTCTCGGCAAGCAGTGTCTGGATGAAGCGTTAGCTCAAATTAGCTCTCACGTCTGCTCTTCGGGGAATGAGCGACTGTTGTTTATTTTTAATCCACTCTGTTGGAGGCGATCTGAGCCAATTCTGGTTTCGTTTGAAGAAATCCCCAATAATTTTGCAATCGTTGATCACGACGGCAATCTGATTCCATTTCAAATAGTCAGCAACAACGCCGTTCTCGTTCAGCCGCATGAAGTTCCTGCCATGGGCTTTAAAACGTATCAAATTTGTGAAGGCGAATCCGCCAACTCGTTTGCTACCAGTCTTAATATTTCTACCCACCATCTGCAAAACCGATTTTTTTATATAGAACTCGATGCCCAGGGTTTGATCACCTCCATTTATGATAAAAAATCTGATCGAGAAATTATCCAAAACGGCAGGTCGGGAAATGTACTGCAACTGTTTGAAGACAGACCGTTGGCCAACGATGCCTGGGATATCGATATTTTCTATCAGCAAAAATGTTGTGAATTGAGAGAGCTGGAAGAGATCAAAATCATTGAAATGGGACCGTTTCGTGGCGGTATAATGTTGAAACGAAAATTTTTAGACTCGACAATCACTCAATGCATTTATATTTATGACCAGATTCCTCGCATCGATTTTCACACCGAAATCAATTGGCAGCAGCATCAAACATTGCTCAAAGTCGCTTTTCCTGTGAACATCCATGCTACGAAAGCGATCTATGAAATTCCTTTTGGCAGCATCGAGCGGCCCACTCACTGGAATACTGCCTGGGATTGGGGGCGATTTGAAGTGCCGGCACAAAAGTGGGCTGATCTTTCTGAAGGCGATTACGGCGTGAGCTTGCTCAACGACTGTAAATATGGTTACGATATTAAAGAAAACATTATGCGATTAACGCTGATTAAAGCAGCAATCGATCCGGATCCCAATGCCGATATTGGTCACCACAGTTTCTGCTACGCTCTCTATCCTCACGGTTGTGATTGGCGGCAGGGTAATACCGTACGAATGGCGTATGAATTCAACTACCCACTGCTTGCTAAAATTGGTGCTGCGCTATCTGAGAATCGATCGTCGGAGTTTTCATTTGCCAGAGTGAACAGGGACAATGTCCTCATCGAAACGATAAAGAAAGCGGAAGATAGCGACGGAATCATTGTGCGAGTCTATGAAGCCTATAATCAACGAGGCGAAGTGGAAATAGAATTTGGTTACGCCATAGAACAAGCATCCGAATGCAATCTGATTGAGGATGATGAAATCCCAATAGATTTTGTGGAGAATAAAATTAAATTCCACATTCGACCTTATGAAATTAAAACGTTTGTTATAAAATTTGAATAAGGAGAATTTTTGGAATGCACTATCGACTTGTTATGATTCTCTTTATTAATATTTTCATCGCCGCCGTGTGCCATGCGGAATCGCCCGTGGTGCGTGGATTCAATATGCCTGCCAAGACAACGGCGCCTTTTACTTATTGTATCTGGTACTTGTCTGATCCCGAGAACGAATCGTTTTTAGAAGAACTGAAAACCAGTCCCCCCGATCTTTTTCATTTAGGCTACCAGATTCCGTTCAAAGGCGCGTATGGGCCTGCTTATGGCGGAGAACTCTATAGCGATGATTTTCTCGCTCCGAACGACGTCCAGCGAGAAACGGAGCGCATCCAGCGGGTAATTCAAAAAATGCGGGCTGCCGGGGTCGCTCGACTCATTCCGTATATATATACCATGGCATTTTTTGGTCGACCCGAGGAGCGCACTGGCTTTTTCAAATTTTATGACCGCTGGGATGAATACCGTGAATTTGGCTTAGGACCAAAGCCTGCGACTGATCCGAGCCTGTGGTCTCAGGTTCGGGGACCGGAGCAACTCGGTGGCGGTCCACTTGGTGTGCTCCATTACGATCCATGTATCAATCATCCGGCCTGGGCAGAATATCTGAATCTGGTGGTGCGACAAACAGCAGCCAGCGGTTACGATGGCATGTTTTTCGATGTCAACACGCTTTACTGTTATTGCCCGCATTGTCAGGAAAAATTCGACATTTACCTGCTTGAAAAATATGGCAAAAAAGGATTGCGGGAATTTTTCGGAACCGATGACCACCGAATTCTGAACCTCTCGACGATTTATCGAGATTTTGAAGATGTCATTTTAAGTTCATTCAAACCCTATCTGGCTCAAATTTGGGATAAAGAAAATGTGAGCAATATGCTCGGTGCAAAGGATACCAGTGAGATCAAATTAGAAAATGACTGGCGTCTGCTACGCTGTTACACGCAGAATTCGTTAGCTGAGTTTCCACCGCCACATAATTTCCAGCATTATTTAATCGATCAGTTTGGCGGGGAAACGGTACATGATATCGATAGTGAAAAGAGAAAAAATTTTGTGCAGACTTTTCTACGCTATTACTTTCAGCAATTTTTAGAAAGCCGGGAATTGGCAACGTTACTCCAGCACCGATTCCATACGACAGATATTCGTCAACGCTGTTGTTCGACGCCACGAGACTTGCTACTGTGGGTGGAAACCCAACACTTCTGGTGCCAGAGCATGGCTTCGCAGTTTGCTCGGTTGAAACGAGTGGGACGCATACAGTACGCTGAGCAAGGACGTAGCGATGATTTTTACACTGTCGCTAACCTCGGGTCAATGATCACTCTGGATGCGTTAAATAAGCGCCGAGTGGATGCAATTGATCTGGTGCACTGGGCGCCAATGATCGATCTGCAGATGTTTGAAGAGGTGAACCAGGTCGGTTCGCTGGAGAGCGGCGTGATACTTTCCAACATCTTTGCCTTCAGATGGGCAATGGCGGCAGGAACCCGTGCCGGCACATTGTTATATCAAGTGACGGATGACGTTGCCGCTGATTTAGCCTATGCCGAAGTCGCTGCCTGCGGCGGTGGTGCATTTATTCAAGCGGGGCTGGCAGCTCCAGAGTCCCGTATACGCTGGAAACAATTCTTTGCCGATCATGCGGATCTCTGGGATGATGGCAGCTCCTGGGTTAGGATCGGTTTGCTTTTCTGGAGCGACCAGATGTTTTATGAGAATACCGCCCATCTGGCCTCGGTGCGGGCGCTGGTGCATGTCCTTTCCGAGCATCAGATTCCCTTCGATATCATTACCGAGGAAAACATCCACAGTATAATGCCATATCAGGTCGTGATTGCGCCGCAGTTATATTATTTGGAGGAATCTCAAATTGAAGTACTGTTAAATTATGCCAAGGCAGGAGGAAATTTAATTATTGTCGAGCCATTTGGCGTGGCGGATAAATTTGCTCGATCCCGGCAAAATGATCCCCTTACGAATATTTGCCCGACAGCCGGTGATTTTAAAAGTATCTCCCACGGAAAAGGGAAAATGATTCGGCTCAAGTCAGAAGCTATTCCTCAACGTCAATCCGATTTATGGGTTCTCATGGAAGAGCGTGCCAATGATTTTATTCTCGCACGCGACTTTCTCAACCAGGCACGGCAGATGGATCTGAAAAACGGCGTCGATTTGGGAGTAAACTTTATCCAACGGCTCGAACAATCATTATCGTTGCCATTGAGATGGTGTCCCGCTAACACTGATCCAGGGATTTACATTCACGCATATCGACTGCCCGCTAAACAAAACCGTCCCGAGCGGATAGTCGTTCATGCAGTCAACTATCGGCTGCCAATCGTGATCGAACAGGAGCAGAAAAAAAATTCGTCAGCACCGTTAAAGACGAAAGCCGGTCAACCTGCCGTTGTCTGCAATATCCATATTAGATTACCTCTTCCTCTCCATACAAAGGTACAGCAGGTGCAAACGCTGAGCTCAACGGATCAATCCGGTTCGGTTAAATGGCGTATGGAAAAAGATCAGGTAGACCTAACACTGAGTCTGCTTCAAATCTACCAGGCACTGATCATCGAATTAAAAAATAAGGCGATGTAGAAACAACAATCTGAGGCGCAATAGCATCCTTTCGGATTGCTCCGACATATTCGGTTTCGTAAATGGCAAGAGCTACAGAGGCACTAAAGACCAATAACGCATAAAGATTAGAATACAGATTAGCGAATAGATTTGTGCTCAACTGCAAATTCGGCATGCGGATCAGGGTTTAACTTGGCAGTGGAACGAAGAAATGGTTCTTCAATCTGATAGTGATGCTTTTACTTGTGCTAAACTACTGTATTGCAGAAATTTCTATTTGCCAGAAAAAGATATCCTGAATTCCTTACGAAAGTATATAAGCCTATAAATAACAGTATTCGTTGAGTAAGGCGTGAGATTTAATGTTTTTAAAACTCCCTCCGAATTTTTATATTTTACCAACAGGTCACAACAAAATCCGGAGGGAGCTATGCATCCAATTTCCTTCAAATTCGATAACGAACGAATCACAAATCATGGTGGCTTTGAGCTGATTAATTGTTTTGTCGAT
>METF01000122.1 GCA_001771235.1 Candidatus Zhuqueibacterota bacterium RBG_16_48_16
AGTGAGCGCTTTTATCGACAGGATGCCAATGATCGGTCAGGTGGGCGTACGGATACCAGAAAGGTTTCGCGAAACGGGTAAGATTGTTCCCTTTGGCAAGCCCGCGCGTGACCATATTAAAAACGTTAAAGGATCTTTCGAAAATCTCAAACAGACTGGGGCGATTTTTTGGCATGTCGTCATTGAACCACGGCGCCTCGTAACCCATATAGCTGCGAAAGCTGTTTCTACCCCAGCGCTTGTTTTGAAACTCGGCCTTGTCCAGCCAGCGAATTCCAGGGATATTCGCCGTGCCCGGGAAGCATCCCGTGAGGAATGGCAAATAGGCCGGGCCGGTCGTTGAAGGGAAGCAGGATGAGGCCGTGCGAAAAGTACCAGGCTCGACGATTTCCCTGCGAATATGAGGCAGATCGCCGGCCTCGAGCAATTCCCGGATCACATCGGGGCGGGCACCGTCTACAAGATAGATAATGACAAGTGGTTTTTTCAAATCTCTAACCTATTGCAAAACTGAATAATTGGCAGGTTGCTGGAAAAACAAAAGGCCGGGTGCGGATTATCCGACCGATCTTTGTTTCAAGTACGACCGGATCAAAAAGAACGCACCGACGAGCATGAACAACAGGCTGATCCCCTGGTTGACGCTCAGCCCTATTTCGCCGATTCGCATAAAAACCATGCTGGATTCATAGTAGCGGAAAAAGTCAACTGTGAATCTGGAAATGCCATATAAAATCAAAAACCAGTACAGCAAAAAACCGTCGGCCTTTTGCCAGCGCTCAAGCCACAACAGCAGGAAGAAAATGACCAGCCCATAAGCCGAAGAATAGAGTTGGGCGGGATACAAGGGAATGCCCTGGTAAAAATTACCGGCAGCGCTTTCCGGATGGAATACGACTCCCCAGTGGGGAGCGCAGGGAACGCCGAAACAGCAGCCGTTCAGGTAGCAGCCGATTCGCGTCAGAAAAATGCCAAAAGCGACCGATGGCATGACGATATCGGCAAAGATCAAAAAAGGCAGCTTTTTCATTCGCAGATAGATATAGCCGGTGATAAAAGTCAAAACCACGCCGCCCAGAAGAGTCAGTCCGGCCAGGCCGATTTGTCCGTTGCTCTGAAAGGGATTGAAGGTATCCAGCCAGTGGCCTTTGAATTCATCCAGGTGGGCCAACACATAAAGCAGGCGCGATCCGACGATCGAGCTGATGATGATAATAACCGACAGATCCATGATCTTGTTCGGATCGACATTCTTTTTCTTCGCCCTTTTGGTGGCCATGAATATGCCGACAAGAAAAGAGATCGCAAGCAGCAGGCCGTAGGAGCGCAGCTCAAAGGAACCCATTCTGAAAATAACCGGATGCAAAGAATCCTCCTCTGCTAATAGAGTTTGTATCGATGTAACGACGTATTGGCTATGAGACCGGCCATGATCATGCAAGTCAACATGGACGATCCGCCGTAACTGATAAACGGCAACGGTATACCTGTAACAGGCATTATGCCCACAGTCATCCCAATATTTACGACGATTTGAAAGGCAAAAACGGTCACCAGGCCGATAGTCAATAGCCCGGTAAATTGATCTTTCGTCGTTGATGCGATATAGATGCCGCGAACGAGAAAAATCATAAAAACAGCCAGCAGAAGAATGGCGCCGATAAAACCCAATTCTTCGGCGATAACCGAAAAGATAAAATCCGTGTGTTGGGCCGGTAAAAATCGCAATTGGGTTTGCGTGCCCTGGAGCACGCCTTTGCCGAACAGGCCGCCGGAACCGATGGCCACTTTTGATTGAATGATCTGGTAGCCAACGCCCTGGGGATCCGAAGATAAGCCCAGGAACGTCAGAATTCTCTGCTTCTGGTAGACGTGGAGGCTGTTCCAGGCAATCGGAGCGATAATACCGATGGCAATGTTGAATAAAAAAACCACGGTAAAGAAAACCCGCCCTCGGCGCGAAAGGTACAAGATAGCACTAATCAGTAGAATAACAATGAAAAAAGTCCAGAAATTGAATGAGGCAAAAAAGGTTATCATCGGAGAACAAAGAACAAAAATAACAAAGGGGCTCAATCCTCGCCAGTAAAAAACGGGCAACAGCACGACGAGATAAACCAGGCTCGTGCCAAGATCCGGTTGTTGCAGCACAAGGATAAATGGCAAAAAAACCAGCATGGAAACGGCAAACAAGACATCCGGCCGGTCGGGCGTGCGATAATCTTTTGCCAAAAACCTGGCGAGAACCACGACAAGAACCGGCTTCATAAATTCCGATACCTGAATATTAAGACCCAGGATACTCAGCCAGCGGCGGGAGCCAACTCCGCTGCCCATAAAATAAGTTAAAAAAAGCAGGATGATCAGTATGATGTAAAGCTTGTAGGCCGAGCTGGCAATCCAGGCCGGGGGGATGAAGGTGATGATCGCACCGATGAAAAGACCCATGATAATCCACAAGACCTGCCTGGAAAATGTGCTGTTCCATATAACCGACTCTGTGGCAAAAGTCGCACTAAACACAGCCAGCAGGCTTGACGCTGCAAAAATCAGAACACATACGATAATGACGACGTCAACGCGATTTCTTCGAATATCTTTTAGCATAGTATTATAGAGCGGCGGTCAATGTATCCTTTTGCCGGAAATAAGCTTTCAACATCTCGCCGGCAAGCGGTGCGGCGACCGCGCCACCACCACCGCCGTTTTCAACGAATACGCATACAGCGACCTGCGGCTTATCGAACGGCGCAAAACCGATGAACCAGGCGTGCGATTCGCCGTGCGGATTTTGGGCTGTGCCGGTTTTACCGGCAACCAGGACATCGCGAAGCCAGCTCGCCCTGCCGGTTCCCCCCTCTTCATTCACCACGCTGAGCATGGCTTTTCGGATTACATCATAGGCTTCTTCGGAAACGAGCTCCGTCGATTTGCCGACCGGCTGAAAGGGAATCGTCCGTTTGCTTTCCGCGTTGTATGTTCGATCCAAAACATGAGGCTGGTAATAACGTCCCTTGTTGGCAATAATCATGGCCAGTTGCGCCATTTGCAGCGGTGTGACAAGAACGTCGCCCTGTCCAATCGCCATGTTATACAACATTCCCGTCGACCAGCCGTTCTTACCATAGATCTGATCCAAATATTCCCTGTTGGGCTGGTTGCCGCTGCTTTCGTTGGCCAGATCAATTCCCGTGACTTTGCCGAAGCCAAAATCTTGAGCATAGGCCGCCCAAGCATCCACGCCGACGCGGGGCATGAGACGGTAGAAATAGACGTTGCATGACCTTTTGATTGCTTCCATGAAATCTACGGCGCCATGACCGTCCTTTTTCCAGCAGTTAAAAATCCGGTTGCCCAGCCGGACATAGCCGTTGCACACGGTTTTTTCGGTCAAATTAACAGCTTTATTCTGTAAAGCAGCCGTCGCCAGGACCAGCTTAAAGGTCGAGCCCGGCGGAAAGGTGCTTTGAATCATCCGGTCATAGAGCGGCTTGTCCGGGTCATTGATCAACTCCCGCCAGGCATCCATTTCCAATGTGCCGGAAAATATAAACGGATCATAATCCGGTTTGCTGCAATCGACCAGCACGCCTCCATTGCGAACATCCAACAAAACGACGCCGCCATTCTTTTGGTCGAACATCTCCTCCGCCTGTTTTTGCAGCTTTCCGTCCAGGGCAAGGTACAGATCGTTGCCGCTGACAGGATGGCTTTCTTCGCCAATATCCAGATCTCTGACCACCCGGCCGAGTGCATCCACTTCGTGATAAGCATAACCGGCTTTGCCGCGCAGGGTGCGGTCGTAGATTTTTTCAAGACCTTTTTTGCCGATAATGTCCCCTTTTTGCAGGCCGTCATTTCCTTTTATCCTTAGCTCCGATTGCGAAATTTCCCCGATATAGCCAAAAAGATGCGGCGCTCGCACTCCAGCGGGATAATGGCGTTTCGGCTCGACATCGAACAAAATCCCCGGAAAATCCAGCTTCTGTTCTTCGATGCGGATGAGTGCCGAGAACTCGACGTCCCGGGCCAGCTTGATCGGCGTGAACGGCCCTCTAGCGGATTGAATTTTATTTTGAATCTCATGAACGTCCTGGCGCAATATTCCGGCGATGTGGTAAAAGAGGCTGTCGTCTTTTGCGCTTTCATAGGGAATGGCGCTCACCGAATAAGACGGCATATTCTCCACCAGAACGACGCCGTTTCTGTCAAAGATCGTACCTCGCTTTGGCTGCACGATTATGCTGCGGATGCGGTTCCTTTGCGAGTGCCGCAAATATTTCCGTCTCTCGAATATCTGCAGGTTAGCCAGTTGCAAGGTGAGCGCCAAAAACGCCAGGGTGATTAACGCATAGAAGGCATATTTTTTTTGATCGACGATCAACGAAAAATTCCTTTGATAAAAAATAATACGTTGGACTTTTGCATCGAACGGTATCGGGCAGCAACAGAAAAGAATTGTATCTATTCAAGTATCTTCATTTTTTTGCCACAAAAACTCAAAGACACAAAGGTTCACAAAGATTTTTTGTGTTCCTTTGTGGCTTTGTGTCCTGGTGGCGGAATGAATACAGAGAATTCTTACATGCTGTGCCCCACTTTCTTGCCGATGATTCTTTTCCAAAAATATCCGGGCAAAAACGAGAAAAAAATTGCCGCAATAACCAGGCTATAAAAAGCCGACGGAATGGCAAAGTTGAGGAACGTTTTTAAAACCGATGAGCTGCCAACATTGACCAAAAATGTATAAACCAGGTTGTGCAAAATAGCCACGACAAAAGTTATGCCGACAACTTCATAAGTTTTGTTGATCGTTATTTTTCCGAACAGGGTGCTTGCGACAAAGACGGCGAGACATTTCGCAAAAGCCATGTAGCCAAAGTAACCGGGAGAGAGGCTATCGACCATCAAGCCGGAAAGAAAAGCCATAAACGTCGCAATGCTCCTGCTTTCCGTAGCAGCGATGAGGCAAAGAACGATTAAAATGAAATCAGGCGCTACGTCGTAAATGGATATGGTATTGGCGATGCCAAATTGCAGGACGAATGCTAAAATAACCATGACCAGGTAGATGAAAAAACGGGACATTTTACAGGACATCCTCGGTGTTTACGATCAATACCTCTTCCAGCTTGGCAAATTCCACGGCTGATTTTACATAGACTTTTTGGAAAAGCTCGCGCTCATCTTTTTCGATCCTGGTGACAACTCCCAGGACCAGGCCGACCGGGAAGAGGGAATTCATCCCGGATGTGACGACCACATCGCCTTGCAGAACATCGGAACGGTGATGGACACCGATGAGCTGCCCGACCTCCTCTTCTTTTGCTTGATAAATGGCCTCCACCCTGCTGCGCTGCACTCTTGCTGCTGCGCTAAAATTTCTATCCGTGACTAGCTGGCAGGTCGCATAGCGTCCGGAAACCTGCAACACTTTGCCAACCAGTCCCCGGGCACTGAGTACGGGCATATTTTTTTTAATCTTTGCTTCTCTGCTTATTTCCAGTTGAATGGCGGAAATGCCTGCCTGCCGGTTGTAGCCGATCACCTTTGCCGGAATCATCGGGTACATTTGCATACTCTTGAATCCCAACAACTCACGGAGACGTCCGTTCTCCTGTTCCATTTCTTTCAGCCGGGACAGTTGCATCTGCAAAAAGGCATTTTCTTTTTTCAAAAGACTATTTTCGTTCTCTGTGTTCAATACCTGCTGCAGTGCCAGGATGGGGGTGTTTATTTTGTCTAACATGACAAAAGCAATGAGATGAATTCCCGCGTTATTTTCGTTTTTGTCGCCATAAAACATGAGAATGAGAGATAAAAGCAGCAACAAGGACAGTAAAGAATAATCTCTCAAGGTATCGTACTTTTTGAAAAACCGGCTCAATGTCACCTCAAACATAGACCATTCAAACGGAAAAAATGTTCAGTCTTGGTACTCGACCCCATGCGTGCCGTTCCAGGCCAATAATTCAGGCGTGCCATTTTCAATTATTGCGTAGGTAAAAGTTTCCATCCAATTGCCGGTGTTGAGGTACCAGCCGTCTTTGTATTTTTCCATTGTCGGCCTGTGGGTGTGGCCCAGCACGACGATTCGGTAATCCTGATCGATTTTATCAAATGCAAACCGGCGATAATCCTCGTCACAGTGTTGTTTGTCTTTTTTCGAGTCTCTGCTCAAATGCGAAAAATATAAAGCCAGCGGCATACCGATGTCCGGGTGAAGCATTCGATAGAGCTTGATATTCAGCGGGTGGCGAAGGATTTTTTTCAGAAATCGGTAGAGATGATCGCTCTTTAGCAGGCCATCACCGTGTCGAATATAAGTGTGAAAATCCTCCTGGCGAATAACCATCTCCTCGTCGTGGAGCGTAATGCCTATCTCGTTTGTCATGAAGGAATCTAGCCAGAAATCGTGATTGCCGGCAACATAATGGACATTGATACCGGAAGAGGTAAGGAGTGAAAGCTGACTCAGGATCGAAAAATGAAACCGGGGGATGGCGTATTTGTATTCAAACCAAAAATCGAATAGATCACCGTTGATGACAAGATCGGCGCCTTCTCTGCGGATACGGTCGACTAGTGAGAAAAAGTATTTTGCCTTTTTCCCCTCGCTTTCTGCCGAACCAGAGCCAAAATGAGCATCGCTGAAAATATAAATTTTATTCATAGACAGAAAATGTCAAACAAAAATGAATAATCGGGCATGTCGAATTGTTTTGACAGGTAAAAAAACGCCCAAAAATTCCAGGCATTTGAAGCGACAAATAATTGTACAATTTATAAAGCCTTAACAATTGTTGAAATTTAATTATCCAATCGTTCTAAATCAAGGAGGAACTTTTTATCAGGGCTACTCCCGGATGAAGCGCCTTCCTTCTATTAATTTCATTTGAATATTCAACCAGATTTGATAATTTGGGCCTGTAACTGACCCTTTTCTCGAGTTATAACAGGCCACGATTTGAAAAAGTTATCCTACGCAAAAATCAACCTAGGTTTAACGGTTCTCGGCAAAAGGCCGGACGGTTATCACCAGATCGAAACGATCTTTCAACGAATCACAGTCGCTGACGAGATGGAATTCGAGCTCGATGACCATAAAATCCATGTACGATCTGATACAGAAGGATGTCCGAGTGGTGCATTAAACCTGGCCTGGCGTGCCGCTGAGGCTCTTAAAAAACAGTTCACCATAAAAAAAGGATGCATAATCAACATCCGCAAAGCTATTCCCGTGGGAAGTGGTTTGGGTGGCGGAAGCAGTAACGCTGCAACAGCACTCGCAGCTCTGAATAAGATGTGGCGTCTCGACCTTGATGTTGACCGGCTCATCGCGATTGCGTCAACGGTGGGATCGGATGTTCCATTCTTTGTTCAGGGCAAAACGGCTATAGGCAGAAATCGAGGTGAAACATTAACTCCTGTTTCGATTCCCAGGAAATACTGGGGAGTGCTTGTTTGCCCTGATTTCAGCGTTTCTACATCATGGGCCTACCAAAGCCTGAATTTTAGCTTGACAAATAGCTATAAAAAAAGTAAATTGGCCGACTTTCTTCAAAATCTTGAAGATGAAAAACTCTGGAGAGCTTGGCTTGTCAACGATTTCGAACCCATTGTCTTCCAAAAGCATCCGATATTATCTTCAATCAAACAAGATTGTTATAATCTGGGAGCTTTCTACGCTCAAATGTCCGGAAGTGGTTCATCGGTGTACGGACTTTATAATTCCAGAGTAGAAGCTAAATTGGCCGCAGAAGAATTTCGGCGAACTTTTAGAACTTTTCTTTTTCAGCCCGTAGAATTGCCTGATCTGAGATAGCTGTGAATATAACCGGAGTGCGCTCTCGGGATTGTTGAAAGTTCAACAATCGACTGTTAATAATCGATGTTTTGGTCTGGTCGCAACTTTGCCTTTAAAGGGAGCCACATGAAAATAACGGAAATTGCCATCAGCCTCCGTGATGAAGAAAAGTTGAAAGCTTTCGTGAACGTGACATTTGATGGCTGCTTTGTCGTACGGGGCATGAAAGTAATAAAAGGAAATACCGGCTACTTTATCAGTATGCCCAGCCGAAAAGCCACCGATGGATCGTTCAGGGACGTGGCTCATCCGATCAGCAACGAGTTTCGAGAAGAGCTGGAAAACCAGATTCTTGAAAAATATAAACAAGTCCTGGCCGAAAAAGGCGGCGAGCTCGATCCAATTGACCAATAAATATTCAGACGTGTTATTCTCTTGCATTTCATCAATAATGGGGCGTCGTCAAGTGGTAAGACACGGGTTTTTGGTACCCGCATTCGGAGGTTCGAATCCTCCCGCCCCAGCACATCGCAAATAAATGACGAGGATCGATCGATTTTCGTCATTTTTTATGTCGTTTTTATAACATGATCGAACCGTGAGAAAGGAATCGAGTCGAGTAGGTTGTCGTCAAAAAGTGAATGAAACACCTCAGAAAATCATGCTATCAAAAAGTCGCGAAGCCAAAATTTTCGCAGGTCGTTCAAATCCTGAATTAGCCCAAAAAATTGCGCAACAATTCGGCCAGTCTCTCGGCTGCATCGCTATAAAGAATTTTTCCGACGGCGAAATCTGGGCCAAGTACGAAGAAAACATCCGTGGAACGGACGTATTTATCGTGCAATCGACCAATGCGCCGGCAGAGAACCTGCTCGAATTGCTCATTATGATCGATGCCGCCAAAAGAGCCTCCGCATGGCGAATTACCGCGGTGCTCCCCTATTTCGGTTATGCGCGCCAGGACCGGAAAGATCAGCCGAGAGTAGCCATCAGCGCAAAACTGGTTGCGAATTTGATCGCCAAGTCCGGCGCTGACCGCGTCCTGACCATGGATTTGCATACGCCGCAAATCCAGGGCTTTTTTGACATCCCATTCGATCATCTCTATGCCGCAACCATTTTCGCCGAGCATATCAAAGCCATGAACATCGGCAATCTGGTGGTAGCATCTCCGGACATCGGCGGCATTCATCTGGCCCGGGCTTATGCCAGCCGCCTGGATTGCGAGCTGGCCATGTTAGACAAACGGCGCATCGGCCACAATGTGAGCAAAGTAACGCGGCTGATTGGCGATGTCAATGAGAAAGATGTACTCATGGTAGATGACTTGGTGGATACGGCCGGCACGCTGGTCAATGGAACCATCGTACTCAAGGAAAAAGGCGCCAAAAAAATATATGTGGCCTGCACCCATGGCATTTTATCGGCGGATGCCGTCGAAAAAATTGAAAGATCAGCGATCGATAAAGTCTTTTTTACCGATTCTGTCGATCTGAGTGGCAAAAGCATTACGGACAAAATGGAGATCGTGAGTGTTTCGGACCTGTTCGCCGAAGCAATAAGACGCATTCACCAGGAGCGTTCCATATCCGATCTGTTTCCGGGTAAAGGCGCGTTTGCCTGAGCCTATAATTCGTAATTATCAAGCCAACTAAACACACAAAAGAAACGAAAGGAATCAACACAATTAAATTACTTACATTTTGTTTGTTTCGTGTGTTTCGTGGGTCGAATGGATACTATAATTCGATTTTAATTTTTTAAATTTCGCAAATAGAAAATAACGGAGAGTACCAATGTCTGAAGTCAGCTTGAAAGTGGAATCACGCAAACAAATCGGCAAGGAATCTGCCAAAAAATTAAGAAGAGATGGCAAAACCCCGGGCATTTATTACTTTCACGGTAAAGAGAGCATCCCGATCAGCGTCGACAAAAAAGCATTGCATGCCATGATGGACAAAGAATCCACATTGCTCGATATTACGATTGACAATAAAGATCAGAGAAAATGCATCATCCGCGACATTCAGTTCGACCCCATCACCAGTAATCCCATTCACATCGATTTAATGGGGATCGAGCTTACCGAAAAAGTGACTGTTCAGGTTTCGCTCGTTCTCACCGGAACTCCGGAGGGTGTGAAGAATCAAGGTGGCGTATTGGAACAGCAGCTTCGTGAGGTATCCATTGAATGTTTGCCGATGGATATTCCGGAACACATCGTGCTGGATGCGTCGAATTTGCTTATCGGTGGTTCGCTGCACGTCTCTGATATTCAATTAGACAAAGTAAAACTCCTTGACGACGTGAGCAAAATCATCGCTCACGTTGTGCCGCCAAGGGTTGTCGAAGAGCCTGTTGCCGGAGTGGAAGAAGCTGCAAAAGAACCTGAGGTGATCGGTAAGGCCGAGGAAGTAAAGGAAGAGTAGCTATCGATTTAGCATATTTCGGAATCGCTCTGCCGAATGCCTGAAAAATTTCTCATAATTGGTCTGGGCAATCCTGGCCAAAGGTACAAAGAGACGAGGCATAATGCAGGATTCATGGTTGTCGATCAACTCGCCAGGGAGTGTGGAGCCAGTGTTAAGAAAAGTCACTTTTCTACCGACCTCGCTTCTGCCGATTTTAAGGGTAACTCCCTCCTTTTAGCAAAACCTCAAACGTACATGAATTTAAGCGGCATGGCAGCAGTTGAGCTGGTTCATTATTTTAAAATCGATCATTCAAAGCTACTGGTAATCCTTGATGACATTCATCTTCCTCTCGGCAAGATAAGGCTCAGGCCGCAAGGCAGCGCCGGAGGGCACAAGGGCCTGGATTCAATCATCAATCATTTGGCAACACAAAATTTCGCCCGGCTCAGGCTTGGCATTCATACGGAAAGGAAAAAGAACGATCTGGCGGATTTCGTCTTATCGAGGTTCCGGAAGGAAGAGACGGTCGTGCTTGATGATATGGTACGTAGAGCAACCGATGCGGTAAAAAGCTATATGACCGACGGCATCGAGAGTGCCATGACGCGGTTTAACGGATAGATTTTTCGAGGCAGTGATTCGGGAAATTCTTATCCCCTAGGACAGGATTTATATATGAACCTTTACTGGTTTAGCCTTGGCACAGGCGTAGTAAGTATTCTGTTAGCCACTGTTTATCTAAAAATAATAGCCCGTTTTGACGACGGCACAAAGGAGATGATCGAAATCGGAAAAGCCATTCGGGAAGGGGCAATGGCTTTTCTTTTTAGAGAATATAAAACTCTTGCTATTTTTGTTCTGGTCGTGGCAGGTGTTCTGGCTATTTTCATTCATTACGCAACGGCTTTATGTTTTGTTATCGGAGCGATATCCTCCGTATTGGCCGGTTTTCTGGGGATGCACGCGGCGACAAAATCGAACGTTAAAACCGCATCGGCGGCGCAAAAAGACATCCAAAGCGCTCTAAAAGTTGCGTTTTCCGGAGGAGCCGTTCTCGGCTTATCGGTTGTCGGCATAGGACTCTTTGGTGTTGTTGCTTTATTCATGCTGCTGAATGAATTTTTCGATGATAATCTCATCAAAGTAACCGACATTATCGCGGGTTACGGTTTTGGCGCCAGCTCTGTGGCCCTCTTTGCCCGTGTCGGCGGCGGCATCTATACCAAAGGAGCCGACCTGGGGGCCGATCTGGTCGGGAAAATCGAAGCAAATATTCCCGAAGACGATCCGCGCAACCCGGCGGTCATCGCCGACAATGTCGGCGACAATGTCGGTGATACGGCCGGCATGGGCGCTGACCTTTTCGAGTCTTATGTCACTTCACTGATCGGCGCGATGGTCATTGGTGCGATCATATTCAACGATCCCATCGGTGCGGCTATCCCTTTTGCTATATGTGCATTTGGTATCATTGCCACGATCATCGGCATCCTGGTCGTAAGACCTTCGAAAGGAGACTCTGGATCGCATGAGGAACAAACGAAAAAAGCGCGCCAGGCCCTGAATAAGGGTGTGCTCACATCGGTTATCCTGGCCGCTATTTTTTCATTTTTAGTCATGTACCTTATCTCCTCGCAACTGCCGGAAGCAGGCCCGACGTGGATCGGCATCTTTTGGGCTACGCTTGCGGGAATCATCTCCGGATTGCTCATAGGCGTATCGACCGAATATTATACCTCGGACACCAGAAAGCCGGTGCGAGACATCGCTCAATCGGCACTCACGGGACCGGCCACAACCATCATTTCCGGATTGTCCGTGGGAATGTTCAGCACGGCGTTTCCAATTTTGATTACCAGCGCCGCTCTTTTCGTGGCGTATAAAACAGCAGGGCTGTATGGCATCCCCATGGCGGCGGTTGGTCTTCAGGCGACGATCGGTATTATCCTGGCCATGGACGGCTATGGCCCGATAGCCGATAACGCCGCCGGCATAGCCGAGATGGCCGGGCTTGGTCGAAAGACCAGGGAGCTGGCGGAAGCATTGGATTCCGTGGGAAATACTACGGCGGCCATAGGCAAGGGTTTTGCGATCTCTTCTGCAGCATTCAGCGCCTTCGCCATGTTCTGGGCTTATACGAAAATAGTCAAGCTGGAAACCATTTCCCTGAATTCTCCCCTGGTTTTAATCGGACTGTTTGTCGGCGGCCTCCTGCCTGTCATTTTCTGTGCCCTTACATTGGGCGCTGTCGGCAAGGCCGGCTTTGAAATGGTCAATGAAGTCAGGAGGCAATTCCGCGAAATAAAAGGCATTATGGAAGGAACCACAAAACCTGACTATAAAAAATGCGTGGACATCAGCACCCGAAGAGCGCTGGCGGAAATGATGCCGCCGGGTATTCTGGCCGTCGTGGCGCCAATTATTGTCGGCTTTATCCTGGGTATCGAAGCGTTGGGAGGAATGTTGGCGGGAAGCATCGTTGTGGCTTTTCTGCTCGCCGTTCTCATGTCCAATTCCGGCGGCGCCTGGGATAATGCCAAAAAGTACATCGAGGCGGATCATCTTGGCGGCAAAGGTTCCGATGCCCATCACGCGGCGGTCGTCGGCGACACGGTTGGAGATCCCTTTAAAGATACCTCAGGACCGTCTTTGAACATCCTGATAAAGCTGATGTCTATTATTGCGATGATTTTCGCTCCGCTGTTTCTTAAATTTCAACTGTTATAATTGAAAACTGTTTGGATTGGAAAAAGTTTTCTATACCGAGTTCATTGAATCTCATAACGTCTTCGCCAATGTTAAAAGTGATTGACTGATTAGACCCTTGACTCTTGTAGGAGGAATTACATTGAGAAAATACGAAACAATCTTTGTCATCGACTCTCTGCTAAAACCGGAGGAGATCGAAGCAATCATTACAAAATACGAGCGTTTTATCTCCGACAATGGCGGTGCCATCGAATACATCGATAGAATAGGCAAAAAACGGCTTGCTTATGAAATCAAAAAGAGACAATATGGATATTACGTTCTTATTCTGTTCGACGGCCCGCCCGAAATGATAAAACAGCTCGAGCGCGAGTATCGACTCAACGAATCACTGCTTCGATTCATCACCATCAAGTTAGATAAATACGCCCTGAGGGCCATGGAAAAAGTAAAAAGCGGAAGTTATAGTCAACGACCGGCACAAGAGGAAGAAAAGGCTCCGCTCAAATACCAGGATCCTGACGATGACGTTAAGCAGACAGATGTGGATGTGAGCGAAGAAAGCGTTGAGGAGGAACAGCCCGTATCTGCCGAGGAAATGGAGGTAAACGAGCCAGAAGACAACAAGGCGGATAAAGAAGAGTAAACCTTAGCCGGCAGCCTCTCGCTGAATAATATTTGGATTCAAACAGATCGATTGCTCTTTTAACGATTTGAAGGATCACCAAACATGGCAGAAGTCATATTGCCTGATCTAAATAATGTCGTCATCACCGGCGCTTTGACCACGACTCCTAAAGCAACTACAGATGGAGAGGGAATGGGCGTTTACCACTTTCAGGTTTTATCGACAAGAAAGTATCTCGATAACACCGGGAGACGGCGCGAGTCTATATGCTCAGTCGGAGTAAAAATTCACGATAATGCGGCTGAGCCAGCCGCGGCGGCTCTGGCAAAAGGCGATGTTGTCATGATTGAAGGGGAACTGCAAAACTACTCTTTTCAGCGGCCCGATGGCAGCAAATCGTACGTGGTCGAAATTCTGGCGCACCGAATTCAACCGCTGAATGTGACACATTTACCGCAAAAAGTCGAGCGTGCCGCAAGCCGGGAAATAAAGGCTCCCCCGGAGGCAACGCCAGTCGAAAAGCAACCGGAGCCGATAATAAAACCGAAAATCGAATACCAGGTTGTGGAACCCACCGATTTTGATTTTGGCTTCCAGACTCTCAGACTTTAGCAGGTATTCATCATCATTCGACACCATTGATTCAAAGGGAGACCCTATGTTAAAAAAGAAAAGAATTTGTCGTTTTTGTGAAGAGAACATCAATTTCATCGATTACAAAGACGAAAAAAAGCTCATGCGTTTTACAACGGAACAAGGCAAGATCATTCCCAGGCGAACATCGGGAACATGCGCAAAACACCAGAGGCAGTTGGTCCGCGCGATAAAAGTCGCTCGCGAGCTGGCATTAATTCCGTATATTTCTGACATCACAAAGTAACAGGATGAATCCATGAACATCATTCTCAAAGAAGACATCGACACATTAGGCAAGAAGGGGGATATCGTACAGGTCAAGCGGGGTTATGCAAGAAACTATTTGATCCCAAAAGGCATTGCCATCGAAGCGAACTCATCCAGCCTGAAAAGCTATGAGGAGGAGAAAAGGCTGGAGCAAACCCGGCTTCTCAAAACCAGGAAGTTGGCCGATAGCTTTGCTGAAAAATTATCAAAAGTTTCATTGACGGCAACAGTCCAGGTAGGCGAAGAAGACAAAGTGTTCGGCTCGGTGACGAATCAGAACATAGCTGATTTGCTAAATGAGCAGGGATTCGAAATCGACCGCAAAAAAATAATATTAGCAGAGCCGTTAAAAGCCCTGGGCGTGTATGAAGTGCCGGTAAAATTGCACCCGGATGTCGAAGCAAAAATCAAAGTCTGGGTTGTGAGAGAATAATTTATAAACGTGGGAGCCGGCAGGGATGCTCTTTTGGGTGTTATATTTGGCACATATTACAGGAGATTTTCCCCTTCAAACAGACACTGTTTACAAGATCAAAATGCGGTCATCATGGGGGGTGATCCCGCACGTTGTCATTTGCTCGATAGCAAACATTGTGTTTCTATATCCATTATGGGGGCATCTGAATACATGGGCAGCCATATTACTTTTAGGCCTCATTCATACATTTTTGGATAAAACCAAAATCGTGCTTTCCAGCCGCACGTCTAATGACTCCCTGTTCAATTTTTTGCTGGATCAGGTTTTGCACTTATTTTCAATCCTTCTTGTCGCCTTCTGGCTGGATCACGTCCTGGAGCAGCAGCATGTTGCCACAATGATCCGCTTTTATAATAAGAATGTGCTTGTCATCTCATCAGCGCTGTTGTTGGCTTCTTTCGCCGGCGTTCCGTTCACATATTATACCAAAAAATACTGGATGAGACGGATTTCCGGGCTTTCCACAGCTATGAGCTATCCCAGGTATAAGGATCGTTTTTCAGGGATGGTGGAGAGAACGTTGGCAACCGCAGGACTTGTGCTCGGAAGCTGGTGGCTTTTTCTTTCCGTGTTGATTTTCCTGCCGCGGATACTCGCTTCCTGCCATACTGAAAAAAAAGCCGAAATCATCATCGAGCAGGTATGCGGATTTTTTGTGAGTCTCCTGTGTGGCGCAATTGTTCTCCTGTTTGCCTGAAATTAATTCCGTTGGAATAACAGGGCATCAGCTCCCGGCCCAAAAAGGTAAAGCCTGTTTTTGTGGCTTCCGGCGATTGACAGACAAACTTTTCAATGTTTCTTAATAACCATAAAAAAGTATTGATTTTAAGCGAATTTATTCTATTTTACATGCAAATGTGCCGAGGTAAAAACCGGGAAGTTTCATTCGAAAGAGCTTTCTGGCTCCTTCGAGGAATCAACCATTCTTAAATGAACAGTAGACTATAGTGAGGTGAGGGAACAAAAATGGAAAACACTTTTCCAAAGTGCTTGAGTTGTGATGAGGGTGTGCTCATCCCTTTGTCTGATTATGGACGAGAGGGAGCATCGATCATGTACAAAGCCTGGGTATGCACCAACCCTGAATGCGGTTTTCACATGAGAATTGACAATGGAGAAGTAAGCAGAGGAAAAGAAATCAAGCTATCCCAAAAGTAGCTCGCCGATATAAAAGTTTACATTAGAGAGGGTGGTATTCGATCATGAAACCACCCTTTTTCTAATTCTGCAAATTATGCTAATGATGATTGTTGTGCACTGATGGTCAGGCAAAGAATTTTTTTCACAAAAAAGCAATCATATTGGAATCGCTATAGAGTTAAAATTGCTTCAACATCTTTTGCCGTTCTTGTATGGTTTCTCATTGTAACCGGTGAAACGTTTGACTATGTGACCGATATTCCAATTTCTGCTGAAACTGTAAATCAGGACTATATTGTTACCAAACCGATTCCCGCCAAAGCCAAGATACACATTAAAGGACAGGGTCTGGCGCTCCTGGGGTTTCTTCTTTTCAGAGAAGGTAATGTCGATGTCAATTTTGAATGGACCGCAGGCACACAGAGAATTCAGCTCAGCGAAAATAA
>METF01000123.1:0-239 GCA_001771235.1 Candidatus Zhuqueibacterota bacterium RBG_16_48_16
GTGGCGGCACTTTTCTCCGGTCTTGCGGCGAATGTATTGGAAAAGAAAAGCGCCGATGAGCTGCCCATTAAAAATAATGAGATCGGGACAAAAACGAATGCAAAGCGTAAATCGGTTTTGCGCTCTGCCGCCAATGTTTTTCACTACGCTTTTATCGAGTTGCTCGGCGAGATCGGCAAGTGGCTGGTGATTGGCATTATACTGGGAGGTATCATCAGCTATGCCCTTCCGGACAACTT
>METF01000123.1:342-2092 GCA_001771235.1 Candidatus Zhuqueibacterota bacterium RBG_16_48_16
GAAAGGTCTGAATCCCGGCGCCGCTTTTGTCTTTCTGCTGGCCGGCCCGGCCACCAACACCGTCACCATAACCGTTATTGGCAAATATTTGGGTAAGAGAACGACCGTTATTTACCTGAGTACCCTGGCGGTGAGCAGTGTGCTGCTCGGCTTACTACTGGATTACCTGTGGAAGCTTTTTGCTTTTTCTCCTTTCCACGCCCATCATATCGGCCATCAAATGCTGCCCGGCTGGCTGGAGATTGGCTCTGCGATCCTTCTTGCAGGTTTTCTTCTTTTTGTTTTCGTAAAACCTTTTATAACCCGTTCAAGGAGCCGCTCGATGTTAACGGCAAAGTCTCATCAACAGATATCCGCACTCAAAGTGCCCAATATGTCCTGCCAAAATTGTGCGAACACCATCACCAGCGCGCTAAAGCAAAACAAAGGCATACATGGCGTAGAGATCGATCTTGGAAGTAAAGACGTCACCGTGCAGCATGAAGAAACTGTCAGCCGGGAGCAGGTGATGGAGATCATCAGGGAGGCGGGGTATTCACCTGAAGCTTATTGATAGCTCCCCTTTTGGTTTTGGATTGTCCAGGTTAGAACGGATGAAACGGATCGAACGGATCAATACGGATTTGAACACTTGTTTTAAGGTGATTGTGAAAAATTCTGCAACTTTTCTGCCCACGAAACACGCGAAACAAAGAGAATGAATGAAAATAATACTAAAGGATTCATGTCTTTCGCGTTTTAATTGATTCCCATAAAGTAGTTCAGACATCTTGATTCCTTTCGTTTATTTTGTTTGTTTAGTGGGCCGAATAATTATAAAATTCTTCGTTTAAGGTTAGATTCTTTGGCAAAAATTACTCATGCTAATCCCTTCCAATAAAAATCCGTCCAATCCGTTTCATCCGTTAGATCCGTGTTCCATCTTGTTAGAGGCTTGTCCGCGTTAGGGATAGCCCACCTCAGAGTTATCTTATACTTCAGTACGATTGGTATCCGGATGGGCAAAGGGGATGTTATTGGCAAATTCCTCGTAGCGGGCAAACAGGTAGAGCGCGTCCGATAGTCTGTTTATATAAGCGGAAATCGTCGGGTTTTGCAGGGGATGTTGTTGGTTTAATTCAGCCAGTCTTCTTTCGGCGCGTCTCACGACGGCCCTGGCTATGTCCAGGCAGGCGGAAGTCTCCGATTGTCCATAGATGACAAACTTTGCCGGCAAGTCGAGTTTCGCCTCGATAAGAGATGCCTGCTCTTCAAGCTTTGACAGCTCCGCCGGGGTGATTTTCTTTTTCAGTTTGTCGAGAAATTCCGCCGGGCAGGCCAGCTCGGCGTTGATGAGATAAATATGGATTAATACCGTCCGCAACGCCTTCCTGATCTCATCAAGCGACGATTTTGCCCGGGCCAGGCCGATGAAGGCGGCGGCTTCGTCGAGCGTGCCATACGTTTCCGGGCGGATGTCGTATTTGCTGATGCGCGTGTTATCCAGCAGGCCGGTTTTGCCGCTATCGCCCTTTTTGGTGGTGATGGATTTTTTCATTTCTATTGGTCCTGTTATGCGAGAATTAAGAAAATTAAGGCTTGCAAAGATAAGGTGAAGGTCATATTTTATCAAGTTGAATTTTAAAGTATCTATTCAGCCACCAAGTCGCAAAGCCACTAAGGAACACAAAAAACCTTGGTGAACTTTTGTGTCTCCGTGTTTTCGTGGCAGAAAAATTACGATACCTGAATAGTGACATTTTAAAAGTCG
>METF01000123.1:2122-2370 GCA_001771235.1 Candidatus Zhuqueibacterota bacterium RBG_16_48_16
AAAATTATCTGTCATTGCTCCTTTTAATAACATCTCGCTCTTATCGCTAAAAGCCAAAGGCTAATAGCTGAAAGCCGAATGCTGAAAGCTTTTAACTCGACTCTTCGCAATGACGTTGCCTATGAGAGTTTTCAGTAAAGCACAAACCGTACAACCAGAGAGAGGCTAAGACGAAAACAATGTCAGGCAGTGTAAAGACCGCAGCTTTAATTATTTTTTGTTTGTGTCTCATTCATTCCGCAGTCGCC
>METF01000123.1:2479-2618 GCA_001771235.1 Candidatus Zhuqueibacterota bacterium RBG_16_48_16
ATCTCGAAAACTATTCCCTATCGGACCATGCCGACGATTTGGAAAAGTGGATTTTCCCTCCCGTATCCATTGCGCCAAAGAATTATTTGTTGCTGTTCGCCTCGGGTAAAGACCGGGGGGATGTCTATTATTGGGAGAA
>METF01000123.1:2682-2793 GCA_001771235.1 Candidatus Zhuqueibacterota bacterium RBG_16_48_16
ATTGACATGAGCTACGATGATTCGGCCTGGCCTGAAGGACCAAGCGGCTTTGGCTTTGGCGATGGCGATGATGCAACGGTGCTGACCAGCCTGGTCTCTCTGTATATCCGC
>METF01000123.1:2878-2980 GCA_001771235.1 Candidatus Zhuqueibacterota bacterium RBG_16_48_16
ATGGCAGGGAAATTGCCCGCGCCAATATCGGCACGGCTGGCAACCGGCCGGCTTATAATCAAACCGCAGACATCGGCCACGAGGCGCAGATGTACCAGGGGG
>METF01000123.1:3028-4227 GCA_001771235.1 Candidatus Zhuqueibacterota bacterium RBG_16_48_16
CGGGGACGAATGTGCTCGCCATCGAAATCCACAACCAGTCAGCAACCTCCTCCGACCTGACCGCCATTCCTTTTTTGACGGTTGGCAGGATCGGGCAAACAGATCATCCGAAACCACTGCCCGAGATATTGCATCTCAAAGACAGCCAGTTGCACACCAATTTCAAGATCAAAGCATCAGGCGAATTTTTGTTTTTGACCAACCCGCAAGGCATCATTGTCGATAGTGTGAAGGCGGTGTCTCTGCCTGTCGATATATCCTACGGTCGCATTCCCGACGGCTCGACAGCGTGGTATTCTCTGAGCCTGCCGACGCCGAATGAAGCGAATGTCGATTCGCTCTATCGCGGCAAGAGCGATCCGCCGGTGTTTTCTCAAGCGGGCGGATTCTTCAATGCCAACGTGAGCATCTCTCTGACGACGGACAGCCTGGGAGGCAGGATTTATTACACCACCGATGGCTCGGTGCCGTCGGAAAGGTCACAGCAATATGTAAATCCCCTAGCCATCGTAAAAACCCGGACGATCCGCGCCCGCTGTTTTCGCGAGGGCCTGCCGCCAAGCGACGTCATCACCCAAACGTATTTTATCCGGGAAAAGTTAACCATGCCGGTCGTCTCGCTGGTGTCGGATCCCTATAACTTGTGGGATATTGACTATGGTATTTATGCTATGGGCAGAAATCCCGGAAGCGAGTATCCTTATTTTTCGGCGAACTTTTGGCAGGATTGGGAGCGCCCGGTACACGTGGAGTTTTTTGAAACCGACGGCTCTTTGGCCTTTGGCCTGGATGCCGGGATGAAAATTTATGGCGCCTGGAGCCGCGCCAGGCCGCAAAAATCCGTGGCTATTTTTGCCCGCTCGCAATACGGCTCGGGTTCTATTGATTACCGGATTTTCAAGGACAAAGATATCGAAAAGCTCGAAGCCTTCGTTCTCCGGAATTCCGGCAACGATTGGACCTCGACCATGTTTCGCGACGGTTTTATGCAAGCCCTTGTCAAAGACGTTATGGATGTCGAGACCATGGGATTTCAGCCTGCGATATGTTTCCTGAACGGTGAGTATTGGGGTATTCTCAACCTGCGTGAAAAGATCAACGAGCACTTTTTGGCATCCAACCGCGGCGTGGATCCGGCCAGGATCGATTTACTTGAGTGGGCCGTAGAACCGGTTCGTGCCATCCTCGGTTCTGCCGAC
>METF01000123.1:4234-5255 GCA_001771235.1 Candidatus Zhuqueibacterota bacterium RBG_16_48_16
AAGCGCTTGAGGCGTATATGGAAAAGAACGATCTCGCCAATGCCGCTGTTTATGAATACGTCAAATCCCAGGTGGACATGGACAACTTTATCGAATACATGGTGGCCGAGATTTATTTCGACAACACCGACTGGCCGGGAAATAATATGAAATGCTGGCGCTCATCGGATCCGGCCGGGAAATGGCGCTGGCTCATCTTTGACACGGATTTTGGCTTTAGCTTGTATGGCGACAACTATGCGAATAATACGCTTGACTTTGCCACGGAGCCGAACGGCCCCTCCTGGCCGAATCCGCCTTATTCGACGTTTCTTCTGCGCAAGCTTTTGGAAAACGAATCCTTCCGGCGGCGCTTTATCACAATATTTGCCGATCACTTGAATACGACTTTTGCAGCAGAGCGTGTCCTGGGAATTCTCGACAGCTTTCGAAAACAATTCGAGCCGGAAATCGGGCGGCATCACAACAAATGGCCGGAATCGGCGGGATCATGGGAAAATGAAATCAGCAGGATGGAAGTTTTTGCCGAACAGCGAGTGAATTATATGCGGCGCTACATCCAGAATAAATTCGGCCTGTCCGGCGTTTTCAACGTTATGCTCAACGTATCCGATGCCAATTTCGGCAGCATTGAAATCAATACCAGGACGTTATCGGATGTCCCCTGGACGGGCGTCTATTTTCGCGGCGTTCCGGTCGCGCTCACGGCCATCCCAAAGCCAGGCTACAGGTTCGCCGGCTGGTCGGACGGCTCGACGGCTGTTTCGAGAATTTATGCCAAGAATCAGAACCTGAGCCTGACGGCGACTTTCGAGCCAGGCGCCAACAACACAGCGGACGTGGTCATTAACGAGATAAATTACAACTCGTCCGAATCGTTCGATGCCAAAGATTGGGTGGAATTTTATAATAAGGGCGAGTCATCCATAGACATGAGCCAATGGATTTTTAAAGACAATGACGACAACCACGTTTTTATTTTTCCGGAGAATTCGGTCGTCCCGCCCGGAGGGTTCCTGGT
>METF01000123.1:5280-5436 GCA_001771235.1 Candidatus Zhuqueibacterota bacterium RBG_16_48_16
CGTATTCTGTTCGATGACGCAGAGGATTTTGTCGGCGATATGGATTTCGACATCAATTCACGTGGCGAGCTTTTGCGACTCTACGATCGAAACGGCGTTCTGGTGGACTCGCTTTCCTTTGGCGACACTCCGCCCTGGCCTGAAGACGCCAATGAA
>METF01000123.1:5453-6934 GCA_001771235.1 Candidatus Zhuqueibacterota bacterium RBG_16_48_16
ATTGATCGACCCGTTTGAGGATAATGCCCTTTCGACCAATTGGCGGGCAAGCGCAGCGCCGGGAGGAACGCCGGGTAGACACAATAGCAGCTTTACCGGCGTTACAGAAAACAAAACCACAGTCAGCTCGTTTGCGCTTTATCAGAATTATCCCAATCCCTTTAACAATGCGACGCAGATATCGTTTTACCTCCCGCAAAAGAGCCGGGTCAGTTTGACTGTTTTCGATGTGTTGGGTAGAGTCGTAGATGAGCCGATTTTTTCGGAAATGGGGGCGGGAAGTCACGAGGTCACTTGGCGTTCCAATGTGCCCAGTGGTGTCTACTTTTACAAACTGGAAGCGACGAGCGGTACGGCCAAATACGTTGCTTTAAAAAAGATGGTCATGTTAAAGTAGGCTGGTGACTATCCAGGCATTTCTGCTATAATTAGCCACGAAGACTCCAAGACACAAAGGTTCACAAAGATTTTTGTGTTCCTTAGTGACTTTGTGGCTTAGTGGCTGAGATTTTGAGCTGCAGGATTCTTTACAAACAGAGCAAGTTTCGACCAACCAATGAAAGCTGCCAACGGATAGAAACAACGCAACTGATAAAAACAATTTTTCGCATCCGTTGGGTTGTTTCTATCCGTTGGGACAATTCTTTCTCGTCGGTTTGAGGTGTAGCTTCGCTAGATAGTTACGTATCCTGTATTTGAGATCGAATTAAAAGAATGCATTATGGCAGAAAAAGGATTCTTTGAAAAAGTGTGGCAGATAGTCGCCCTCATTCCCAGGGGCAAGGTGGCTACCTACGGCCAGATTGCCAGCATGCTGGACAGTCCCAGGGCGGCGCGCACGGTCGGTTGGGCGTTGCACAGCACGCCGGAAGAGCTCGACATTCCCTGGCAGCGGGTGATCAATTCCAAAGGCAGGGTCAGCATCGATTGCGGCGAACATGACCCCAATTTGCAGAGATTATTACTGGAGAGTGAGGGAGTGGTTTTCGATGCACGTGGATACATCGACCTGGCATTGTATCGCTGGCAGCCGGATGATGAGATTTACGAGCAAATCGAGATGATGGATTTGCCGGAGCAATGATCAGGTTTTGTATCTATTTAGTGTCCGAACGAAAACTGCTCATTTAAAAATTTTCTGTCATTGCGAGGCGTTTTTTGCCGAAGCAATCTCCTGAAGAGTAAGGGGATTGCTTCGCTCCAATAAGGCAAATCGAACGAGAAATGACTCATTTCCTCCGCTCGCAATGACAGTTTTTTCTATTCCGCTAGTTTTCGTTCAGACACTATTTAGCCCACTAAACACACAAAAAACTCGAGCAAAAAATTAATGCAGAATTACTTTGTCCTGAAGCAAGCTATGCTATTATGAGAGCTTGCCTTCAGATCTAAAAAATAAAGGATGAGGGTTTCTTGAGGGAATTTACCAGGAATGCTTGGAAATAGAGTTGGTTTATTTAGCGTGTTTCGTGGTCTGAATA
>METF01000123.1:7144-7262 GCA_001771235.1 Candidatus Zhuqueibacterota bacterium RBG_16_48_16
CAAGCCGCCGGCAAATTCGGTGCACGTGCGTATCCACAGGGAAAATGTCTTTGCCGCAGGCGAACGCAAGAACCACGCTGATTGTTTTTATCCCCACGCCGCGCCTCTGCATAAAGGT
>METF01000124.1:0-2009 GCA_001771235.1 Candidatus Zhuqueibacterota bacterium RBG_16_48_16
CAGCTTTTTGAGAAATTCCTGTTCCTGTTCAGCAGTGCCGTTGACGGCCCCTCCGCCTTTCTCCAGCGCTTCTTTGATCTCGTAATAACCGGTTCTCAACCGGCCCTCCTTGAGGTGCATGAGTCCTTTGGCATAAGTGATCATGGCTATTTGGCGGTCATCGTTCAGCGAGTGCGCAAGAAGAAGCGCTTCATCATAATGGAGCTGGGCGTTTTCAAAATCCTTTTGCAGCATCGCAAGATCGCCCAAATTCATCCGGCATTGGATGGCATTGCCCGCATCGTTCACGGCCTGGGATAATTGAAGAGCCGATTCCAGACGGGCCTTTGCTTCAGCAAGATCGCCTCTTTGCCGGTAAAGCAGGCCGAGATTGTTATCCACCCGCGACAGCCCGCTGGAGTCGCCCAACAACTCCATATAATCCGCCGCTTTCTTGAAATTTTCTATGGCAAGGGAATCCCGCTGCAGCGCCATGGTCGCCAGCCCCATTTGAAAATAGCCGCGCGCCAAAGCCGGCTCACTTTTCAATTCGTTGACCATTCGCAAATAGCCCGCAGCATATTCCTCCGCCTTTTCATAATCCTGCGTATTTCTGGCCAGTTGGCTTATATGGAAATAGACTTCTGCGGTCTTGTACGGATCGTGAAGGCTGTTGTAGAGCCTGGCGCCTCTTTCGTAGAAAGAAAAGGCTTTTTCAGCTTCACCCGCGGCTTCGGCCTGCAGGGCCATTCTGTTGGTTATCTCGGCGACCGATTGGCTGTCGGACAGCGCGCCAAAAAGAGTCAGGGCCTGGCCGTACACACCCATTGCTTTGTCATAAGAATTGAGATGGTTGAAAACAAAGCCTTTTTGCAGGTGACATATAGCCTGTAATAACGTATCGGCGTTTTGAGATGCCAGGGAATCGGCGATGTCAAGAAAAGAGAGAGCGCTGTCGTAATGTCCGCCGGTCGTTTTCAGATCGGCATAGTTCAGATAAATCCAGGCCGATGTGATCGATGAGTCGCGCGCGGACTTTAACAAAGCCCGGTACGCAGACTCGACAGCCGCAAAAAAAACCGTGTCCATCCCTGAAGGCGCCGCATTGCCGGACAAGTATTTATGCCTTTTGAGCACGCGGTCAAACTGTTCGGCCAGTGAGGAAACGGTTTCCTCGGCATCGCCGGCATTCGCCAATTCTCCAGGTGCAAATTCACCGGACAGGGATGCGGCCAACAGGCTCGATAAAACGTCCGGCATCAGGCTGTCGCTCTCAACCGCGGCGCAGCACAGCTCGTCGATTGCCGGGCGGATTGGCAGTCGGACAAAAATATATGGCTTTGAGATTTGATCCGGGGGGAAACAGTAGGAAATGTGAGAAAGAGTCTTCGTCGAGTCATCAAAAACAGGCTCGAGGACGATTCGCGCCCCGGTTTGCCCGGCAGAATCGAGTAAACGATGTGCGGAATTTTTTGCCGGGGAATCGACCGGGGATGGCTTGAGGAATCGAAAGACCACGGAATCAGCGGGCATTGCCGCGAAAAGAGCGCCGATGGCATCCAGAACCGGCAGAAGGAGACTGTCCGGCGATTCATCGACCACGACGATGACGCCGCGATCGTTCTCCGCGAACGGAAAACCATAAGCCGTCCTGCTTTCATTCAGCTCAGCAAAAATCGTCTTCAGCGCCGCATCGATGAGCTGCGACGTCTCTTGCGGCGAATTTTGTGGGATAAAAGTCAGCCTGAGCTGGTGCAGAATTCTCCCGGTTTCGCAATACCGTGATTCGAAAACAACCTCGATACCCGCCGGATCAGGCGACAGTCGCACATTCAAGACGACCTCGACATCGACGCCTTTGCTGGTAAGATAAGATGAAGCGATATCCTTCGCTTGTGCGCTGATCGAGTCAGGTATCACCAGCGATGAATCGCCGATACTGCGCGGATCGATATAGCGGATGGCCGCTTGCTTGTCATATTTCTGCAACAAGAGCTTGAGCGCACTGTCGATTACGACGGCTTTTCTCT
>METF01000124.1:2042-4991 GCA_001771235.1 Candidatus Zhuqueibacterota bacterium RBG_16_48_16
AATGAGTGACGCATACGGGGGATGCTGCATTTTTGGCAAAAGCGCTATCGAGAGCCACCAGAAGGGAAAACAGCAAAATATATGTTGTCGTCCTCATGATTTGCCTTTCAATTAGAGTTGCTTTCCATTATCATGCTGCAACCATCTCATCGATGTCTATATATTGAGCGGGTAAATTTATCGAAATACGCGTTCCGGTAGGAACCAGGGGCTCGATATGAAGGCTGAAATTCTTGTCGTAAAGTGCCGTGAGCTGTTGATGTATTTTTGCCAGATTTTTTTTCGAGTCAAATATTTTGTCCACCTGGCCGGGATCGATGCCCTGCCCCGTATCGCTCACCTCCAGGATCAGCCTGCTATTATCGATCTGCGCCGAGATGATGATGTCCACTTTTTCACTGTGCGCTTCGGCGCCATGCCGCACCGCATTTTCCACAAATTCCTGCAAGACCAGCGCCGGCACTCTGGTCTCCAGACACTCCCGCTGAACGTCATAGACCACCTTGAACCTGTTGCCCAGCCTGGCCTGTTCGATCCGCAGGTAGAGATCGGCGCATTTGATCTCCCGGCTTAACAGGGTGAATGGACTTCTTTCCAAGTCAATGGTAAAACGGATATAGTCGGCCAACAGTTTTGTAATCTCGGCGGCTTGCTGAGGCTGAATCATGCTCAGAGCGGCGATGTTATGCAGCGTATTAAAGAGAAAGACAGAGCTCATCCTGTAAGAAAAAGAGGACGGCCTGACCAGGCGATCTACCGATTTCCGCTGCCGCCAAAAAAAGAGGCGATCAGCCGCCAGGTGGATCAATGATCCTAGCGAGCACAAAGCGGCGCCGCTCAACACCAGGAGAAGCGTCTGCTCGGACGGCAGCACTTTGGCAAGTGCCAATCCTCCCCCGGCTCCGATCAAAACCGCGACGATCCAATTATGTTTTTTTAGCCATCTCATTGGGTTGCAGCTACGTTGATTCTCGTCTCTATTCGAACGGGCAGATCATCCTCGAAATCAAGATGCACCACCGGATTGGGACTTTTAAAACCATAACCGCGTGAATGCCAGCCTAATATAAACGGTTCTTCCTGACCTTGTACGATGTCCATCACAAATTCTTTATCTGACGAAAATAGAAAAACCAAACGGCATCTTTCGAAAACGGCTGTAACGGCATTGCTCCCTTCTATTTCATACCGGCAGGGAGACAGATGAAAATTGAGCGAGATACGGTGAACGCCCTTTCCTTCAACAAAATCCGTTATCGTCCATTGGCCCGGAGGCTCGAACAGCATCTGGCGGCGATGGACGACACCTTTTTTGGCATAGCCATCATGCCTGCCAACAAGCAGAATCCGATCTCCCTGCTGATCGAATTTTTCCAACACCGCCTTTGCCTTTCGCCCCCACTGGAATGAAGCCAACGGCTGCGATTGATCCAGGTCATCCACCGTGACGGTGTTGTGCGCCCGCGTGCCGCGAAAATAGGAGCGCCATTTCGGTTGGCACTGGTACCTGTAAGTGCCGCTGTCGATCAAAACGGCCTGTCCGTTCACCGCCAGGGTAAAATGCAGGGCATCGGCATGGCCGTGGGCCGCAAGCGCTCCGAATCCCAGCGGCCCGCAATCGAACACCACCTGTTGTTCAAGATTTTTTGCGCTGTGCCGAATAACGATATAGCCGCCGTGCGGAAAATGCGAAACCTCTGTTTGAGATGTACGCTCTTTTATTGTCATCCCGTTGGGTTTTTCGGCCACGCCAAGCCGCCAGAAAGTGGCTTCGTCAATACGGTCGATCTCGCCAAAAAATTCGGGTCGGTTGAACAGATAGCCGGCTGTGGCCAGAATCGAGGCGTAAGGATCGCTCTCTTTTTCACACCAGCGTATGGCCTGGCCGCCGTCCTCATCGCCGATTTTCGGGACGAGCCGCTGGCCCCGGTATAAGGCGTAAACGAATCCGGCCATTTTTTCGAGAGTCTCATCAAACTCTTGCGGCACCGGCATATTCTCCTGAGCCGCCGCTGTCCGGGCCAGGATGCCGAAATCGAAAAGGTAGCGCAGGTAATGCACCGCCTGTTCTTTGATGACGCCGTCGGGAAAGGTCTGCGCCGGCAGTTGTTGAAAAACGATCGAGAAGCCCTTGCGCCGCCATTTTTCCCGATCTCTCAGCCCGGGAAAACAGCAACCGGCATAGATCAAACCGACAGCCTCGCCGATCAGGTGATTGTTGCCGGAGGAATATCTCGACAGATGCTGAGCGATAAATCGGGCGTGTTGCTCAACGGATTGCAGGATACTCAACAAAAGCTCCGGCGTAAAAAATTCACTGCTCTTTGAAAATTGCAGCGCCCGGCTCCAGGAGATCAGGCGAAAAGCCAGCTCCAGGGCGCTGGTCCAGCTCACACCGAAAAGGTATGGATTTTTATCGAGCCAGTCGCGCCATTGGCTGAACAGCTCTTTAGCGTAGTTTTCTTCGCCGGTCAGATAAAAGGCCTTCGCCAGGGTGACGAAATGCTGGTGGCGGTTGAGCTCCCAGATATACTTGACGTCCTGCACGACTTTAGGATTCTTGTAATCGATTTCCGACCAGTATTGCAGGGGGACGGTCTTGTTCTCCAGTGGATCGAGATGCCAATCCACCCGCCCGGGGAAGGAGACGGGCTTGTCAAAAATCCGCAAGCGGTGATCGAGGATATCCTGCGCTGTGGATAAAAGCCGGCTTTTATTTTCAGGATAGTGATCGTCATACAAGATTTGCAGCGTCTCCCTGGCAAAAACCTGCCACCAGAATATGTCGCGATCGCGGAAGCTGTCGTGTATTTCCGCAACAACATCGGGATCGAGCAAACCGTTTCGTTTGAGGAAAGAGGCATTTAAAAGCGCGCCGCTCTCCGGTTTTGCCGACATTTTCGCCAACCTGCTGCGCGTGGCATTTTTCGCCCGGTACAGCACTTCCGC
>METF01000124.1:5111-6048 GCA_001771235.1 Candidatus Zhuqueibacterota bacterium RBG_16_48_16
TTTTTACCGAAGCAATCTCCTGAAAAGTAAGGGGATTACTTCGTCGCTCATTCCTCACTCCTCGCAATGACGCCGCTGATAGAGTTTTCGTTAAGCATTAATAATCCATCTAATCCCGTATCCACATCGAATCGCGCGGTTTGTCGAGCAGGCTGGCACGGGTTATCGCCTGCTCGCCGAATTTCTCTTTGACCTGATCCAGCAGGCTGTCGATTTTCCGGGTCTTGCTCGGCTCCTGTTCAAAAAGATCGAGCTGGACCTCCTCGCCATCCAGATGGCTCAAGCCGATACCCAGCAGCCGGACTTTATGGCCCTGGCGGTCGAATTGCGAATAAAGTCCTTCGGCCAGGGAGCGGATTTCCCGGCTGTCGCTGGTCGAGGATGTTAGCGTCCGCGACCGGGTAAAGGTCGAGAAATCTGCCAGGCGAATTTTCAGGGTAATGGTGCGGCCCTTCAAATCCTTTCTGCGCATCAGCCGGGAGAGGTCATCGCAGAGATAAAACAGGGTCAGCCGCAGCTTTTCTTCATCACCTTCATCACTGTCAAAAGTAATTTCCTTGCTGATGGATTTGGCGGCGACTTCCTTTTCGATGTCGCGGCTGTCGATTCCGTTCGCCAAACGCCAAAAATGTAATCCGGACTTGCCAAAACGCTTTATCAGCTCGTTTTGCGAAAACCGTGCCAGCTCGCCAATGGTACGGATGCCGAGCTTTTCCAGGTGCGGCAGCGTTTTTGGGCCAATGCCCCAGAGTCTTGACAGCTCGAGCGGAGCCAAAAACTGTCGGACATTGTCCTTTTCCACGATCACCAGGCCGTCCGGCTTTTTCAGGTCCGAGGCGAGCTTGGCAATGAACTTGTTGGGGGCAACGCCGACGGAGGCCGTGAGATGAGTTGCCTTATGAACGGCTTCTTTGATGGCCCTGGCGATGGCTTCCGG
>METF01000124.1:6061-7164 GCA_001771235.1 Candidatus Zhuqueibacterota bacterium RBG_16_48_16
TTGTAGGTCGAGCTGATATCCAAAAACGCCTCATCGATGCTGATCTGCTCGATGTCCGGGGTAAAATTCAGCAGAGTGGACATAACCGCTTTTGAGACTTGCGAATACCGTTTTCCCCGGGGCGGCACAAAAACAGCATGCGGACACAAGCGATAGGCTTTGGAGATGGGCATGGCGGAGCGAATGCCGTAGGTGCGCGCTTCGTAACTGCAGGTGGAGACCACGCCGCGGCCGCTGCCCTCTTTCGGATCGGCTCCTACGATAAGCGGCTTGCCCCGGTACTGCGGAAAATCCAGTTGTTCGATGGCCGCAAAAAAAGCGTCCATGTCGAGATGTAGGATGATTCGGTCCATGCTATATTGAAAGGTTATTGGGAAATGATCATCGCAGGTTTTGACACAAGTCGCAACAATTTACCCGGTCAGAGAACAACACCGAAGAAGCCCCACGGATGGCAAAGTCAGTACGGATTGATAATGACACATAAATACCAACCTGACTGTCTGGCTCCTGCTGATGCGGGTCGGCGCAATATACACAACTTTTTCGCTTGATTCAATCATTTTGGGATAGGGGAAATCTTTGAGGCTTATGCATCGGAACCTGTGGAGTGCAACGCCTTTATACGTTGCATTGCAGCGCAATCCATAAAGGGATTGCACTCCTGATTATGAACATTCGCTTAACTTCATGACATTGAGTTCGTAGTTCAAGCTTTAGCTTGCTAACCAGCCTGAAGGCTGAACTACGAACTAAAAAAAGTCCCGAGATTCATCCTGTAAATCTTTGTGATCCGGTTACCCCGTCAAAAAAATTTTGCTTCAGGACACTTTTTCATAAAAGGGCTAAATCAGGGACACAGAGGGTTCAGAGGAGACACAGAGCAACACTGAGACGTTTTTTGTTGTTTCTCTGTGAATCTCTGTGAAATCTCTGTGAAACTCTGTGTCCCCCAAAAAGTGTCTGGTAGTGAATCCTGAATCAGGTTCATCTGAGCAGCACCATCTTTTTGATATCCGTAAACTCCTCAGTAACGAGCCGGTAATAGTACACGCCTGAGCTCACTTTTAAGCCCTGGCTGTCCCGCCCGTCCCAGGTGATTT
>METF01000125.1 GCA_001771235.1 Candidatus Zhuqueibacterota bacterium RBG_16_48_16
CGTTGCATCGAATTAAACCACATGCTCCACCGCTTGTGCGGGCCCCCGTCAATTCCTTTGAGTTTCAACCTTGCGGTCGTACTCCCCAGGCGGGGTACTTAATGCGTTAGCTTCGGCGCTGATCCCAAAGGAACCAACACCTAGTACCCATCGTTTACAGCGTGGACTACCAGGGTATCTAATCCTGTTCGCTCCCCACGCTTTCGCACATTAGCGTCAGTATCGGGCCAGGAAGCCGCCTTCGCCACCGGTGTTCTTCCTGATATCTACGCATTTCACCGCTACACCAGGAATTCCGCTTCCCTCTCCCGAACTCAAGAATGACAGTATCCAAGGCAAGCTTACGGTTAAGCCATAAGTTTTCACCTCAGACTGATCATCCCGCCTACGTGCCCTTTACGCCCAATGATTCCGGACAACGCTAGCCCCCCCCGTATTACCGCGGCTGCTGGCACGGAGTTAGCCGGGGCTTTCTCTGGAGGTACCGTCAGAGTAAATGTCTGTTCGATATTTACTTGTTCTTCCCTCCTAACAGAGGTTTACACTCCTAAGAGCTTCATCCCTCACGCGGCGTTGCTGCGTCAGCCTTTCGGCCATTGCGCAATATTCCTCACTGCTGCCTCCCGTAGGAGTCTGGGCCGTATCTCAGTCCCAGTGTGGCCGGTCACCCTCTCAGGCCGGCTACCCATCGTCGCCTTGGTGAGCCATTACCTCACCAACTAGCTAATGGGACGCAGGTCCATCCTAAGGCGCTAGCTTACAAGTAGAGGCCAGCTTTAACAACATATCCATGCGGATCCGCTGCATTATTCGGTATTAACATCGCGTTAGCAGTGTTATCCCCAACCCTAGGGCAGGTTACCTACGTGTTACTCACCCGTTCGCCAGTTTACTCGGAAACCCGAAGGCTTCCTTTCTCCTTGACTTGCATGTGTTAAGCACGCCGCCAGCGTTCGTCCTGAGCCAGGATCAAACCCTTCATTGTTATTTATTTATTTTTTTCTATTCAGTTCGAAACCCAAGCTCTTTGACGGTTGAGCTATGCACGCATATTTTCAAAGAACATTTGTATTTACTTCGTTAAAAAGCTGGACAAGATAACGATTAATAATTTGAATGTCAAGCTATTTTATTTTTTTAATGCACTTTTTTACTAAAGTGCCAACTTCTCTTCCAACGAAAACGCGAATAATATACGCTTTTAATATTAAAAGTCAACGTATTTTTAACATCGTGCCGGATTTATTCGAATTTCAGATAAAAATATTTCTTTTTCCCAACCCTGAGCACAATTCTGTTATTTATGACATCATTTTCTGCCAAGGCCATTTCTGTATCACTCACCCTCACGTCATTCAGATAAACACCACCCTGCTGAACAAGCCTTTTCGCCTCCTGCTTTGACGAAGTCAATCCAAGATCCGTTAGAACGGATATAATTTTAGGCCGGGCTTCGAAAAATGAGTAGTCCTTTCTGGCTATCGGCAAACCTGCTTCGTCAGCGGTTACTGATCCCCTGGGAATGGTGCTCGACGGTAAGATAGAATCCGGAATTTTTCTTGTCCCAAATGCGGCCATCGATGAACTGAAAACTTTTTTCGCAACGTCTTCACCATGGGCAATCCTGGTTGCTTCATAAGCGAGTATTGTCTTGGCAGCATTCAGCTCAGCTCCCTGACGTTTTTTAACATCTTCAATCTCGTATGTGGGTAAAAAAGTAAAATAAAAAAGAAATTTCACCAAATCGTCATCGGCAACGTTGATCCAGTATTGGTAGAAATCATAAGGTGCTGTTTTTTGAGCATCCAACCACAACGCTCCCGACTCGGTTTTTCCCATCTTAGCGCCGCTGGCTGTAACAAGCAAAGGGAACGTCAAACCATAAACATCTTTTCTTTCCATCCTGCGTATCAGGTCGGTGCCGGCAAGAATATTGGCCCACTGGTCATCACCTCCCATCTGCAACCTGCAATCGTAATCTCTATTCAAAACGAGAAAGTCAAAAGCCTGCAACAACTGATAGTTGAATTCGAGAAACGATAATCCGGTCTCCATTCTCTTCTTATAAGCTTCGAAAGTGAGCATTTTATTGACGCTAAAGTGCACACCAATGTCTCTTAAAAACTCGATATAATTTAAATTGCCCAGCCAATCATAATTATTGACGACAATGGCATTTCCTTCCGAAAGATCGAGGTATCGAGCCAGTTGCAATCTCATTTCCCGAGCGTTCGAATCGATTCTTTCTCGTGACATCATTTTCCGCATTTCCGTTTTACCGCTGGGATCGCCTACCATGGCCGTGCCGCCGCCAATCACGACAATAGGTTTGTGCCCATGCCTTTGCAGATTCGCCATCGCCATAATAGGCAACAAGCTGCCCGCGTGAAGACTTTCTGCCGTAGGATCGAATCCCACGTAAAAAGTAACCCTGTGTGAAGCGAGCAATTCACGCAACGGCTCAGGATCGGTTACCTGCTGAATGAATCCGCGATGCTGCAAAACGTCATAAACGTTTTCCATTTTCATATTCCCGAATTAAATCTTTTACACTTTCAAGCGGAACTTGTTTTTTAATTCCCTTTGCGTATCTCTATCAGAATCGCGCTTTGCTATATCCTTTCGCTTATCATACAATTTTTTCCCCCGCGCAATGGCAATTTCAATTTTTGCCCAGCTTCCCCGGAAATAAATGCTCAACGGCACTATTGTAAGACCTTTTTCTTCGATTTTACCGATTAAACGCTTTAATTCCCTTTTCTGCAGCAAGAGCTTTCTTCGCCGGACAGGATCGTGGTTCCAGGCGCTGCCGTGGTCATAAGGGCTTATATGCAAATTGACGACAAACAGCTCTCCATCCACCACCCTGGCATAGCTATCCTTAAAGTTTGCTTTGCCCGCGCGTAAAGATTTTACCTCCGTTCCATTCAGAACGATTCCTGCCTCGATCCGTTCGATAATTTCATAATCGTGAAATGCTTTACGATTCGCGACGACAATTTTTTTCTTATTTTTTTCCAATATGAAAACCCATATTACTCATGTTTCGACACGCAACAGAATTGCCGGTTGTTGCATACCGCGCGATTGGCCCACCAAAAGTTCATACGAAACAAACGACAAAAATCCCAGCAAGCTTATAATCGAACATCCTTCGCCTTCCGCAAAAGTTTTAATATATATTTTTCAGGCTGACAATCAACAAGAACAAAAGTAGGCATTCTCACAAAACAAAGGTCTTGCATTTATAGCATGAGTTAGCTATATTTTCGCACTTTTTTCAAGACTGCCGAAGTGGTGAAACTGGTAGACGCGCACGGTTCAGGGCCGTGTGGGCTTACGCCCGTGGGGGTTCGACTCCCCCCTTCGGCACTATCTTAGTATCCATTCAGCCCACGAAACACACGAAACAAACAAAAAGTCAAAATGATTTTGTCTTTTATTATTTTGACTTTTCATAAAGGCTGGGTAATCTGAGCACCTGTGATCGGGTACGTTCAGCCGTGTTGATTCCTTTCGCTTATTTTGTGTATTTAGTGGGCTGAATAAATACCCATCTTATCACCTATCACTTCACTTTGCATAAATTTCAACCTTCAAAAGTACATTCGCCACCCAAGCTCGTCCGAATGAAAAAGCCTCAAATCCCTTTGAGGCAAACCATAAAAAAAGCCTCATACGCTTGTGAGGCTTTTCATTCGCTCCGGTGGTAGGACTCGAACCTACAACCTAGTGGTTAACAGCCACCCGCTCTGCCAATTGAGCTACACCGGAATCATAAAGGTGTGGCCACAATATAAGCTCAAAACGACGGCCAATATAATTAACTTGGCCAAAAATGTCAAGCATTTACTTTGAAGCTAATGATGACTTTTTTCTACAAGTTTATATTCACCCCAAAGGAAGGAATAAACGGCAGCATGTAAATGACACTCCGTTTCGCGCTCCCGGATGATCCCTCGCCGGAATAATAATCCCATTCGTACAAATAGACATTTCTATGATTGAAGACATTGATCAAATCCAGGTAGGCGGAAACTCCTTTTCCGTTCTGGTGAATTCGATAGGCAAATCTCAGATCCAGCCGGTGATAATCGGGATAGCGCCCGGAGTTTTTCTCATCTTTCAGTACGTCCCATCCTTCGAGATACGGGCTGTTTCCATTAATACTACGGCGCATTGCTGAGATGGGCGTATAAGGAAATCCTGTTCCATAATGGTACTCCGCGCTCAGGGTCCAAAATTTATAAAACTGAATTTCCGATCCCACAGAACAGCGGTGGCGTTGATCGTAATCGAAAAAACGCCAGCTCAAATCTCCGGGTCGGCGGTACCTGGACGAAGAATAGCCGTAATTGATCCAGAAACCGAATTTTTCGTTTTCCAAGCGAATTCGCTTGACGGACAATTCCACTCCTTCGGCAAAACCCGACCCGATATTTTCCGGAACAAAAAAATTCTCCTCTTCTCCGATAAGTATGTCTTGTAGTTTTTTATGGTACAATTCAAATTTTGCTTCAAAACGATCGGCAATTTGCCAGGCCAAGCCGCCCATAGTGTGAATAGCATACTCCGGTCGAAGTGAGTGAATATTCCTGGTGATATCCAGCGGCTCCCCCCTGCCAATGACCGTCATGATATCCGGAAACTGCGAATACTTGCCCATGCTCGCGAACAAATTGAGGTTTGGCAACAAACCTACCCTGGCTTTTACCCTTGGACTGGTGTCCAAAACATTGAAAAGCGTTGAATAGTCATACCTCAGTCCGGCAATGATTTCAAACCAGTTCTGGTAGCGAAATTTCGCTTTCCAGTAAACACCGTTTGAAAAATACTTTTCATTGAAATTTATATAATCCGGCAGATTGACATAATTTCGCCAATCGAGGCTCCATAAAAGGTCTGTCTTGTTAAAACTGAATTGCACGCCCGTCTTTAACATCAGCCATTTCGCCGGATAATACTCAATTTCAGACCGGGCGCTCGTCCTGCGAACGTGATAATTTAATAATGCATTAAAATTGTAATTAAACGTATCATAAATTTTCACACTGTTCTTGTCATCATAGTAGCCCATCGTCAGGTTTGCAAAAACGTTCGGATTCACAACGGAAGTGAATTTCACGCCAAAGATGTTTCCTGCCCCTTTGTTCAATAAATCGAGATTCTCACCTTCGACATCATAAAGTCGTGCACCTTCGCCGAGGTGGCTATAAAACACAGTTGCATTTTGATCCGGGCCGAATTTGAGGTTTAATTTCGAATGGATGTCAAAAAAGAAGGGAAATATATAATTCTCAGAGTTTACGCTATTCGCCAATACATCATAAAAACTCCTGCGCCCGGCCAGCAGCCAGGAACTGCCATTATTAAAAATCGGCCCTTCGATGACCGTACGGGCAGTAATAAGTGAAGCAGAACTCCTGACGGAAAGCCGATCCGTTCTTCCGTTGCGGCTATTTAAGTTGACCAGTGCCGACATTTTGTTGCCGTATTCAACGTCAAATCCGCCGGGCGCCAGATCGATTGACTCGATGACATCCGGATTTACCAGGCTCATGCCGCCGCCCATTACCACAAAAAGCCGTGACGGGGTGAGAATCTCGATGCCATCGTACAAGATCAAGTTCTGATCCGGGCTTCCGCCGCGGATATAGAGCTGGGTATTCAGATCGTTGCGCGAAGCCACTCCCGGCAAGCTCCTCATCGATCTATAGGCATCATCCAAAACGCCGGGCTGCTGCACAGCCATGCGGGGCGAAATGATTTCGTGACCGACATTGGATATTTCCCGCTGCAACAGTTTTTTCAGCCGGCTGGCCGATATCTGCACACTGTCCAATGCGACCGCTTGTTTGTTGAGCTGAATATTCAATCTCCTGACCGCGCCTGTCCCGATACGGACATTATGAACGACCAGCGGCCGATAGCCGATCATTTTAGCAATTAACGTATAGGTTCCTGTCGGAATGCGCTTAATCTCAAAATACCCCTTCTCATCAGAGGCGTCTCCCAGGGTTGTTTTTGCAAAAAATATGTTTACATCGCGCAACGGGATTTTATCCTCCGCATCCGTCACATAACCGAGCACGGTGCCATAATGCAGGCGGGAAGTTGCCGCTTCGCCAGCAAGACCATAAGACGTGATCATCATAAGCAGGCAATAAAATATTTCGGACTTGCGCAGACTAGCCATTTATATCGATCCAAATAGTGTCTATTTCGATATGTCCATTTTGAGAATAAACTAATTTTCGTCCGTCCGGGGACCATGATGGAGTTCGACCGTTGGCCACAACTTTTGTCAAACTGAGTTCACGCAAAGATGTGACGACTATATCGTCTCCCGCCTGGAACGCAATCTGAACACCATCGAAAGGCGATCCGATATGGCTCAAAATTGACATATCCGGCCAGACGCCTTTCAAGCTACAGTCCGACAGACAGCCGGTGCTATTATTTTCAAGGTCATATTCATAAAGATAAAAATCCATATCGCTCGCTGCGGAGAATATGATTTTATTTTCCAGCGGATGCCAGGTAAAGGAGTGAACCGTCAAGTCCGTTTCGATCTGATGTTCGACAGTGAAATCCAGAGCATCGAGTATGATGAAACTTTTGTCGCTTAATACGGCAATATATTTTCCATCAGGCGACCATTGCGGCAAAAAAACATGATGCTCGCCGGTAAAAATTCTCGTATGGCTCTTTTTTGTCACATCGTAAATCCAAATCTCGGCCGACTTTTCCTCCTTACGGCAGTAAACGATTGTATCCCCGCCTGCCGAATATTTGCAATAGAGCGGCCCGTAGCTTTTATCGATCAAGTCTACAAGTTTTAAAGATTCAAGATCATATTCTTTCACAACACCGGCGACGGCCCCGGTTTGAAAAGATAGCGCAAAAGGCGGGTCGTCCTCCAATGTGTTTGTTAAGGATGAATCAAAGGAAAGAAAGATCAGCTTTTGCCCGTTCGGATGCCAATCGGGATAAAGATCATATTGACCATCGGCCGGCAAGCTTGTTTTTTCAGGAAGGTCTACCTCCAAATCGACGATACTCGGTTCGTTACAATACACCAGGAATACAAATGTGAGACATAATACGAGCAATTTTCTGTTTGCATTTTTTTTCATTTAAAAATACTTCGTTTTAGAAACACACGTAAAATTTTGCCTGTTGCGGATGGTTCATCTTGCTGCGATAAGTTTTTACCTGCTTTGATTTAAACGATCCTGATCAACAGATTTCGCTCTTGCCATTGTTCCGTTCATCCTGCAAATTCTTAAATTGATGCGCCATGCTCGCCGCAGGGTGAGTGACAAATTAATGCCGCTTTTACAATAAGCATGCCACTGCATGAGACTGTATCAACGCATCGATACTCGCTTTTATTCGCCACTTTGGATTTCTATGCGATCTGTGAATCCTCACCTGCCTGATCTCCAAAATAGATGAAACGGTTTAGCAAATTAATATATTGGCTCCATTTCCTGTCCGGTTCCCGGTCACGCAGGGTGATTCTGTCGATCGCGTTGAGCTTGGAATCAATCTCATCCGCAAAATATAATACAAAGGCTTCCCTGGTCATCGGTACGACCGGAGAGCCGTTTTCCAAAGCCCCCTGGTGTGACAAGATAAGGTGGAGCAATTGGGCGCTCAGCTCTTTGGGGAAATCATCGCAGGCTTCGATTAGTGAGGCGATTTTATGAAAACCAATAGTAATATGCCCATGCAGCCTGCCTCTATCCGTAAATTCGATGTAGCCTTTGGTTTGGTACTCGTCTATCTTGCCGATGTCGTGAACAAGCGCTCCGGTAATTAAGAGAGCCCTATTCAAGGTTGGATAAACATCGGATAAATGCGAAACGAGCTTTGCCACAGACAACGTATGCTCCGCTAATCCAAGCTTATAACAGTGATGCCAGAGTTTGCCCCCAGGAGTCCTGGCAAAGTTTTTCCAGAAAGATTCATCTTTGTATAATTTATTCAAGAGTCCTTTTAAGAAAGGATTTTCAACACCGTCAATCATTTCGGTTATTTCTTTTTTGAGATTCTCTTCATTCATTGGCGATGTTGGCAAAAATCTCTCCGGATCGATACCATCGCTCTCTGTGGCAGGACGAATTTTGTTTACGGACAAATGAACGTTATTTTTCCAGTCGATCACCGAAGCTTGCACCTTTACCGGCGTGCCTTCCGATAATTCACTGTACCTCTTTTCCGCCTCTGTCCACAACGAGCCGAATATCCGTCCTTTCTCGTTGGTCAGCTCGACAGAAAGGTAAAATTCATCCGAGTTGTGTTTTTTACGTAATTCTTTTTTTCGAAGGATAAAAAATTCGGTAATGGATTGCCCGGGTGTGAAATGTCTCATGGTTTCCCCCTTGCCGGCTATTGGGCTGTAAACAGGTATTTGTAAAAAACTGCTTGCGTAAATTGGATTAGCATAGCGAGTATTCAACTGTTAAAGATTTATCATTCAAGCTGCTGCGACACTCAAGTTGCGAGAATACTCAGCCCTAAACGCATGGCTTTGCATAGGATTTATTCTTAGGGAATTTTACGAATTCTTTTCAAGAAATCAACAATTAAATTAACCTGCATAATTCATTCGCCACAAATGCACATGGATTATAAAATTAATTATGACGATTCACGTTTTTGTTAATTAATCAGGTTAGATAAGTAGGCCCCTTGGCATACGTTATTCATTCGGGTTCCCCCAAGCCAGCGCTCACTTTACCGAGCTCGTATAGCTGAACCGTATCAGCCGCACTTTACCTGGAACCTGCGTTCCATCCATCAAGTCAACACCATCTGCGAGTATATTTTTATAAACAAACTCAAAGAACATGGACTCGGTTAGTGCCCACCTCAGCCCAATATTAAAAAAGCCTTTACCTCCATTGAGCTGTTCATCGTTGATGCCGAAATCGTATTCAAAAAGAGTCGTAATATCTTTGCTCAACTGGCTATCCATCGCCATGAACACGGTCGGGTCGTTATCAACATATTTACCAATGCTGTTTCTCCCTTCGAGGCTGAGACTGATGCCTCCGTGCAATCCGACGCGAATCAGCGATGGATCAAAGGCTTTGGACATCATGACGTAAAACCCGCGGGACTTGACCGTATACCGGTTATCCATGATCGCCAATTGATCTTTATTTACGCTATCCGGTAATACTGTATCGTACTCAGTCCACCACTGGCCCCATCCCTGCGAGTCAAAGCCAACGACCAGAGCCGGCAATTTGAGATTTTCTTCGATGACTCTGTAAACGAGCTGAACGCCTGGCATCTTGTTGAAAGAAACCGTCTGCCCACCCAGCATGTTGGTGCCACCGTAGGCCACGCCCAACATAAAATAGCGGGAAATGCCTACGGATATCTTGGCCAGAGCACCGCCGTTTTCATACAACCTTATACTTGTTTCCAGATCACCACCCCTAAGTATGCTCGCCGTCGGCAGGTCAATCAGGTGTATTGGCTTGGAAAAATAAGAATCTCTTTTTACATAGGTGCTTCCGGATGTGAGCGTTCGATCGTTGACCTGGCCAAAAATCGACGTAAAAATAAAAAGACAACAGACGGCTGATAATTTTAATAGGGATTTGATAACCATCGCAAGCTTCCTTTGGTCCGTTAATTCTGAAATTTGCGAAAATTTACTACATATAGTATTTAAAGTCAAGCAGTATAACAATATAATGTTATACCCGATTCCTGGCTTCTTGCACCCTTTTTCATCAACATTCATCACCCAGGCGGAACTGACCTGGCATCTGTTTGATCGCGCCCATTCTTATACTTTGATGAAAACCGAAAAGCCCACACCTACCTGGAACAGGGTACGGCCTTTATCATACAACGGCGGGTTGGGCAAAAGGTATATGAATTCGAACTTTGTTCTGAGCACGGTAAATTTGCCAAAACCGGCATGCGTTCCGATGCCGACAGAATAGGCGCCTCCGGAGGATGAAGCCGTTTCCCGGCCTGATTTGGATTGCGTCTCCAGCCAAAATCCCGCCGCAACCGAGGCAAATACACCGGCGGTAATACCTACATCGCGTGCCATCCAGGTTTGCCGCCGTTCATCATAGGATGATATCATGTCAATAATTCTATACGAAAATCCGATCGTGCTGATTGTAGCTATATTGGTGGAATCACCGCCAAAACTCAACATGATATTCGGCTCGACATCTACGACCAAATTGCGATCCAGATAAAAACCGATGAGCCAGTCAATGTTCATACTGTTGTTGGTGACATTTTTGCTTCCCGATTCACTTTTGAAATAAAATAATCCACCGGTCTCAATCGCTCCTTTCCTCTGGGCCTGGGCTACGGATGACAAAATGATCAGAAAAAGGATCAAGCTCCTCATTGCTCGCTGCATAAAACCTCCATTTAATTCTTTTCGAGTATCTGTTCCTGAAGCTCATCCAGCCGTTTTTCAATTTGTTTGATAAGCTCGCGATTTTTCTGCTGGTCGCGGTCGGATTTCAATGATGCCATGCGAATTTCATATTCCATATCGACAAGCTCCTTAGTCAGGTCTCTTTTTACTAATTCCTCAAACTCACTATCAGGATACCGTTCCAGGAAATCGTCCAACGCGGCGCAGGGAGCGGCATACGCATTCCAAAAATCGCTATAGCGGTTGCGGATTGCGTTCGTCACCGTGGCGCGAATAAAAGTGTTTATCGAGACGTCATCGTACTTTTTGACATAGTTGACCAGGCCGGCATTGTTGGTATAAAGCTGTCGGAGCAGCCGGTTCTGCTCCTTCCGGTCCTCTCCGGCCATTTCGATTTGCTGGTGCACTAACAACACATCGTTCAGCCATCTTTCCTTATCAAAATACACCTCGCTCAGCTTATATCTCAAAACCAGTCTCGTCCAGGAGCTTATCGGCTTTTTATCAATCATGCCCGGGGTAAACTCTACAGTTTTGGAAAATTCTAACGCCGCATCATCGAGTAGCTTATAGCCCGACGATTTTTCTAATCTCACGTCCTCGGCTTTGCCTTCTTCGGTCACGTAAACAGCGACCTGCACCTGCCCCTCGATTTTTTCCAGTTGCGCGGCTATCGGGTAATCAAGCTCTACATCCGAAGCAACTCTGGGTGAGCGATAGCGACTGTGCCCGCAATTGAAGAGTGAACAAAAAATGAAGGACAAGAGAAAAATACAAAGTATGTATTTTGCCGGATACCGTGCCATGGAAAGCCCTGGATTTTGTTCTTAAAATGAATAGCCCCACAGAAAACTGTGAGGCCAAAGTTCAACTTAAAAATGTGAACACGCTGTATTATTTACCCCTGGAAAAATCACTAAAACCGAATGGAGAGAGTTCCGATGATTTTATCATAAGACATATCTTCCAGGGTGCTATATTTTGTCAAATTATCAACTGTCGTTTTTTCCCATATACCATGCACCAGCCCGACGTCGACCATCACTTGCTTGTCGAGCTGCAGGCTCGCTCCTGCCGTGTAATACTCCTTATCAGGCATATATTCGGCATTTCTGTAAGGCGACGGAGAGCTGAAAAAGCCCGCCCGCACACGCGCCTTTATAAGTGGAATGTAAGCTTCAGCACCCAAATGTATTTTCGCGACGGATTGCAGCTCGTCTTTGATCCGTGCATTGACCTCGGTCTTGGTCATGCCATAAATCGGCGGATCGGTTCTGAATTTTGCCTGCGACCAATCCTTAAATTCGAATCCACCAGCAAACAAAAAGTTCAAGAATTTGAATGAAGCGCCAAAGTTGAAGCCATAGGGTTCCTGTATCTGGTATTCATATTCTCCTTCGTCCGAAAACGGAAAAGGCTCGCTTTCATTATCATAATACTCATCCCAGCTCTCGCTCCAGGTCTCTTTGATTGTGTACCTGGTTGGCGTAACAATGGCCGCTCCGATGTTTAGCCCGGTACCGAATCGATAGAAAGCACCGACCTTGACATTGACTCCGCTAAATTCCGATGAAATGCGCTGATTATAATCCCAGTAATCCAAATCGGAAAAGATTTGACTTGCCTCATCGAACGGCGTATTATAAAGATTGTAAACATCTTCTTCGCTGAACCGCACGCTATAGTCGTCCGTCCCGCCCACAAAATTGAGTGTGGCCCCAAGATAAAAATCTTTCTGCACTTCCATGGCGCCGGCGATGGAGAAATGATTGAGGCTGCCTTCATCGAGGACGGTTTCATTTTGATAGAGATTCCCATTGACCGTCGTTGAGGCGCCTTCGTAGGTTGGGATGACGATATCCTTATAAGCCGCATAACCCTCGTTAAAGCCTTCTACTTTGACAATATTGTCAAAATCGCGAACCTTGTTATAGCCGATACCAAATACCAGGCTTCCTCGATAGGTTGGCACTGGCATGACAATGCCGACGGAATTAAGCCGGGAAAAGCTCGTCTGTCCTTTTATTTTTTCGCCGAGAAAAGAAGCGTTATTGGTAATTTCGTTATGCGAAAAACCGAGATTCAATTCGCCTCTTCTCAGTTGTGCCAGTCCGGCAGGATTCCAATAAATGGCAGAATAATCGTCAGCCACACCAACATAAGCACCACCCATGGCCATCGCCCTTGTGCCGACACCTAATTCTTCACCGAGGAAGAAAATCTCTTCCTGTGCCAGGCTGCTTTGCGTCAATAGCAATGGCAGCATTAAGAGGGACAGGATCATAGATTTGTTAGATTGAGCGAATTTCATTCTCTTATCTCCTATGACATTTCGCCTGATGTAAATGTTTTGCCAACTCGTTCGCTAAAACACCTGATTATCTTCGCCGTCCACCGGAAGAGCTGCTGCCGGAAGATGATCGACTTCCGCTGGAGGAAGAACCTGATCCCGAACTTGAGGACGAGCTGCCTGATGATCGGGAAACGCTCTGGCCGCCGGATGACGATTTTCCTGATGATGAAGATGATGACGGCCGCGAATTTCCTGAAGAGCTTCCGCTGCTTGAGCGCTTCCTCGTCACCTCGCGCGATTTATTATCGCTTGATGGTTCGGAGGAGCTTTTGCGAGCCGTTGCCGAGCGCGATGTACGACTACTGGGAGTTCTTTTCACAGCCTCGGGAGGGGATTGTTTTGTCAAAGATGGCTTCTTGGTAACTTCTTCATCTGATGAGCTGGACTTTACGGTTCTCGTTCGTTTGGCTTCAGGCTGGCTATTTGATGCAGGCGTAGAAATTTCCGGCCTGGTGGATGTAGTACGTTGCGTGCTCGTTCGCACTGCGGTTCTTCTGGTCGATGTCCGCTGACCCGTGTCTACCGCCGGCTGTGAAGACGGGACATCGTCTCCCCTTACGCCGACGCGAACCGGCTCTCGGGTTGCCACTCTTCTTTTATCAAAATCACGTTGTTTATACGGATAACTGCGACCGCCATCGCCACCGCCGCCATATCCATAAGAGGGATAATGGTGGTGGTAATATGCCCAGCCACCATAGTGGGAAACTGGGGCCCAATAAAACGGATCGCCTGAATACACATAGACGCCATACCAGGGGTCCCAATAATGATGATATCGCCACCAGCTATAATCCCGGTAATACCAGTAAGGCTCATACCACCAATAATCCATATAGAGTGGAGCGGGATAGCCGCCAATATAAACATCCTGATCATAATGCTGGATGATGACATCTCTTTCTGTATCTTCCTCAGCAGACGTTGTGTCGGATTCCAAATAATAGTCGCCATAGTAATCATCATCGTCCGCCGAATCGTGTGCCCTTCCGATTTGGGTATAACAACCCTGGAACAGCAACGATGAAGCAACTATCAGGAAGAACAGCAGGGCGAATCCTTTTAGCCATTTCATGATTATATCCTCCTTTAAGGAGAGTACAAATAAAATTTAAATTCTGCAATCAGACAAGTGAATATAAAGTGATCGGTTTTATTATCCAAAGACATTTCTCACTTCTTTTTTAACAATATTGCTCATTGATTTCATTCACACCAATCAAACGACAGGGCGTGACTAAAGTTTGTGATATTATACACAATCTCCAGAGACGATATTTATAACCAAAAATTTGCGTTAATCCGGCTTAAAACCATATTCACACGACGTCCACATGGCCACAGGCTTGTCTGCCAGAGCAGCGGGATAATAACGGCTTTGGTATGCCGCCTCGATCGCTGCCTGTTCGCAGAATGCGCTTTCCGTTGAGTTAAAAGTTACGACGACGTTCACGACCTTGCCTCTTTTATCCACTTTTATCAACAATCCGACAACACCCGAAATGTTCTTTTTTTGATCCTCTTCCGGATAACCCGGAATGACCTGTCTGATGGGCCGGGGAGGGATCGTATCGGCTCGTGTAGCATTTAACACGCCTCTTCCAAAAGGCGAAAAACCGGCATCTAAATCTATTACCGTCGAATCTATCGTCTCATCTTCAGGTACGCTCAAATCTTCCACCGGTAACGGAATCATCGGACGTAACGGCTTCTTAATTCCTCTTCTTATTTGTTGAACAGTTACGGGAACATCTTCGATTTTGATACTAAGATGAAGCTGTTTAGGTTCCATTAATTTCAATTCGATCTTTTTTGGCATGAACAGGAAAAACAGGATGAGAGAAAGGAGGGAAATGGCGGTCGTCTTTTCCAACCGCAAATAATAAGCCCTCATGAACTGCTTGTTAAGAGACAAGTTATTCATAAAAGAACCAAGGCGGGCGCCATACAAAATGTAAGGGAAAAAACAGGGTCATCTTCGCTTTATATAATTTCCAGGGAACTCCGCAGCAGCCAGCCCACTTTTCCATCCGGCAGCGAAATTTGATAATAATCGCCGGACTGGCCATGCAAATTGACTTTCGCGCCCTGGTGCAGCGCGAAAACCTCTGTTGCGTCACCGGCAGGAGAACTTTGCACTTCGATCTTTTCAGCCAATATAATACCCTGGCGATTTCTCAGGTCGTCGCGCAGGCGGTATGCAAAAATAACAGAGGTAAACAGGAATAGAACCAAAAATGTCGCAAAAATACCTTTTGCATATCTTTTCACCCCGGCCCGTCGGATGAGCATTCTCAGAATCAAAGCCGAAACCCATATTATATGAAAGAAAACCAAAATCAAGGCAAGCTGGTTTTTGCTGAGCGTGTGTGCCATGACTTCAATGGCTCTGCCGATAAAATGCTGCGGCGGCACGACAATTTTGTCAACCACATAAAGTTGAGCGAGCTGCAAATTATAGCTGATATCTTTATCGCCGGGTGATAGTTTTTTTGCCCTCTCGTAATTTAGAATGCACTTGCCAATGTCGTTCACTTTAAAATAGGCGTTGCCAAGATTGTAATATAGCTCGGCGCTTTCGTATCCCAGAGATAATGCGGATTCAAAATCACTGACGGCATTTTGATATTCCGTTTGCTGATAGGCTTCGACGCCCTTGTGGAACAGGACAACCGCCTGGTCGACTTCTGCTCTGGGTGCAACTGCTAATGATAATAATGTGCCAATAAGAAGAACCATAAAAATTTACAGAGCTTTCTCGAGTTGAATGATCGCTTGATTTGCTTTTTGATAAAATAAGGACATCTCCTCCCTGCCCGTGGTGGCCGGTGCAAACCGCTGGTAATCGCAGGTTCGGATGAGCTCGATATAATTCTCGATCAAATCGTTATCCAAATTGCGTTTTCTTAAAAGCCGTTCCAGCTCGTCGCTGATGATGCCGGCTGCTTCAAGATCGAGCTTGTTGGCAGCAAAGCCTAATAACGCTCCGGATATTTCTGCGTAAAATTCCTTCTGTGTTTTTTCATTTTGCAGCGCTCTTGCTTTGCTCAACTGCTTTTGCGCCAGGCGATTTGCCCGGCGACTTCTCGCATACGCCTTATTTCCCGCTAACTGCTCCTGGCGCTTTACAGAGCCAAATGCGACGGCGACAGCAAGCAACGGCAAAGCAAGTAAGATGGCGAATAGATAGCTGTTATAAAACTCTTTACCTTTTTGCCGCAGATCGGTGCTGCTCAATTTGATGAAACGGATATCCTGCCCCACAAGACGAACTTCTTCTTTGCTCAGGCCCGCTCCCACCACAATTTTATCTTCCCTTCCTTTAGCCACGTTCACCTCAAACTGGGGCGACGACAGCGTCTCGTAGGTCTTTTTCCGCGGATTAAAAAAAGAAAAGGTAGCGGGCTTTATTCTTTGCTGACCGGGAAAACGCGGCACCAGGACGTATTCAAAGGTCTTTTCGCCGGAGATGGTAGCGCCGCTCCGCGCTATCGATTGGGTGACTTTTGGCTCGTATTGCTCAAAATCCGGGGGGATCGCCACATTGGGATTGGGCAAAAGATTTATATTGCCGGTGCCGGAGATTTTGATCCTGAGCGTGATCGCCTCATTGGTGGTGACACTCGATTTATCCAACGAGGCGCTTAAATTATAGTCGCCGACCGCGCCGGAAAAAGACGGCGGGCGATTTTCCGCCGGCAGCGGCAATACATTCAATTTCACCGGCAAAGACGAAATGGTCTTTTTGACAGTCGGATTGAAAAACGGGTCGTCGAAAAAACTGTCAAATATATCGCGGCTTCTTCTGCTGCGTCGTTGTCGTACATCGCAGGTGAGCGTCATCGGGCCGATCTCTTTGCTGCCCGAGGAGGCGGGGAACAACGCCGTCCTCTTCAAGTCGGCAACAATATATTTGCGGCCGTTGATCACTTCTTCCCGCGTTTGCGGCTGCCCCTGCATCTCAAATTCCTCGGCCCAAAAACCGGCTGTGTCCGGGGCTTTGGTGATGCTGTAGCTGGCGACGGCCACTTGTGTGTAAATGCGAAAGGTAACGACCACAGGCTCGTTTTGATAGATCGTGCGCTTATCTACGATAGCCCGCACGTAAAGCTCTTCATCTGAGGCGGCTTCCTGATCGGTGGGGGATGGCTGCGATGGCGATTGCGCTGGCTGCTGAGCCTGGCCGGCAACCGTTATTTGGATCGGTTTTGATCGATAGCTGTTTCCCTTGTAAAGCACTTCAAGGGAAGGGATAGTGAACTGCCCCTCTTTCTTTGCCAGATAATAATAAGAAAAGGACCTGGTTATTGACATTCTGCCGTTGATAACCTGGATATTTTGCGAGCTGCCGCCGGAGCCAAGGAATGACAAAAATTCTTCCATATCCGGCAACTGCGGCGGCTGAACGGACTGGGCGCCTTCGCCGGACAAATCGACGGTCAGCATGAGCTGCTGATTCACAGCCAGTGTCGTTTTGTCCGCAGAAACATCGACGGATAACGGCTGTGCCTGACAAAAGGATATGCCGATACAAAAAATGAATAGTGTCGTTGCTCCCCAAAAATTATGCTTTCGAATCGTGTTTTTCATTGAAAAAATCGTTTCCGTCCGGATTTACCAATCTTTAGCAACTCTTCCGCCCGCAGGCATATTCTGCTTGCGGGCATCTTGTACATCTTGCTGGTTTTCCTGCAAGGCGTCCAGGATACGCTCGGCATCCTCTTTGGAAATATCTTCCTCGGAAGGCTGCGGTTGCTGCTGTCGTTCCTGCTCCTGCTCTTCCTGTTCGTTATTTTGCTCGGATTGCTGTTCCTGCTGCTGTTGCTGTTCTTCTTGCTGCTCTTGCTGATCCTTCTGTTGTT
>METF01000126.1:0-5552 GCA_001771235.1 Candidatus Zhuqueibacterota bacterium RBG_16_48_16
GGAGGAGCAATATGCCGTCCCGCCGTCGCCACCGGAAAGCCGCGATCAAGGAGACGATCATTTCGGACCAAAAGGCTCGGTTGCATTTACCAGCGGCTTGTACCCGGATGCCGGTTATATCGCTTTGGAGTTTGGCAGAAAAGCATCGACAAAATTCAAAATGGGATACACCAATGAAGAACGCGTTGGCGCCGCGGCATTTTATGGCCTGTGGTTTTACAGGAAATTCAACACCGGCGCTGGAAACGGCCCTTACATTGGCATCGGTGCGGAGTATGTTGCGGATTTTCCGACTGCTGCCACCGAAAAGTGGGATCTGAACGCCGATCTGTCTTCCAAATACACCGCCGATCAGGACAACGCTTTGAAGCGCATCGGACTTGGCGCAGCGCTTGGCTACAAAATGGTTTTCTGGCCGCTGCTGGTCAATCCGTTCCTCGAATACCAGTACCGGATTTACCAGGGAACCCTAAAATACAGCTCATTGATTTCTAGTACGCCGGACATGGAAATCGATGCCGATGCCAAGGAGAACAGCCTGGTCATCGGTGTGGAAGTCGGCGTGGCTTTTTAATATGGAGAAAAAAATGAAGAGAACAATCGTTCTTTTGCTGTTTTTCGCTCTCGTCGGTTTGCTGATGATTTTTCCATCGTGCGAGCTGATGAATGACGTCAACGTGAACAACCCGGAGCTGGAGAGCTATACGGGAGATGCCGAACAGGATAGCACCGATTCCCGTTTGACCCGGGAAAGCCCGGTGCCGGAAATAAAGGAGTAGAAGTCTGATGAAGATAACAGTTACCCTGATTGCAGTTTTTGCTTCAATGTGTCTGTTTTTTTCCTGCGCATCGGTGTCAACGGAGCGGGATTATGCCGGCTATGAAACCGCCGATGTCACCCAGCCGTTCCCACAATACACCGGCGCGAAAAAACGGGTTCAGATCGTCCGCTTTGGCATACCGGATGATCTTATTAAAAAGTATCCGGAGCTGGCGCAAAAACGGGTCGGCCTGGGTTTGAGCAACCGCATCATCGAAACTTTCTACGACACTAACCGGTTCGAGTTTGTCGAAGAAAAACAGACCATGCTGGAAAAAATCCTGGAGCAATGGACGCTGAAACAGGCCGGCATTTACGCCGAAGATGATCCGAGCGAGTTCACCGGACTCCAGGCGCCGCACTATTTGATCTACGCCGAGGTGTACGATTTCTCCGTCAGCTATGCCGAGTCCATCAAGGGTGTGGCGTCGAAAAAGACCAACACCACCATCATCGGCATTCAACTGCGGATGGTGGATGTGGCCAGCGGACAATACATACCGGCGTCCGGTGTTGGCGAAGCGCGCAGCACCGCCGAAGCGGTGTGGGCCAGCCCGAACCTCAAATTCGATCAATCGACCGTGGGCCTGGCGACGAATAGAGCTGTTCATGTCGCTGTTCTCAATTTATTAAAACGGCTGGATGCGAAGGGATAGGAGAAAAATATGATCCTGAAAAAAATGTTTCCCTTGTTGATTTTTGTGTTGTTTCTACCCCTGACTTCATCCCAGGCACAGTGGGTAGAGCCCAACCCGGGCATGGAGACCTATAGCGCCGACATCGAAGGATGCGATGGCAGTCTGCACCGTTACACCGTGACGACTCTCGGCTGGAATGAGACGACTAACGTGATCCGGTTTCGGATTACCATTGACGGCGAAACCAGAACTTTCACACTGGACATGGACGTTTATTACGAGCATGAGGAACCAGCGGATATTTTAAGCGATCCGGAATGGCGCTCATATATCAATTTTTTCCTCGGGAAATTGGGCTGCCCGATAGCCGGGGCGGATTTTGGCGATATCGCTGCCCCTGCCGATCCGGTGGTGGCCCAAAATATCCAGACCTTCAGAAGTCAGGTCTATTCGGTAAAGGCGACGCCGCGCGCGGCTCAGACTCCCAAAAGGCCAGAGACGGAACAAACGACAGCGCCGCAGCGTGAGGGAGAGGCTGCGGAAGAACAGCAGGGCGAAGAAGAAGAAAGCGTTAGTGCCGCCGTGAGCAAACCGAACGAAACCAGCTCGGATGTGGAGTATGAATTCTTCCATATCGATGGCCTGGGCGGCAATAACCTGGCCATCAGGGGCGGATACAGCCGCACGACCGGCGATGGCAAGTACAATTTTGGCGGCGACTTTTTCTTCAATCGGCTTTCCTTTGACGCTGCTCCGGATGCGTTTTCAAACAGCACCATCAGCCTGTTCGCCAACAAACGCATGGCGCTGTTCCAGTCCGATAAAAACAGTGAAGGCGAGCTGGTGCTGGGAGGGACGTTCAACTTTTTGTTCATGGATGAAAATATGAGCCAGGACGACGGCATGGCTTTCGGCTTTTCCCTGATCGGCCGTCGGTTCTGGGTGAATGGCAACCTGTTCGTCGCCGGAACCATGCTGCAATATAGTAAAATTGGAGAGCTGGGCAGTTATTATTTCAATTCGGCGGCCTTGTATGGCCTGCCCATTGGCGAACGGCTGGCGTTGAATACCAGCGTGCTCTATACGCAGGTTTTGCAGTCCCTGGCCGGGGAGTGGATCAAATTAAAAAGTCCGAGAATTCTCAATCTCGGCGCCACTATGAGCTATTATTTCAGCTACGCCTTTGCGCTGAATTTCGGCATCAAGACCAACCTGTTCGTCGAGGATTACTCTTCGTTCGAATTGACGCTGGGCTCGGGATTTCGATTCTAGATCCTAAGCCGGATAAACTGGAACTCAATAAAATACAACCACGAATTTGCACAAATTACAGACGAATTTGCACAAATTAGAATTAATCTTGGTGTACAAATTCGTGAAATTCATTTAATTCGTGAAAATTCGTGGTTAAATTTTTCAGAATCTGACTTTTGCCATATTTGTAAACAAATTAGTATTTAAGATACCAAGAAAGCTTTTATGAAAAAGGAAAAGACAACCCTGCTGTTCCTGCTGTCCCTGTTTATCGCGCCTCCTGCTTTTTGTGGTTTGCAGGAGGAAAGCCAGCCAGCGACAACCAACGGGCAGAAACCGACACTGGCGGTCATCGGCATGGCCAACCAGGTGGAAGATGAAAACTGGCGCGATGCCAGGGTGGGACTGGGCCTGCGCAACGTGCTGGCAGAGCTGTTTTTCGACACGGGGCGCTTTACCCTCATTGAAGAAAAGCCGGACATTCGCCGGCGTTTGGACAAGTTCTCGCAAGGCCTCTGGCAACTGGGCAATAATGCGGATTTCGAGCGTATCATCGAGCGCATAGGCGTTCTCGATGCCGACTTTATAGCTTATGGCAAAGTGACCTACTTTGGCAAGCCCAAAACAAAACTCTCATTCGGACCAATGCATATTCAGCGCAATGCGGTCGTCATCGAGGTCGACGTAACGCTCATGGACCTTAAATCGGGCAAGGCGTATCGCCAGGAAGGGGATGGCCTGTCGAGAACCGTTGTGGGCAGTGCGCTTTTCCAGTTTCGGGAGGATCATGTCGAGCTGGATCAAACGAATGTCGGTAACGCTGTGCGGGAAGCGCTGGAGGAGGCGGTGAACAAGATCGTCAAGGAAAATTTCGAATAGCAAAAAGGGCTAATTCGTGCTTGAACGAAAAACCCTTTACACGATGTCATTGCGAGGAGTGAGGAACGAACGACGAAGCAATCCCCTTACCTTTCAGGAGATTGCTTCGGCAACAAACGCCTCGCAATGACAGCAAATTTTCAAATTGAATAGTTATCGTTCAGACTCTAATCAGAAAGTCCAGACTTCCGAAGTCTTTGAGACTTCGGAAGTCTCCATTCTTTCTATTTGCTGAATCCTCCCCCGCCGATCATCAGGCGGACGTACATCCCGGTAATGCCCATATCGGGACCGCCGGAGATTGCGACTTCATCCAGGTTCCAGTCGCCTTTGACAGGCGAAAGCGTATAGCCTGCGCGAAGTCCGAAAACCAATCCGCCTCTTCCTCTTTCATCTTCGTTTAATTGCAGCAGGTAATCGACTCCGAGCGCCAGATTAACCAAAAAGCCGCCTGTTACAAGCTCGGCACTTCTCCTGGGATTATCCAAGACCTCATCAAAAGAAAGAGAGGTTTCTTCCTCAACAATTCTCAGACTCAACCCGCCTCCGCCGAGTCCAATCAGCGGATAAACTCGCACGTCTTTGCTGCTATAGACGATGTATCCCAGATCAAAGAGCCCATAGCCAACACCGATCCTGGTCGTGTGATGTCCGCTGGTGGTTTCTTCGCTAACGAGGGCGTGACCTTCGCCGCCGATGATCACTTTGTTCTTAATAATCCCGTGTCCGCCACCGCCCATGGATATGAGGTTATCCGAGATGGCGGTGTACCCCTTGCTTTCGAGCTTGGCGTTCAAATCTTTGATGTCCAATGTACCGACGCCGAACATCGCATACCCCATGCCCGCACCCTGCTTGGCGCTTGTCGCCACCTCCTGGCCCTGGGAAAAACGGGCAAACGAAATCATGACAACAACCACAACTGCGAAAAGAACACCTGCTTTTACTTTTTCGTACATGGCTCTCTACCTCCCTGGTTTTGGGGTTATTGAATTGCCTCACCTCCAACATCCCTTACCCGTTGATAAGTGTTTGGCTAAAGCTAAAAAACTCCGGCTCAGTTATATACAAAACATTTTGTCCAATTTCAATGAGAAATTAATTCTGCTGATCTTTTAAAATAATACGACAGTTCGCTTGACATAGTCGGCGCAGAACTTTAAATTAATAATAAAGTCATTGGCCGAAAAAAGTCGTCTGATCCCTGCGGCTGGGATAGCTGCAATCATTTGAATTCTCAAGGCAATCAAATGAAACCCATCAGATTTTGGCACACAATTCAATTCAAGCTTTTCCTCATCATCGGCGGCGTTTTTCTATGTATTAGCCTGATCGTTTTCTATTTTCATTTTCATTCCTACCAAAATGAATTGATTGATACCCTTTCTCAAACCGCCGAGAATCTGAACAAGTCTATCGAAAGCAGCCTGGAGATGGCGATGCTGACCGGGAATCGTGAGCAAATCCAGACGGCCATCAGTAGGATCGGCGATGACAAGCATATACGCGGATTATTCATTTCGGATAAGAAAGGCGTCATCCGGGCTGCCTCCGATAAGAATTCTATCGGCAAGCGGCTCGATATTTCCGATCTTTCCTGCCAGATGTGCCACAGGGCGGCGCCATCGGAACGCGCGCCTTCGATCATCTACAATGATCCCAGCGGTGCTCGAATTTTGCGCACTGTCAGCCCGATTTATAACCATTCCGCGTGTTATTCCTGCCATTCGCCGGAAGAAAAAATTAACGGCGTGCTTTTCCTGGATTATTCACTGGCCTCCTACGATGAGCATCGGGCCAGCTTTAATTTGCAGTCGATGTTGTTTGGCGGTGCTTTGCTTTTAATTATCGCCGGCTCGACATTTTTTTTGTTGAACAAGGTTGTGACGCGGCGCATCAAAAGATTGGTGCGCCAAATCCTTTCGATTGGCTCGGAAAAAGTTCACAGCGCCGTTAAAGAC
>METF01000126.1:5595-6361 GCA_001771235.1 Candidatus Zhuqueibacterota bacterium RBG_16_48_16
AAATGAGCCAGCGAGTCCGCGATTCCATTTTGGAGCTTCGCAAGCAAAGAGACAATTTGCAAAAAATTATTGACAGTGTTCAAGATGGATTGATTGTCGTTGGCGAGAATTTCGAGATTGTTCTTGCCAATGAAGCTTTTCATAACTTTATTGGCAAAGCTGATGGCCTCATTGGTATTCCTTGTTATAAGGCCCTGGGGAAAGATGTGTGCGGCCATATTCGTCACCGGGGCAAATGCCCTTCGGCCACTGTTTTTGCTAAAGGTGAGTTTAACCAGGCGATGCATGTCTTCCATGATGAGACGGATGAAAAAATATTAGAAATATCCGCCTCTCCTTTGAAGGATGAAACAGGTCAGGTTATTCAATCCATCGAAATTATTCGTGATGTTACCGAGAAAAAGCTTTTGGAAAACGACCTTTTGCAGTCTGAAAAAATGGCTTCAGTCGGACGTTTAGCCGCCGGAATTGCCCACGAGATCAACAATCCCCTTGCCACTATTTCCATTTGTACCGAAGGACTTTTAAGCAGATCAAGCGTACAAGAACGTCAGGGAGACACAGAATATCTGGAACGGATAGAAAAGTGTGTCTATAAATGCAAGACCATTATCGAGCGGCTTCTTGCCTATTCTCATTCGCCAAATGCAAAAAAGGAAATTTTTAGCCTGAACAATATTATCGCTGAGACACTGTCCATCATTACGCCACAGGCCGATAAAGAAGGTAAACGGATAACCACGGCGCTGTCGTCACCGGATGTTCT
>METF01000126.1:6395-6693 GCA_001771235.1 Candidatus Zhuqueibacterota bacterium RBG_16_48_16
ATTTTAAATTTAACCATCAATGGCCTGGATGCCGTCAAGCGCGGCGGCACGGTGGGCATTTCCACCGTTCAACAAAAGGGCCGTGTATTCCTGTGCGTTGAAGATGATGGCATTGGCGTGGATCGCAAAGATCATAACAAGATATTCGATCCTTTCTATACGACAAAGGAAATCGGCAAGGGCACCGGGCTGGGTTTATATATTTCCCGGCAAATCGTTGCGGCGCATCGAGGCAAAATCAATGTAAAAAGCGCAATTGGCCGGGGGACAAAATTTGAGGTCATTTTGCCAACCGCTA
>METF01000127.1:0-7788 GCA_001771235.1 Candidatus Zhuqueibacterota bacterium RBG_16_48_16
GGATGGCGGTGGCTTTCATGCGGATTTTTACCACTGGTTCCGCGGCTACAACGACCTGCTGCAAAAAGAGAGCTGGCGCATTCTGAACGGCTATTCGGAAGGGCACAGCTTTTTTGACAAGGAGGGCAAGGGCAATATCACCGGCTTCCTGGGCAGCTACCTGGACCAATATCACAAGACCAGCGCTTTGGGTTACATCTGCCTGCCGCTCGGCAACCATGACCTGTCCCGCCTCAACATCAATCGCTCGGTCGAGGACCTGGAGATCATCTATGCTTTTTCGCTCACCATGCCGGGAATCCCCTTTATCTTCAACGGCAACGAGATCGGCATGCGCCAGCTTTACGGATTGCCTCATGTCGAGGGCGCTTACAAGCCGCGGGCAGGGGGCAGAACGCCGATGCAATGGTCATCGGGGAAAAATCTGGGCTTCTCGTCAGCCGATGCGGGAAAACTCTATTTGCCGGTCGATCCGGCGGACGATGCCCCCAACGTGGCCGATCAGGAACAAGAGCCGAATTCCCTGCTGAACCGGGTGAAAAGGCTGATCCGGTTGCGCAAACAGCAAAAGGCCCTGGCGGCTTATGCCGAGTTTGTCCCGGTTTACGCCAAAGAAAACACCTATCCGTTCATCTACGCCCGCGCCAACGGGGAGGAGATGATCCTTGTAGCGTTGAATCCGGCGGCCAAAGAGACAGTTGCTACATTCAGTCTAAAGCCGGCGATAGAGGAATTCAGCCTTCTTGCTGGTATGGATGTGAAGGTCAAAACCCTTGACAACCGCTACCAACTGGCGATGCCGGGACAGAGTTATGCGATTTACAAAATGGGGAAATGAATACTCGGAAACATGAGAAAGATACAAAAAGTCTTTTGGCTGGTTCTGGGACTCCTCGGCGTCCTGATAATCGGTTTTGTGGATTACTTTACTGGGCCGGAAATCGCCTTCTCGTTATTTTATTTGATTCCCGTATCAATGGCGGCGTGGTATTCGGGAAGAATTGAAGGAATATTGATTTCATTTACCAGCGCCATAGCTTGGCTTATGGCCGATCTTTTCTCCGGGCGCGTCTATTCCAACTCTATTATCGGCTACTGGAATGCCTTTTCAAGACTCGGTTTTTTTCTGATTGTGACCTGGCTTTTATCCGCGTTAAAAAACACGCTGCGCCGCGAGCAGGAACTCTCCAGAAAAGACCTCACTACGGGCGCCGTTAATTCCCGATTTTTTCATCAACTAGCCCAGGCAGAGATAGACAGGGCAAAAAGATATAGCCACCCCTTTACCATCGCTTACCTGGACCTCGATAATTTCAAAGCGGTGAACGATACCTTTGGACACCAGACCGGCGATCAAGTGCTGCTGACCGTCACTCGCAGCATGAAAAGTCACTTGCGAAGCACGGATGTCGTCGGTAGGCTGGGGGGAGATGAGTTTGCTTGTCTGCTCATCGAGACCGATCAGGATGCTGCTAAAATCGTCATGTCCAAGCTCTTTAAGCAATTGTTGGAGGACATGAGCAATCATCATTGGCCAATTACTTTTAGCATTGGCGTTCTCACATGCAATAGAGTGCCGTCAACTGTAGATGAGCTGATTCATGTTGCTGATGAATTGATGTATTCTGTCAAAAGGAGTGGCAAAAACAATATTATATTTTCTGACTACACTGGTTAGACAGACCTTACAGCGCCAAGCTACTGAGAAAGTGGCGAAAGAGCAGCGGCCTGAAACCCTCGATCTGGCTCGCCTCCAGGCCATTACGAGTGTTTTCAACAGTCTCCGGAGACTCGCAACCTTGCTGTTAAAATCTCTTGTAAACAATGTAGAAAAACACTATGTTTTGGCCGTCATTAAACAGGCTACAATCTTAAAAGTCTGCATTATTGACAAATTTCCGCCACAAAAGATCACAAAGTTATGCGGATTCATTTCATTTGCTCGGCAAATTTTTTGGGTTATAGACTTTGTGTACCTTGGTGTCTTTGAGAATTTGTGGCAATCAATTATTCGGGATAGGCGATATGCAAAAGTATTTGGTCTTTTTTGTTTTTTTCTTCTACTTTGGTTTTAATTACGCCGACGGAGCTGTGCATCCCGTGATACCGTATCACGTTCCAGATGCCGAGATACAGCCGCTTGCTGAGCTTATAGACCCCGCCCTGCAAAAAAAGCTGGAAGACAGGCTCAGGAAAAATAAATATTGGGCATCTCTACTTTTAAGAAAAAAAATGGCTGTGGGATTGGTTGATATCAGCGATTCCCTGCATATCAAGTTTGCCAGGATTAACGGCGACGAAATGATGTACGCCGCGAGCCTGCCCAAGATTGCGATTTTGCTGGCCGCTTATCAATCTTTTGCCGATCACTCCCTTACGCCGACAGCGCAAATTACCAATGATTTGCGGTTCATGATCAGCAAGTCCGATAACGCCGCCGCAACACGGGTGATCGATCTTTTGGGCTTTAAGAAAATACAGTCTGTCCTGACTGACCAGCGATACATGTTATATGATAAAAATCGTGGGGGCGGATTATGGGTTGGAAAACGTTATGCAAAAATCGGGCTGAGATATCCCGATCCTATGCGAGGTCTGAGCCATGCTGCCACGGTCACGCAGATCTGTCGGTTTTATTACCTTCTTGTGATGGGCAAATTGGTGAGCTATGAATTCTCACAAGAAATGCTGGACATGCTTTCCGACCCGGAGCTTCATCATAAATTTGTCAACACCCTGGACCGCATTGCGCCCAGCGCCAAATTGTATCGCAAGTCAGGGACATGGAAAAATTACCATTCGGATTCCGTACTCGTTTGGGGACAAGGATGGCGACGGTACATAGCCACGGCAATGGTGGAGGACATCCGTGGTGAAATAATACTGCAGGAGTTGATCATCGCAATCGAAGAAGCGTTGAAAGATCATTCCTAGTAAATCCATGTAGCGCTCGCTTATGCTCATGATTTGTCTCGTCAAAATTCAACTCGACAATTTTTTCAGGCTATAAACGGAAACTCTGCACACTCTGCCATTTCGCCAGAAATTTCTCATGCTTTTTCAAAAAGATATTTGAAATCTTGTTCGGAAAATCAAACGAGTGGATATTTTTCAAAAAACAGACTCTATTTTGAGCCTGTCTGAACAATTTGTCAAGCGAGCCTTTGACGTTCGTGTGGGCGAGGGCAAACGAACATCATTGATGTTTCTCTATATCTTTCTGATTATTTCAACACTGCTGATTATCAAGCCTGTCAGCATTTCGCTGTTTCTATCCGAATTCGGCGCCAGACAACTGCCCTTTGCTTACATCATGGTGGCCATTTTCGCCGCCGTAGTCGTCACAGTCTATTCGAGGCTGTTGAAGCAAGGGAACCTGCAGCATACAATCATTCAGACGCTGAAGTTTAGTATCGTCTCTTTGTTTGTTGTGTGGTTCTTTCTCTATCTGCACCTTGCTCAAAATTTTGTCTTGTACGTTTTCTATATCTGGGTGGCCATTTTTGCCGTCATTTCCACCTCCCAGTTCTGGATACTGGCCAACATTATTTTTAACGCCCGCGAAGCCAAGCGTCTGTTTGGCATCATAGGGTCCGGGGCAATCGCCGGCGGTATTTTCGGGGGATATTTGACCAACTGGCTTGCTCCTGTCATTAGCAGTGAAAATCTGCTTTTTATTTGCATGGGTTTTATCGCCGTTTGTATGCAGATCGTTCGGTTTTTGTGGAAGGCCAATATTCGGGATTATGATTCCAGGTATTATCAACACGCCGCTGTTCAAAGAACCATTGAAAACCCACTCAAGATCATTCAAAGCTCTCGCCATTTGACCCTGCTGGCCTGCATTGTCGGCATCGGCGTTCTTGTCGCCAGGCTGGTTGACTACCAATTCAGCGCCATTTCAGCGAGGATGATCTATAGCGAAGATCAGTTGACCGCCTTTTTTGGGTTCTGGCTCTCCAATCTGAATATTGCTTCGTTATTCATTCAGCTTCTCGTAACCCGAAAAGTTGTCGGCGTCTTTGGCGTCGGCGTCTCTCTTTTTTTCCTGCCTGTCGGCATATTCCTGGGCGCTTTTTTTATTTTGCTGAACCCGGTATTGTGGACAGCGGTACTTATCAAAGTCATCGATGGCAGCTTGAAAAACTCCATTAACAAAGCAGGTATCGAGCTATTGGCTTTGCCCATTCCGGTTGAAATAAAAAACCAGGCAAAATCATTCATCGATGTCTTTGTCGACAGCCTTGCCACGGGAGTGGGCGGATTTCTGCTGGTATTATTTATCATGGCATTCAGCTTTTCCACCAGGCAGATCAGTTTTCTCATCATCCTGTTTTTAGGCGCCTGGATTTTCCTGGCGACACGTATTCGCAAAGAATATATCCACTCTTTTCGCTTAAAAGTGGAGGCGCAGAAAAATCAACAGGAAAAGGAAATTCCCGATCTGGAAAATGAATCGGTTATTGGCGGCCTGACAAAGGTTTTGAACGGTACAAACGAAAAGCAAATTCTCCAGGCTCTCAGGATGGTTAAAGAGATCCAAAATCCAAAATTGGTGCCGTGTTTCAAAAAGCTCATCGATCATCCATCTCGAGAAATCCGCATCGAAGTTCTTTGCAATATCTATTACTACAGGCAGGAAGATTTCACGGCAGAGATCGAATCGCTATTGTATGATTCCGATCCGGATATTCGTCTGGAAGCCATTCACTATATTTTTCAACATGCCGGTGAGGATCGCATAAACGTGATGTTGGGCTATCTGGATCATGAGAGCGATCGCATCCGATCCGCCGCTCTGCTGTGCGCTGCCAAAGAAAGTCGAAATAACCGACAGATGCAGATCAAATTGGCTATCAAACAACGTGTGGAGAAAAATCTGAAAAAATTACCAACCCTTTCCGAGCCTGGTTTCCTGTCGGCTGATAAGATAAACAGTGCAAAAGTCATCGGCGCATCGAGCATCCCCGAGCTCTACCCCTATTTGCATATCCTGTTAAACGACCCTCTTCCCGAAGTCAGAAAAGCCGCTATCCTCAGCGCAGGCGAAACTCGCCACAATGAATTCATTCCCATCCTGATTCGATCCCTCAGAGCCAGGGAGACACGCCAGGCCGCTCAATCGGCACTGGTAAATTTTGGGCCTGAGATCATCGATATCTTGAACGTGCACCTGAATAATCCCTATGTCAACCTGCAAATTCGTTTGAGCATCCCGAAAATCATCGCGTCCCTCCGCATTCAGCAGTCTGTCGATGAACTCATTCAAAATTTGGAATTGCAGGATGTGTCCGTGCGCTACGAGGTGATCAAGGCCCTTAACCAATTGAAGCAAAACAATCCTCTCTTGAAATTTGAAGTATCAAACATCGTCAAGCGGATATACGATGAGGTAAAGGATTATGTCAATACCATGGCCGTATTGCAATCGCAGCTTCAGACCAGGAAGAAAAAGAGAACGGCTAAACATATCAAAGAGGTTGATTCGGATGAAATCAGATCGGCCAGACTGGATTTGATCAAAGCGCTGGAAAAACGATTGGATCAAAACCTGGAACGCATCTTTCGCCTCCTGGGTCTGCGATACCCACCCGAAGATATTTATAATATTTACCTGGGAATCCGCAGTAGCAAACCGGACGCGCGGATTAACGCGATCGAGTTCCTGGACAATCTGCTGGATACCAGCCTGAAAAAGCTGATTATTCCTATTGTCGAAACCAGCCTGGTCGATGATCTGATCAATAAAATGCTTGAGCGATTCGGCCTGAAACCCTCAAGCGAATTTGATTATCTGGTCAATCTTCTTTCCAGCCAGGACAGCTATTTGCAGCAAAAGGTGCTCTATTTAATCGCCCAGCTCAAAGATGAGCGTTACATCTCTTTCATTGGCGCTTTCATCAGCAGTCCGGATAGTCGGGTGAGAAAAATGGCGCGATTGGCGTTGAGCAATCTTGACCTTTCGATCTAACGTGCGACGCACCTGGTCTTCTTGCAGTCAAAAAGTGCGTCGCATATTTTCGCGATTTTTGTTCTGGTTACTTTTTTGCCAAAATGCGATCTATAAAAGTGGCCAGCGTTTGGTGTTCAACCGCGGAATTCTTTTTGAGAACGTTGGACATCAACGTGACCATGTATGTTCTTCCGTCAGGGTGTTCGACGATGGCAACCGAATTCATATAGTTTTCAACGTTGCCCATATATTTACCGCACTTGAAATCAGGCTCCGGCTTGCACCTGTACTGACTGCCGGACTTGAAATAGACCGCCGCATTGGTCAGGGCCGGTGAGGAGGCATAGCGGATCCTGCGAGCCGTCATATACATGAGCCGCTTGATCTCCAGGCTCGACCACTCGTCTACCAGCTTGCCGCGCTCCAATGCAATCAGATATTTCATGAGGCCGAGCGGAGTGCCAAAGCTGCCGCCGCTGCATGGAACGAGCTTTTTCCCCGTGCCGGTAAAAAAACTTGCCAGTTGCCATTCATTCTGTTCAATGCTTACGGCCCGCAGCGGATCGTTTACGACAGACAATGCGATCCTGCATAACTCGCTTTTAGGGGTTTTGTCAAAAAACTCTCTCTCCTGTTCTACGGTCGGGGGGTAATTTTGTGCAAAAGCCCTCATCAGCATTGCCTCCTTCCAGACGACGCTTGCCGCAGAATTGGCGCTGGCCGAAAGCGTATGGTCTGTCCACTCGTACAGCGAAAAAACATCGCCATCTTGTGCAGGACGATTGCGATAGGCTTTGGTCTCCGGATCAAACACCGGTATTTCATGAGAGTCCACGTGAATCCAACGGTCCGCGACAACCCTTCTCTCCCTCAGCAATTGCCGGCGCCGTTCCGGATCATAAGGAAACAGGTTTTTCAGCTCGGTGAAGAGGCCTGCGGCTATGGCCAGCTTGCCCACACTGCCGGGGGGAAACGGCCTGTCCGCCTGTCGTGTTGCGAAACGGAATTTCCTGCCGGGGGTAATATCCAACACAGCCAGGGAATAACTTTCATGCCGGTTGGGAAACAGGGCGTCGATTTCTCTCTGCAAAACCGGATCGATTGGAGGAAATAGAGCCAGGCTGTCGCCGCGAGGTCCGGTCAAATTGAGCCGGATATCTGCCGTGGGTCTTAATGCACCGGCCACAGGTTTGGTGCCGGACAGCGTGCCCTGGACGATCAAGCGCAGCCGCTCCAGGCGACGAATGCCGGTCAGATCGTAGCCGTCTATGGGATAGCCGAATAGCGACACGCAAAAGAAACAAAAGAGCAGGAGGAACAAATAAGAAAGTGTATGCTTTTTTTTCATGATGATGGCCTGCGTTTTGTAATTGTCTAGCCGAGTGAAGAAAACACACTAGTCAACAATCGCAAAACAATGGAACTAACTGGAATTAAGGCGTTAGCCTTTTAATGCAAATTTGCTATAAAATCCTTACGGATTAACTCCGGCTTCACTTGGCTAAACAGATACTGCGTTTTTATCACAACATCTGATTTTCATGATACTTTTATTAAAGCCATATTGTGACGGGATTGCCGAATAAGCCTGGCTTCGCGTGATAAGATTCTACTTTTCGACCGGGACTTTGCCCGGCAGGAATGGCCATATCGGGCAGTTGTAAATTATATTGTGCAAATTCCACACGGATCAAAAACCCACACGGATTTAATTGTAATTTGGCATTTACGTGATTTTTAAATTTGGCTTGCCAAATAACGACAAAAAATTGTCGATAATTTCCGGTAAGCGTCAATCAGTGGATGATCCAGTCCACCCCGTTGGATATTATCCG
>METF01000127.1:7801-11956 GCA_001771235.1 Candidatus Zhuqueibacterota bacterium RBG_16_48_16
TCCTTTTTATTCAACCGTGCGAATCCTGCAATCCGCTACCCTCAATTCGCTATGGGTATCGGCTTATTCTGATCAATCGGTTGATCCTTATAAATTCGGGGATCCAGGGACTGCAAATATGCCGTGGAACGAGCCTTTTTATTGACCACATAGGGACGAACCTGAAACAGCCACATTTTTTCACTCTCAAATCCCAGCTCCACATCAAACGGCCCCTCTGTTTCGATGCCAGGCTGTCCCGGTAATCTCTTTTTGATAGCCGATGCCAAGGTCCTCAGTTGATCGCGGTCTTCTTTGCTGAGAATAGGAGAAGCAAGCCAGGTGAAAACTTTTTGGACGCCGCCGGTTACCGGCAATGCCGTGTAGCTTGTTTCCCGCGCTGGCGAGAGCAATAAATCCGTCCCATCGCTTTGCAGTAAATAGGATTCCGCAATTTGTCCTTCCACGGCGCCGCCTGCGCCTCGGCTAAAAGCAATCGTTATATCATCGCTCTTCCCGGAAGAAACGCCGGTGGTAATCATCACCCCGGACTTTTCCACGTCTACCGACGGGATGATTAAAATCGATGGGAAAACATTTTCCGGATTCAGCAGGTATTTTTGCCGCCAGCGGTAGCTCCGCTCCGAATAGGGAGAAGCCCACACATCGCGAATGGCCTGGAGTATCTTTTCTTTTTCCACGACATTAAAAACCGTCAGATTCAATCCCGCCCCGGTAAAGTCCTTGAGGTCTTCCATATTGGTATCGCTGCGCACAAAGACGGGGACACGTCCCATTGCCTGGCCAAAAATCTCCACAAATCTCTGCTGCAACTGCGCCTGGAATTGGGGCAAAAAAGAGATATTCTGAATACCGGCACGCAACTGCGCCAGGCGCTGTAAAATAAACTGCTCTGTGTCATCGGGATCGCTGCGGTTTTTCCTCATCGAGTCAGCACGGGTGAATGTATCCTGCATAAACTGCCAAAATGTACTTTTTTGTCCCGGCATGGGCTGATCGAGATGCTGGCGAAAGACGCCAAAGGGGATGATAAAACCTTCCACCACGTTTTCGGGGAAAAGGCTTTTCAACTGCCCAAGATTGGCTGCTTTGGGACCGCAGATCACGCCGGAATCGGTCGCCCTCAAATTTTTCAAGCTGGTCAGTTGCAGATGGCCCAGGCTCAGTTTTTTTGTGGGCACGAATATTCGCTCTTCGCTCCGCTTCTTTACCTCGACCAGATCTTTTTCGGCCGCCGTCATTTGCCCGGCAGGTTTCATCAGAACGGCGCCCCGCGGTGAAACAGCATAAAAAACCTTTTGCCCCGAAAACGGCACGAGCTCATTCAAGCATTGAGATGAGATAACCGCATTGGGAATGCCGAGGTTTCTTGCCAGGAGCTGCACGTGTGAAACCAGGTTTCCCTCAGTCACGGTCATGATTCCGGCCACTGGCTTCAAATCCGAAGGAGGGTGCATTAAGACATAAATATTGTCGGCCTGAAACGGAATATCCGGGGGATCGCCAAAGACCACCTGCAACTCACCCAGGGAAAAACCGGGATTCAGACCCCGGATTTGGTTTTGATTGCGGATATCCATGACCCTGTTCGAGGCGTTGGTATAATAGGCGACGAGATCAGCCAGCTTGCCCGCCGTTTCGCCGAGGGGCAAAAGCACGGAGGATCGAACCAATTCATCAATATAACCGGCCGAAAGGCTTTCGAACTCACTAAAAGTCGAGACAACGGGCAGATAGACAACTCTCAGAGATGAGGTTCCCCATTCGACGATTCTGCTTGAATATTCCGCCATTTGCATAAAAGTATCAAGAGAAATATCCTCCTGGAATTGGCTATTGTCCACAAGCGATGCAACCGCCTCCCATTCCCACCGCTCCAGGTAGCCACACCCTGCTGCTGCTTTGCACAATAGCATGTTTTTCGTCAGCAATCCACCGACGGTTATTGGTTTCCAGTATTGAATCATTTTATAAAAAATATTTTGCAGGTCAATCGAAAGATCCAGCAGTGTCAGCCTTGTTGTTGCGGATCGCGCTTGCCCCAGAGCCAGGCGAATCTTCCACAACAGATCGGCCATTTGGCGCGATTTTTCCGCAACCAGGGCTCTGGTACTTGGACCCGTTTTTTCATTTGATGCCTCTGACTGTACGAGGTTTTTTAGCGGTTCCGCGATTTGCGGCATTTCGCGCAAACGGGAGAGATAACCGGTCAGTGATTGAAAACTGGATTCCTGGTAGGCCAGCTCCATTTCTTTGAGCAAATTAAGAAGCTGTTCCGTTTGTTTCTGCGGAATTCGACTCGTATGGCTCGCAAAAAATTCTCGTACTTTCTGTACATCAGCGTATTCCGGTTGGCCGTGGATTTTTATCCTGAGATTTGTAAAAGAAGGCAGCGAATCAGCAATGCTCTTTGCCAGGGCGCGAATATTTTGCCAGCGATTTTCACCTGCGTTGTGCGGAATATCTTTGCAGGCCTGTCGAACAAGCATGTACTGGGAAGAAACCACCTCATCTTGCGCCAAGAGCCAGGTCAGGAACTTCAATCCCCAGGCTTCTTCATCTTCCGCCTGAAAGGCGCCGCGATAATAACGTGCGCGCCGGAAAATCCATCCATCGTCAAGTGCGGCAAGATACTTTTCAAGCTGATACTGTTTCAGCCGTGAATTCTGATTGGCCGCATCCCAGAATTCTTCAGAAGGCGTACCAGCGAGAATCTGGCCGAGGAAAATGTGGTTTTCTTTGGCCATGCGCTGAACGATGGCTTTGGACAAAGCGTGTTGAATGCCGCCCGGCTGCGGACATCGCTCGTTGGCAGGTAAAACGCTGCCATCGGGACAGAACCAGCGAATTGACTGGAAGGGGCCTCGCTCATCCTTTTTAAATAACTGGATCTGGCTCTCAATCTCTCGTAACGTCAGCGGCTGAGAGAGCACATTTTGGCAGCTAAAACAGAGGGCAATCGAGATAAATAAGATTATTATGTTAATCGTTCTTCTCGTTTGAGACATCATTGGGGGCTGATCCTCAATATATAGGCAGGCGTTGGTACCGAACTTTCTTTTGCTTCTGTGCGTCGGACTTGTTTTAAAACGATTACCAATGTAAAATAATTCGTATGAAAATACAATATGTATCATTATAATACTACAGCGAAAGTTTGCCCATACTGAAAGATTTTATGCCTGAAATTTTATGGCAGAATAATTATTGGCAGGATAATTTGTGCCTTGAAAGAGCAGAAAAATGGTGCGGCACACCATTAGAGATAAAAGTTTCGCTGTAGTAATAATTAGCCAAAAGAAATTGAGCATTCATTTCCGGAACGTGTCAGAAAGAGTTATTGCAGCTTATGGTCTGCCTTATTCATAAATTTTCGCCACAAAGACACCGAGTCACGAAGGATCACCAAGATAAATGGAAAGGCGTTTTCAAACAAATTCTTTGCATTACTCCGTTTCAGTCGCTTGACAAATCTGATAGTTCCTATACTTTGTGTACCTTGGTCTCTTTGAGGCTTTGTGGCAATGGGTCATTCAGGATAGCTGAGACTTGATCATTTCAAAAAGAGGAGGCATAAAGCGTGGCAAAGATTGGACATGTTGCATTCATTTTTGGCATCGTTATCAGCATCGTTACCGGCTTTTTCTTTAAGGACTGGATGCTTTGGCTGCTGACCATTCTGGGAATAGTGGTGGGCTTTTTAAACATTAGGGCCAAAGAAGTCCAATCCTTTCTCCTGGCAGCGGTGAGTTTAGTGATCATATCCGCGTTCGGCGGTGAGCTGATTTACGATATCCCCAGGATCGGACCCCTTCTGGGCAGTATCTATATTGCCCTGCTGATTTTTGTGGCGCCCGCTGCAATCGTGGTGGCGCTCAAATCGCTTTACCAGGCGGCAAAAGACTGATTCACAAGGAGTACATGCCGTGAAGACCATAGAACTCGTTGCTATTCTGACTTGCGGAATATTTCTCCTACAAATTCAACTCCTGTCGCTTGACCTATCGCTATGAAATCTACCGGACAAAATCTATTGCATGCGGTCTGGGCCTAACAGGTAAAATCAGGGATGCGAAAATCGCGTTAAAAAGTGCCTCTCTCGAATCCAGCAAGGAAAATGTCGGCTTTGTCCCTCTCATCAATTTCAGGTTCTCT
>METF01000127.1:12045-16870 GCA_001771235.1 Candidatus Zhuqueibacterota bacterium RBG_16_48_16
GAAAACAGACAAATTCCGGGTTAAGATCGGCTACCGGATTCTCGAAGGCGGGGCGGACAACGATGAGGTGTATACTTTTGCATTGATCCACTATGCCGTTTTGGGATTGATGATGCAATTATAAACTGCAAAGAGCGAGGATGTATTGATTTTGGAAAGAGACCTGGCATAAAATTTCGCATCAGTAGAGAGAAATGATGAGTTATAAGCGCAGAGACTTCTTTGGCTAAAAATACATTGCAGTGTACACATCCGATCAGGGATTCTATCTGGCTGTTCCTTTACTGATCAGGTCTAATCTGATGCTGTTTTTCAGCACGGCAAGTCACTATACCGCTCACCGAGCCATAGAACACTGATAATGGATGGAACAATATCTTTATTTTCTAATTGAATATCCAGTTTAATATCACTAAAATTGAACTGTCCAATCGCAATAAAAAAGTACAAGCATTTGGAGTAAAGATGAAAACACATTAAAAAAATCAGGGCGCTTGTGATCGTAGTCAGTAATACCTCACCTATAATAAATTTAGCATCAGTTGAAAAACTTGAATTATTGGGGATTCTGATAGAATCCAAACAAAGGGGCATTGTTCAAAAACTCGATCCAATATTAAATGATCTCATTTCAAAGGCCGGATTTTGGATGAGTCAAAATCTTATTAAAAGAGTTTTGGAAGCTGCCGGAGAATAAGAATCCATTTCCGCTGCTTAATGAGATGCCTCTGAATCCAATATTACAAATACAAGCCATGAGCCTGATTTGAATAACGAAAATCAAGGGTTGCTTCTTTCTGTTTCGGTTTCTATATTAAAACGGCTCGAAAATAAAGGGAAACAGTCGCCACCAAGTGTGTTGTTTCCCTTTTTTAATTTTAACGATACCTGAAATCAAACCCTATGAGCAAGGAGGTCAAGCGGCCTGATTGAAATCGTCCTTATATTTACAAAGGAGGAAGCCATGAAAAAATTGTTATTCATACTCGGTCTCGTTGCATTATTCCTTTCCGCGACAGCCCAGGCGCAATGGAAAATCTATGATTGCAGCCTCTACCCTACGGAAGTGGATACGGCCTGGCATGAGAGCGGTGATTCGCCCGACGATATCACCTCGATTTTTACGGTCATCGATGATCCCGATATTGCCGAGAACAAGCTCTTAATGGTCGATGAAAACCAGGGCGCTGTAAAAGAAATGTGGCTGATGAGATGGGCCGTGGATCCCGCCGTGGGGGGAACGCTGGTATTCCGCTGCAAGGCCCTTGAAGCGACAAGCTACGATCGCGATTTTGATGTCTATATTTATAACAGCGCGGTACGCGAAAGGCTGGTCGGGAGAAGAGGCGCGGACATCCAGCTCAACAAAGCAGGGATTTCCGCCCAACTGGATACAAAAGAATGGCACATTTACCGGATGACGATCCTCGCGGATTTCATCGAGGTCTTTGTGGATGAAGATCCGCTTTCATACCTGGGTACAGCAGGCGAGGCACTGACAGAGCCTGAAAATTACTTCCGCTTCGGTGACCTTGGGGATACCAAAGTGGGAAGCCTGTACGACTGGATCATCTGGGACGAAAGCGGTGCGTATCCGCCGGGAACCGGTACGCCAATACCCGAAGATCTCTTGCTCTACGGCACTTCAGACGTGACGGCAAAGCCGGCTTCCGACACGCCGGAGGATTTTCACTTATCGCAAAATTTCCCCAATCCATTTAATCCCTCTACAGAAATCCGCTACACCGTAACAGAAAAAAGCGACGTGCGATTGACAATTTATGATCTCAACGGCAAGACGGTGCGCGAGCTGGTAAACGAGACCAGGCAACCCGGCACCTATTCCGCTCGCTGGGATGGAAGCGATTCCTATCAGAACAGGCTGCCTTCAGGCGTTTATGTGTACTCTCTTGAAGCAGGTGCCTATAAAGGGATGCGGAAAATGACATTGCTAAAATAAAAGAGTTCTAGTCCACCTGCGGAGGTGGACTGTAACTCTATTTTATTATTTCTGCAACACAAGCTTACGAATCTCACTCCGAGAATCGCCGGTCAATCTATAAAAGTAAACGCCGCTGGCCAGGTTTGCACCGTTAAAATTGGCAGTGTGATGTCCGACAGCTAACCGGGCGTCGACCAGGGTAGCCACCTCCTTGCCCAGCAGGTCGAATATTTTTAGCGTGACTTTTGTCGGCTTGTCAAGGGTGAAGGGAATAGTGGTAACGGGATTAAACGGGTTGGGATAGTTTTGGCCGAGAGAAAAGCTCAAGGGCAACGTTGTTGGCTCCTGGGTTCGACGGGGCACATCGGTAAAACCGCTGACTGTCTTCAGAATGGTTCCATCCTCTCCGGCAATCCATCCGGTTTGGGTATTGATAAAAAAGACCACATCCAGCTCCTTCGAGGTCGGGCTGACCATGTTTTCCCAGGTCTGTCCGCCATCAATGGTCCTCACTATTGTGCCACCCTCGCCGACGGCGTACCCGGTGGTCGTTTCCGTAAGAAATATCGAATAGAGCATAGCGGTGGCTCCGCTCTCCTGTTCTTCCCAGTGCTCGCCACCGTCCCTTGTTACCAGCACGGCGCCGTTATATCCGACGGCCCACCCTGTCCGTTCGTCCAGGAAAAATACATCCATGAGGTAATAGCTGCCGCCCATGCGCATCCGTTCCCAGGTTTCGCCGCCATCGGTGGTCTTGTATCCCCTTGAGCCGTAACCGCCAACGATCCAGCCTGTGGTATCGTTGATGAAAAAGAGACCGTTCCAATCAAGACTGGCGTCCAGGGACTGTTCGCTCCATGTCACACCCATATCCTCGGTTTGCATCAAGGCCCCGCCGACGCCCACGGCCCAGCCCCGACCGGATGGCGTGAGGTGAACGTTCCAAAAATAGGGGTGACTGGTAAAGGTGGTGTCGTGCCAGGTTTGCCCGCCATCCGTCGTATGGCTAATCAAAGCAATGGGAGTCCAGGTTTGTCCGTCGAGCAGCCATTGACCGCCAACCATGACGCCGGTATCCTGATTGGCAAAGCTGATATCCAAAAAGCCAATGACACCATTGGTATCCGTTCTGGCCTGCGTCCAGGTTGTTCCACCGTCGTTCGTTCTCATAACGCCGCCGATGCCCGCGGCAAAACCGGTATCGGGATTGAAAAAATAAACGGAGTAGAGCCAATAAAGCTCCTCGCTGCTTTGGGCAATGATTTCGCCACCATAGCTCTTCACCCTGGCGATGGTGCCGCTTCCGCCCACGGCCCAGCCATTCCCCTGATTGTTGAGATGGATGGCATTTAAAGGCCGTCCAAGCGCCTGCTCGTAATGCCACGTCAGGCCGCCATCCTCGGTGCTGTACAATGCGGCGACTGCCTGCTCGTTGTCGTCCACCGCATAACCGACTGCCCAGCCGGTATCGGCATTGGCAAACTGGACAGTGTAAAAATCATCGGTCATATCGTTGTCGATGCGGCTCCAGCTCGCGCCGCCATCCCGTGTTTTTAAAACCGTCCCCCCTGTGCCCACAGCATATCCCAGCTCGTGATCGACGAATTGCACGGCTTTCAGGTGATAAGCATAACCGGCCTGAACGACCTGCCACGTTTCGCCGCCGTCCCTCGTCTTGATAATAGTACCGCCGCTGCCGACAGTGATGCCGGTTTTGTTATCGATAAATTCTATGGCCTGCAGCGAACGCTGGGTGCCCGATTTCAGAGTTATCCAGCTCGCGCCGCCGTCCGTCGTTCTCAATATCTTACCGAACCTGCCGACGATAAATCCCCTGTTCTCATCGACAAAACAAACATCATAAAGGTGATATTCTGTCGGAGAATCCAGCGCCTGCCAGCTCTGGCCGCCATCGGTGGTCTTGATAGTGACGCCTCTTTCGCCTACGGCCCAGCCGGTATGGTTATTGATAAAGAAAACGGCGTTCAGGTTTTCCGATGTTCCCACTTGATGGTATATGACCTGCCAATGTTCTCCGCCATCCGTCGTCCTGACAATGGTGCCCAGCTCGCCAACGGCAACGGCCGTATTCTCGTCAATCATAAATACGTCGTTCAAGGTGTTGCCCTGGGGCTGCGGATATTGCCAGAACCAGTCCGTTTGGCCGAATGATGTTCCGGCAAAAAAGGTCACGATCAAAATGATGGTAGCGCAGTTTTTCATCTTGTAGCTCCTGGATAGTATCTATTCAGGTATCTTTATTCTTTTGCCACGAAAACTCGAAGACACAAAGGTTCACAAAGATTTTTTGTGTTCCTTAGTGGCTTTGCGACTTGGTGGCGAAATAGGTATCCTAAAATTAACGCAACAACAGCATCTTTTTATGATAAACCTGAAACCCTGCCTTGAGCTGGCAGGTATACACTCCTGACGGCAGGGCGCTCCCTCGATCATTCTTGCCGTCCCAGGTCAGGGTATGGATTCCGGCGGATGCCCGGCCCTCGAAAAGGGTTTTGGCTTTTTGTCCCAAAGGATTAAATATTTCTACGACAACCTCTGCGGATTCTGCCAAGTGATAAGACAAGATCGTTTGGCTGTTAAAGGGATTCGGATAATTCTGTTCAAGTGAAAATCTTCCCGGGACGTTTAATTCTGTTCTGTTTCTATTATTGATGCCCGTCATGATAATATACAGGTTGTCGTCGATCCATTCGATGCGATCTTGTATCCATTCTTTCAAATAGCGAATCTCGTTTTCATACGAGCCGCCGACGTAAGCATTGGGCCATACATAGATCGAAAGAACCGGCCATTTCTGAAAATTTCTCACCTGGGCTTCCTGCAGCGTATCGACCAGCGAATCGATGGTATTCAGCAGGCTAT
>METF01000127.1:16905-17250 GCA_001771235.1 Candidatus Zhuqueibacterota bacterium RBG_16_48_16
CGCTTATAGACTTTTACTTTAAAGTTGTCATCCTGCCACAGCTTCCACCACCAGAAGGGCATTGTAAACGCATCACTCTGGTGAAATTGATCGTCGGTGTAGAAAAATTCCAAAATCCATTCATAGGGACTAAAAGCGCTGTAATAATCGGCGTTGCCAAAGGCCAGGTTAAAATCCCAAATCGGCCCCATAACGATCTTGCCGCCTTTGCTGTCCCGGTCTTTATACATATAGGCGCTCAAACGGAAGCCATCGACATTTTTGCTGACTTCGTTCAGAATAAAGTGATCGACAAAAGAGTCGACATCGAGATATTTGGCGTAGCCACTATCCGGATCGGCATAA
>METF01000127.1:17519-17642 GCA_001771235.1 Candidatus Zhuqueibacterota bacterium RBG_16_48_16
CTTTTGATTTTCTCCATCAGCACATAGACGCCCCAATACTCGCCGTTGAGCACCAGCTCGCACAGCCGGGTGCGCGAAGCGTATCGCCCCATGTCGTTGGATATCTTGTAAATGAGCACGTTG
>METF01000127.1:17687-18757 GCA_001771235.1 Candidatus Zhuqueibacterota bacterium RBG_16_48_16
TTTTCCTGCGGCATGCCGAGCAGCGAGACATTCAAATTATTGCCCAGGGAATCGCGCGTCTCGATGGCAAATTGCTTTTTGGGGAATTGCAGTGAGCTGGAGCCGCGCAGCTCGATGCCGATTTTTCCATCATATTCGTTAAATGGGTCGGTGAGAGCATTGCGCTTGCCCTGGCCATTGTAGATAATGCCCATAAGTGCGTCGATTTTGCGGGAATCGATGATATTTTGTCCAAAAGTGTCAATCACAATGATGGGCAAGTTGGAGGAAGAAAAGTCAACGTCCTGGGCCCTTGTCACAGCGCTGGGGAGTACCAGCGCAAGAAACAAGATCAATAAAAAAATAGCTGGAAAAGATTTCATGGCATTTCCTTTCGCTATCAAATTTCTGAGTGCGAATTTTTGTTGCGGTGCCGAAAATTTTACATTCTTTTAACATGGCTCTCATCCCAATGAAAAGACCTTCGGCTATTTTACGCATTCCCAGATCGTTATTCAATCATAATTTAGTCGACCGGATGGCGCACTTTGGCAGGATATTTGAATAAAGAGTTGGAGTTTTGTATAAACAGATATATATTTCATCATTATTGATGGAGATGAGATCATGAAACGTCGCTATCTTGCTTTTCTCGTATTTGTCCTGCCTTTCATCCTCTATGCCCAAAGCCCGTTCAGCGCAGCGGAATATGCCGATTTCCTGAAAGCCAACGAAAATTTATCGCCACAGGAATTGCTCGGCAGACATGCACCTCAACACAGCTATTTCAAGGGCAGCGCCACCCCAACGGTTCTTGACAATGTTGCCTATTACGATTCGGTGAGCCTGAAATACCAGCTCTCCGACCAGGAGGCGGAGCTGCTCAGAACCAATCACTTTGTCGTCACCGAGCGGCTCAAATTCAATTGTTTTGGACACGCCTTTCACGATATCTACGTCAAGGACCTGCCGGTCTTTCTGACCACCGATGCGGTCTTGCACGCCTTGCACATCTCTTACGACCGTTTGCTGATGGATATGGAAATCGAGATATTGGAACCCTACCTGATCGACCTCCTTGACCGGCTTTA
>METF01000128.1:0-553 GCA_001771235.1 Candidatus Zhuqueibacterota bacterium RBG_16_48_16
TGTTGTAGCCGTGCTTTTTCATACGTCTTTGCATCTCTTGTTTGATGAGTTTGCCAAGATCAACCTCGGCGAGGCGAAGATGACCATAAGCATCATATTCGACAGTCGTTCCTGGAACGTTTTCCAGCTCCTTAGCGCTGAACCGCATCGCCACACCTTCCGCGATGATCATCACCCCATGGTTATGGCCCATTGCCATGCGTTTTAGAATCGATCCTTCAAAAATATCGCATACTTTTTTCAATGGAATCGTCTCATCGTCGCCAAATTCCTCAGCAATAATGGCCGCCGTTGCCCCGGATGACTTGGCAATGCCCAGCGCCAGGTGACCGGCGTGGCGCCCCATGGCGATGGTGACATACCAGCGCCCGGTGACCCGTGCATCTTCCATGAGATTTTTCACCAGAATGGCGCCCAGGTTGCGGGCGGTTTGATAGCCGAAAGTGGGTATGTTATGCGGCAAGGGCAAATCATTGTCAATGGTTTTTGGAACATGGGCAAATTTGATTTCGCCCCCGGCGGCTTTGGCGATTTCGCTGGCGCCATAGGCCGT
>METF01000128.1:790-2735 GCA_001771235.1 Candidatus Zhuqueibacterota bacterium RBG_16_48_16
CGCCGGGCTTCGATGGTCACAGCGGCAATGACGCCGTTCAAGCCGGGGGCAGGTCCTCCTCCGACCAGAATACCAAGATTTCCTCGAACCCCATCCATACTGCCAGCCATAATTCGTATACTCCTTTCGGGATTGTTCACCTTACTCTACATCAATGTTTTTTGCTGTTGTCCGGATTTGTATGAGCCTAAAACTTTGAGATAACTTGTTATTTCCTGCAAATGGCGGATGGCGTTGATGCACCGCTCTTCTCCCGGATGCCCTTGAAAATCGAGATAGAAAAAATAGGCCCATGGGCGACCACGCAGCGGCCTGGATTCGATTTTCAACAAATCGATGTCGCGCAGGGCAAAAACACTCAGGCTTTTGAACAGCGCCCCGGGGATGTTTTTCATCGAGAAAACAACGGATGTTTTATCCGGTTCGCCGAGCTTGACAGCCTCCCTGGCAATGATGTGAAAGCGGGTAAAATTTTCCGGGATATCTTCAATTTCCTCACAGAGAATGTCCATACCATAATCTTCCGCGGCACGGCGGCTGGCGATGGCGGCGGCGTCCCGGAGATTCTTATCCAGGATCATCTTGGCGCTGCCAGCCGTGTCGTAGCTGGCCACGCTCTCGATGCCATCTAATTTGGATAAAAAGTTGCGGCATTGCTCCAGCGCCTGGGGATGAGAGTAAACAGTTTTGATGTCTTTCAGTTGCACACCTCTGGCCGCAATCAAATGCTGTTCTATTCGCAGAAAAGTCTCGCCGACGATGTGCAGGTCTTTTTCCAAAAGCAGGTCGATATTTCGATGGATGCTTCCCGTTAGCGAGTTCTCCACCGGTATGATGCCGAATGCCGCTTCGCCGCCTTCAACGGCGGCAAAGACCCGTTCAAAGGTTTTGCAGGGAAGGCACTCGATCTCCTCGCCAAAATAGTTTTTTGCGGCGATTTCACTAAAAGCGTAATGATCTCCCTGAAACGCGACCATCGAATTGTTTTGCATCGTCGATGCCATGTGCGTGCCGTAATGTTAAACGATAAGCGCAGGTTGCCTAAGGCAATTGGACAAAACCCGGCTTTTTTTAAGGTGCTAAAATAGAAAATTTTTTGGTAAGAAGCAAAAGGAAAGCTTGTGTGAGATAAAATCCCGTGGCGAACAGCGGCAGAAAAAAGAGTCCGAATGCTTGATGGAAAATATAGCCAAAGACGATCATGATGAATAAAAGAAACTTGTCGGGTTGGTGTCTGGTCTTTGCCCATTTCTCATGAAATAACAGAAATCTCATGAGCCACAAAACCGCCAAAGTGATGAAAAACCCTGCAAACTGAGTGTGGTCGAACGAATGTACGGCCAGGTTGAACAGGATAAAAACCGGAGCAAGCCAAAAGCCGTAAAACGGAATGAGTGCGAAAAAGACGGACATGCCGAGTAACGGCAGCTTTAGAGGATAGTCCAAAAGCCACAAAGCGCACCCCCACAGCAGGCCGGATAACAACGCCGTAAAAACCATCTCCCGAACTAGTGCGCCGAAAACGGAAATTCCGGTTACATAAATCGCCGCTCTTTCAAAGACGCTGTTCGGCAGCGAAGCAAAAACAAGCTGTTTTACCTGCGTCCTGAGGCCGGATAAAAATAATGCAAGACTCAGGGTGATCAGGGAAATTACCGGGCCGGGCAGCGCGTGGGTTATTAAGAAGGCGGAAGAGCATAGGACTAGGGCATTTACACGGAACAGCAAATCCGGCACGGCTTTTATCCCGGCGGAACGAACGGCATTGGCAGGAGCAATCGTGGTTTGCAAGGAGTCAGCGGCGCTGCTGTGAATGATGCCCGGAAGAAAAAAATAAACGGTCACAACGACGAGGAAAATGGCCGATGAGCTGAACAGCCACTTTTTGCCGTCGAGCAGAGGATTTGTATGGCTTGACAACAGCGTGAGAAGGATGGTCCAGACG
>METF01000128.1:2815-5351 GCA_001771235.1 Candidatus Zhuqueibacterota bacterium RBG_16_48_16
GAGATAAGCAATGGCTTTTGCCTTTAATCCGTTCACTTTTCTCCGCTGGTGGTCAAACGATGATATTTGCTTTTGCCAATTGCTGCGTCAATTGATTATATTTTTCCCGCAGCTCGGCCAGATCGTGATGGTAAAGGACATCGTACAGTGACAAAAGAATCTTGAGCGCACATTTGGGACGCTGGCAGCAAAGGTCGGTAAAGTCCTTTCGCAACATCGCAAGACAAGCGGTATTTTCCATGGCCGCAGCGGTGGCGTTTCGCGGCGCGTCGCTGAAGAATGCAGAATAGCCCAAAATTTCCCCTGGCCGCACCAATTGGATGCGGTTCTGCGGCGTTGCCTCCATGCCCTGGTAGAGGCCCACCGATCCTTTGAGAACAAAATAGGCGGCTACAGCCGGATCCCGGGCGGTGAAAAGGATATTGCCTTTACTGAACTCCCGCCGGTGCAGGAGATTTTGCAGCACATTTTTTTCCTGCCCATCCAATGACTTGAGCAACGGCAGTTGATCGATGAGCCGTGCCTTTTCACTTTTTTTAAAGAGATTACGGAGAATTTTCATGATGTTATTTGCCTTTTAAAACGCGGGAAAATATAGCCATTCGACCGGAGACATTCAAGATTTTTGGTACAATGGCCCTTGTCGCCAAGCTTTTATATTGCAGGTTCTTTTCAATTGCTTTTCTTTCAGCAAACTGTTATCTTTGCCGCATGTTATTTTTTAGAAAAAGACATATTTGTGCGGCCTGGCTGCTTGTGTTTGCTCACTTTGATGCAAACGGCAGGGAGATGGAGCTGGATGCGGCGCAGCGCCAGGAGCTGGGCGAATTGAGAAAAGAAATTGCCAAGTTTGAAAAAGAGCTTTCCAAAAGCAAGCAGCAGGAAGCGGAAATCTTGAGCCATATCTCCACGCTCGACCGCGAAATCGATGTGACAAAAGGTTATCTCAATTCGCTTACAAGAGATGTGAGAACCCGCGAGCGCCAGATCAAAAATGGGCGAAACGACATCGTGATGACCAGTGCGGAAATCGACAGGCTGCAAAAATTGCTAAAAGATAGAATCGTCCATTTTTATAAACACAGCCGCACCGCTTTTTTGGAAACGCTTTTTGCCAGCACATCGCTCTCACAGGTGCAGGTGTGGACGCGCTATCAAAAAATAATCTATCAAAACGACAAGCGGAACATCGAAAGCCTGGCATCGAAAAAGGCCCATTTGGAACAGGAAGAGGACCTCCTGAATATGCAATTGACCTCGCAAGAGCGCAAATTGAATGAGCTTGAACAAGAGAAGAAACAACTCGTCGAGAGCAGGGACAAGAGGGATGTTTATTTAAAGAAAATCCAAAATGACAACGCGGTTATTTCACAAAGATTGAAGGATGTGCAGGAAGCGGAGCGCCAGATTCTCGGCCTGATCGCCAGGGCTGAAGAAGATCGCCTTTCGCGCTCGCCGGGTACATCCCGGCAAGCCGCGCCGGTGCTGCCGGGCAGAAAGACGCGAAAATTTGCCGGCTTGAAAGGAAAGCTTATATGGCCGGCGCAAGGCTCGGTCATCAGTCATTTTGGCAAACAAAAACATCCCCAATTAAAAACGGTTACTGAAAATCTTGGCATTGAGATAAAGGCAAATCTCGGAACGCCGGTCAAGTCCGTCGATGAAGGCTGGGTGCAGGCCATTACCTGGCAGAGAGGAAGAGGCAACATCATCATCATCAGCCATGATGATGGTTTTTATACGGTATATACTCATCTGGCCGAAATATTGGTCGAGACGAACCAGTTCGTTCAGGAAGGTCAGGTCATCGGTACGGTAGGGGATTCGGGATCGCTCAACGGTCCCGTGTTGCACTTCCAAATCTGGGAAAATACCCAGAACCTTAATCCGGAAGATTGGCTGGCTTAGCGCATTATGTTGGCCGTCTGTCTTTCTCCATCGGCGCGCTTGGTTTCGGGTGCTGTTCCGGCTGACCCTTAGTTAGCTGGGGGGAAGTAAAAAGAACCAAAATTTTGATTATTTTAATATTTCAGTTTTTTTAATGACATTAGATAATAAATTGTGTTCAATTAAGAAAATTGTAAGGAACAAATATATGACCACTATTTCAATTCAAATCCCCGATGATATTCTGGGGAACTTTAAAAATATTGAGGAAATACAAAGAACGGTTTATGAGGATTTCATCATTGAACAACGCCAGAATGGAAATATAAGTCTGGGTAGAGCAGCTGAACTCCTCGGAATAAAATACACCGAATTTTTTGATCTCCTCGGGAAGAAGGGGCTTTCTTATATAAATGCTTCTGAAGGTGAACTGGATGAAAGCTATCGTGCATTTAAAGAAGCCATGAGAAATAATAACTAAGGATTCTTTTTTTATGTTATCCCATGTCCGACGCAACTCAGCGGCATAGGAATAGGAACAATCCGAGCTTCTTAACTAAAAAATTCCGTACTGAATAATCGAATGGCATTTATAAATATCATAAGCCAGGAACGGCCGAAGGACATTCTGCATAAAGCCATTGTCCGT
>METF01000128.1:5594-5801 GCA_001771235.1 Candidatus Zhuqueibacterota bacterium RBG_16_48_16
AACTTCAAATATATTTGCCGGGATAGGTAAACAACTAGACTGGATGATTCACAAAAGTGACGAATGTGCGACTATACAATAGGAATTATCGTTACTTGGTTCTTCCTCTGATTCGACTTTTGGCAGGAGAGTCTAGATGATTCAATTTGAAAACATACATCAGTTGAGAGAATGGCTCGAAGCGAACGGCGTTAACCTTGAGCGTTG
>METF01000128.1:5877-6928 GCA_001771235.1 Candidatus Zhuqueibacterota bacterium RBG_16_48_16
TGATTCACGTCGTGAATATTATCATTCGTAGTGGAGATAGAATTCTAGTTGAGGAGGGACAGCAACTTGGTCGAAATCAAAAGCGGTATAGAGGGTTCCCTCCTGCTGAAAAAGTCAAGGCTGGTGAAAGTCATATCGACGCGGCAGTTCGTGGACTCAAGGAAGAGCTACAAATAAGCCCTGACAGTATAAGAATTGTTTCGTCGTCAGTTGCGCCCCAGATTTCGATCCATGAATCTCAATCCTATCCAGGGCTTCGCACCCAGTACACTATTCATGAAGTTGAAGTTGAGACTGACAATTTGCCCGATGAAAACTTTTGGACGAATGAGACAAATGTTGATGACCCAGTAGCAAAACATCACTGGAAATGGAAATCTTTGGAAGAGAAATTTGGATAAGGTCAGGCTGACAGTTGTTGTAAAGGGATCGCGAACACGCACTTGCAGCCTACCACCTTTACGCTGCGAGTTTAACAATCATTCACAGTTTTCAAGCGTTCTGGCAATCAAACATACTCGGTGGCAGCAGGTGGCGTCTGAAGCGTTATCTCCATGTACGGCGCAACTCAGTAGCATATGAATATGAATAATCCAAGCTTGTCAAATAAAAAACTTTGAACTGAATTATCGTATGGCGTTCGAAAATATCATAAGCCAGGAACGGGCAAAGGACATTCTGCATAAGGCCATTGTCCGTCAGCGTCTTCCACATGCGTATCTGTTCAGCGGGCCGGAAGGCGTGGGAAAAGAAGCCATGGCCATCGAATTGGCAAAGGCGGTTTTTTGCCAGTCCGGGGCGGACAGGCCCTGCGGCTCCTGCTCCTCCTGCCGCAGAGTCGGCAATTTTTCTCATCCGGACTTTATTTTCATCTTTCCCATGCCAAAGGGCACTTCGCCGGATGAGGAGCGAGATATTCTACAGGGCATGTCGGCGGAACCCTATCTGCGTAAAAAACCCTGGGCGGCTCCGGGCATCAGTATCGACAGGATTCGTGAGGTGCGGCATGTCAGCGTTCTCAAGCCGCTGGAGGGCTTTCGGGTTGTAGTCA
>METF01000128.1:6981-15947 GCA_001771235.1 Candidatus Zhuqueibacterota bacterium RBG_16_48_16
TGATCACATGCACTTGGTATTAACGACAGCCAGGCCAAACGCCCTGTTGCCGACGATCCTATCCCGTTGCCAGGAGGTGCGTTTCGGATTGTTGTCCGACACGGCTATCGAAAATGCCTTGATCCAGCGCAAAGGGGTTTCGGCAGAGCTGGCGCGGTTACTGGCCAGGATTGCGCAAGGGAGCTATCGCCGGGCATTGGAAGCGCTGCAGGAAGATCTCACATCCAAGCGCGATTTTGTCGTGGAGCTGTTGCGCGCCTGCCTGCGGGACAGCCTGACCAGGATACAGATGGTCGAGGAGATCATGCAGAACTACGACAAGCATAAGGTCAAGGATATTCTCAACCTCCTTCTTTTGTGGTTCAGAGATGCGATGGTTTTGGACAACCGCCAGCCACAATCCTCCGGCGACGGCGATCTGGTAAACATCGACAAATATGAAACGCTGGTCAAATTCATCGGCGCCTTCGAATCCATCGATTACAACAACATCTTTGCCGCCATCGAGCAGTCGATTGGATATATCAATAGAAACATCCAGCTCAACCTGATTTTGCTCGTGCTTTTCACGAGTTTACATAGATATATGCCCATAAAAGGAACAAAGCGATGATAGAAGTAGCCTTCAAAGGGGAGCGAAAAGAAATATATAATAATCCCCAGCAATTCCCTTTCATGGTGGGTGACTATGTCGTTGTCGAAGCCGAAAAAGGCCAGGACCTCGGCATTGTCAATCAACTGGGAGCCATGCTGAAAAGAAAAAACATTCAGGGTGATTTTAGGAATGTCATCCGTAAGGCGACCCCAAAGGATTTGGAAGTTTTTAAGGAAAAACAGCGCAAGGAATTTGAAGCTTTTAAAACATGCAGGCAACGGATTTCCGACCACAATCTCGATATGAAGCTGGTGGATGTGGAAATACAGTTCGATGGAAATAAAATCACCTTTTACTTTACCTCGGACAAGCGCGTTGATTTTCGCGAGCTGGTCAAATCATTGGCCGCCATTTACAAGGTGCGCATCGAGCTGCGGCAGATCGGCGTTCGCGACGAAGCAAAAAGGATCGGCGGCTACGGCTCCTGCGGCAGGAAATTGTGCTGTACCACTTTTATCAAGGAATTTGCGCCGATTACGACGCAAAGCGCCAAAGAGCAAAACATGCCGCTGAATCCGCAAAAACTGTCGGGATTGTGCGGCCGGCTGCTTTGCTGCCTGATGTATGAACGAGAATTTTACCTGGAACAGAGCAAAAAATATCCTGAATTGGAAAGGACCTATCAAACGCCCAAAGGTGTCGGCAAAGTCATAAAAGCCGATTTGTTTGGCGAAACAGTCACACTGGCTTTTTCCGAAACAAAATTTGAAACGTTTTCCATCGAAGAATTTACCAAATTCGAGCACGTGGAAGGCGCGCAGAAGCTGGTTGAAGAAGACGACGATGAGCTGGGATCCAATGACAAAACCGATTTTACACTATAGCCTATGAAAAAAGAAGAAAAAGAGTATAAGCGCATCCTGGTCACCAGCGCGCTGCCTTATGCCAACGGTCCCATTCATTTGGGGCACCTGGCAGGCGCTTACCTGCTGGCGGATATTTACGTCCGCTATCAACGCATGAAAAAACGAGATGTCCTTTACATTTGTGGCTCCGATGAGCATGGCGTGCCGATAACCATCGCCGCGGGGAAAAAGGGCGTCACTCCGCAGGAAATCGTGAACGAGTTCCATTTTCGCAACAAAGTCGCTTTTGAAAAGTTCGGCATTTCTTTCGATTATTACGGACGCACCAGCTCAAAAGTACATCACCAGACCTCGCAGGAAATTTTTTTAAACCTTCACGCAAAAGGCATTTTCAGCAAGCGGGTGGAAAAGCAGCTTTATGATGAAAAGATCGACATGTTTCTGCCGGACAGGTACGTAAAAGGAACCTGCCCCGTGTGTGGTTATGCCGAGGCTTATGGCGACCAGTGCGAGAAATGCGGTTCGTCCTTGTCGCCTGCGGAATTGATCGAGCCAAAGAGCGTTCTCACCGGCGATGTGCCGGTCTATAAAGAAACCATGCACTGGTTTTTGCCTCTCGGCCGATTTCAGCAGCGCATAGAAAAATGGATCGAAAGCAAGCCGCACTGGAAGACCAATGTTCTGGGGCAGGTGAGAAGCTGGCTAAAGGAAGGGCTGTCCGACCGGGCGGTGACGCGCGATTTAAGCTGGGGCGTTGCCGTGCCGCTCGAAGAGGCGAAAGGCAAAGTGCTGTACGTGTGGTTCGATGCCCCCATCGGCTATATCTCGGCGACGAAGGAATGGGCGCAGGAGAAAAACGATCCCGATTTATGGAAAACATATTGGCAGCGCCAGGATACCAGGCTTGTTCATTTTATCGGCAAAGACAATATTGTTTTTCACTGCATCATGTTCCCGGCCATGCTCATGGCGCACGGTGATTATGTGTTGCCGGACAATGTTCCGGCCAACGAGTTCCTCAACCTCGAAGGAAATAAATTATCCACCAGTAAAAATTACGCCGTCTGGCTCGAGGATTACCTGGAAAGATTTCCCCCGGATCCGTTGCGCTATTACCTCGCCAACAACGCGCCGGAGACCAAGGATGCCGATTTCACCTGGCAGGAGTTTCAACAAAGGAATAACAGTGAGCTGGCGGATATCATCGGCAATTTCATTAACAGGACGTTGACTTTTGTCGACAAGCGTTATCACGGCCTTGTGCCCGAGTACGGTGAATATGACGACCTCGATAAAACCATGCTCGACGTTTTGAAAAAAGCCCCTAAAAAAATCGGCCTGTACTTCGAGCAGTTCGAGTTCCGCAAAGGGATTAACGCTTTTATGGATGTGGGGCGAATGAGCAATAAATACTTTAACGACCAGGAGCCGTGGACTACGGTGACCAAACAGCCGGGAAAATGCGCGACCACTCTGAATATTTGTCTTCAGGCTTGTCGCTCGCTGGCGATTCTCATGGGGCCGATTTTGCCTTTTTCCGCGGAAAAAGTGTGGCGCATGCTGGGATTGGATGGCGTTGTCGCTCGACAACTTTGGGACGATGCCGGCAGCCCGGCGTTAAAGCCCGGCCATAAGCTGGGGCAGGCGGATATTCTGTTCAAAAAAATTGAAGACAGCGACATAGAGCCTGAAATAGAACGATTGAAAAAAATTGCGGCGGAAATGATGGAGAGAAAAAATAGCGAAAAGCCGGTTGTGCAAACAAAACCTAAGATATCCTTCGATGATTTTGGCAAAATAGAATTGCGGGTGGCAACGGTCCTCGAAGCCGGGCGCGTCGAAAAGACCGACAAGCTGTTGCAGTTGCGGATTCGCATCGGTGATGAAACGCGACAGATCGTTGCCGGCATCGCCGCCTGGTACAGCCCGGAGAATCTCGTCGGCAAAAAAATCACGGTCATTGCCAACCTCGAGCCGGCGACGATCCGGGGAATCGAATCCAACGGCATGCTGCTGGCCGCCGAGGATGAATCCGGGCAATTGTCGCTGATTGTGCCGGATCGGGATGTAGCCAGCGGTGCAAAAATCCGATGACTTCTCCCCTCATCGACACCCACGCCCACCTGGATTTCGATCGATTCGATGCGGACAGGCAAGACGTCATCTTGCGCGCTGGGGAAGCGCGGGTTGTGGGCATCATCAATATTGCCATTGACTATGAATCGGCGAAAAAAAGCATCGCCATCGCCGAACGATTTCCCAACATATATGCCACGGTCGGCGTTCATCCCCACGACGTGGCGCAAATCGACGAAGAGCAATTAGGGCCTCTAAGGGAGCTTTTAGATCATCCCAAGGTCGTGGCCATCGGCGAGGTCGGCCTGGATTTTTATCGTAATATTTCTCCGCCGGAAGTACAACGGCGCTATCTGCGTTTGTTTCTGGGCTGGGCGCGCGAAACCGGCAAGCCGCTGGTCATCCACACCCGCGAAGCGGAGGAAGATGTCTTGGCCATTTTAAAAGAGCAGAACAACTCCGGCTGGCGCGGCGTTTTTCATTGTTTTTCCGGTGATTTAAAAATGGCCGGCAAAGTGCTTGATCTGGGGTTTTTTATATCCTTCACCGGCAACATCACTTTTAAAAACTCGCGCTCGGTCGAGGTGATGCGGGAAGTGCCCATCGAAAAAATGCTGCTGGAAACCGATTCGCCGTTCCTCAGTCCCGTGCCTCATCGCGGCAAACGCAACGAGCCGGCATACCTGCATTATGTTGCCCAAAAGATCGCGGAGGTAAAAGGTTTGCCAATGGATGAGGTGGCCCGCATCACCAGCGAAAATGCGCAGGAACTCTTTGGCTTTCGGTTGATGAACATTGAATAATAAACCAATGAGGATAAAGCCAAAACAAAGTCTGGGCCAGAATTTCCTCATCGACCGGAATGTGGCCCGCAAGATCGTTGTTGTGGCAGATTTCAGCAAGGACGACGTTGTCGTGGAGATCGGGGCCGGGCAAGGTGTGTTGACCCGGCTATTGGCCGCCAGAGTCAAACAGTTGATCGCCGTCGAGATCGATCGATATTTGGCGGCGCGTTTGCAGGACGATCTGCTTGAATTCGATAATGTGGACATTGTTCATAAGGACTTTTTAAAATACGATCTGGCGAGTGTTGCTGCGACTTCGCCTTTAAGAATTATCGGCAATATTCCGTACCACATCACCAGTCCCATTATATTCAAAGTGTTGGAATCCGCGGCCAAGATACGGGATATGGTTTTGATGATGCAGCGGGAGGTGGCGGAACGGATCGTCGCGCCGCCCGACTGCAAGGCTTATGGAATACTTTCGGTCATCAGCCAGGCCTACGCCGATGTAAAAATTTTGCTGCACATTCCGCGCACGGTTTTTCAGCCTCAGCCGAAAGTGGATTCTTCGCTGGTGAGGTGGACGTTTACCAGCCAACGGCTCGATACGATGAGAGACCGGGAGTTTTTCCGCCAGGTCGTGCGCCGGGCTTTTGGCCAGCGCCGAAAGATGCTGAGGAATTCGCTCAGCGACTATGTCGATTGCCACAGAGACAGCCTGCCCGTCGCCCTTGAGAACAGGCCGGAACACCTGACCGTAAAGCAATGGATTGATCTGGCGAATGCGCTTTGCTCCGTGAAGTAGTGGCAACCGGGACAGCGGGAAATTTATTTGTGTTCTTTTTCAATTTTAATCTTGTATTCGAACTTAAAAGGAAGAAACCACGATTTCACAAATTGATGTATGGGGAATATGAGAAATAAAATGTAACACTTCCCACTAAACACACAAAATAAACGAAAAAAATTAGCAGGGCTGAACTGCTTTTCGTTCTTTTTTGTGTGTTTCGTGGGTTGAAGAGTTGCAGTAAAATTCGTGAAATCGTGGTTTTTAGACTGGACTCAATTTTGATTTCTAATGTTTAATATTCAATTCGTCTGGTGTATGCTTTTAAAAAGTTTACTGTATGACCAGCCTTTCAAGGTAAAAGCGTGATGGAACTGCAGGACAGAAAAGAAATCGGCGAAAATATTGCCTATTTGATAAAGGCGGGCGAGGTCGCCACAGTAAAGAATATTATCATAGACACTCACCCTGCCGATCTCGCCGATATTATCCGCGATCTGGACGAGGATGACCGCGCTTTTCTTTTTGATCTGTTCGATCCGCAAACCGCTTCGGATGTTTTAACAGAGCTGGATGAAGTTTCGCGGGAACAGATCGTTGAGAAGCTGGGAACAGAGCGCATTTCCGAAATCGTCGATGAGATGGATTCCGACGATGCCGCCGATTTCGTTGCCGAGCTTCCGGATGATGTGGCCAAAAAAGTGCTCTCACAAATCGATGTTCGTGACCGGATCGAGGTCGAGAAACTGCTTGGCCACCATGAGGAGACGGCCGGCGGTATCATGGGCATGGAGTTTGTGGCCGTTTATGATGATGAAATCGTCGATGATGCCATTCGCGAAATCCGGCAAAAATCCCAGGAAGTGGAGAATGTCTATAATGTTTATGCAATTGACCGCGACAGGCATTTGACCGGCGTCATCTCGCTGAAAAAACTGATCCTGAGTCATCCGAAAAGCCTGATCAAGGACATCATGTACAAGGACGTCATCTCCGTTACCACGGACATGGATCAGGAGCAGGTGGCTAACGTGGTGAGGAAATACGATCTCGTCTCCATGCCCGTTGTGGACAAGCAAAATCGCCTGGTGGGACGGATAACCATAGACGACATCGTCGATGTTTTGCAGGAGGAAGCTACCGAAGACTTGCAGAGAATGGCTGGTATCTCCGAGGAAGAAATACTTCAGGAAATGTCCGCTTTTCGCATTTCGAGATTCCGTCTGCCCTGGCTGACTGTCGCTTTTATGGGAGAAATCGTGGCCGCTCTCGTGCTCAGTCGATTCGCGCACACCTTTCAAAATCTAATGGCGATAACCTGGTTTGTGCCGGCCATTATGGCCATGGGCGGCAACTCCGGCATCCAGGCCAGCACTATAGTCGTACGCAGCCTGGCGCTGGCCGAGGGCGGAACAACGGATTGGATGGGAAGAGTGGCGCGGGAATTGAAGGTTGGCTTGTTGAACGGCACATTGATAGGCTTGTATATATTCGCTTTTACCCGAATTCTTTCAGTGGTGCCCAATTTAAAGATTGATGTATCCATCGAATTTGGCCTTGTTATCAGTCTGGCTATGCTACTTGTCATCATTATGGCCGCCTTGGTTGGTTCTGTCATGCCCATTATTTTAAGCAAGCTTAAATTCGATCCGGCCATTGCCACCGGGCCGTTCATCACCACCTCGAACGATGTTTTCGGCCTGTTGATCTATCTGCTCCTGGCCACATCGTACTTGAAATGGTTCCGGCACTAGTCGTGGGTTTTCTAATTAATATTGCAAACCCTGACAGGATTTGGAACCCTGTCAGGGTTATAACCCAGCACTAAATTAATGAACAGGCATCTTAATTAATTTGAATTATGTCGTTAATCCGCTCAGAAGCCGTCGTCCTTCACAGCCGCAAGCAGGGTGAAACCAGCAAGATTCTTGTGCTTTATACTCTGCGAGCTGGTAAAATAACGGCCATGGCCAAAGGGTCGAGAACCATCAAATCCCGGTATTTGGGCGTCCTTGAGCCTTTCAATCACATCTCGATGGTTTATTATCAAAAGGACACGCGCGACATTCAGTACATCAGCAGCGCGGAAATCATAAACCATTTTCCGGGTATTCACGGCAATTTGAAGAAAATGGCGCTTGCCGCCATTCCATGCGAAATCATCGAGCGCGCCGAAGAAAATGAGCACGAAAACAAGCGGCTGTTTCGATTGCTGCTGGAGTTTTTAACCGCTCTTGAGCAGCAGGAAAACGGCTTGCTCAATTTTGTCCAAAGTTTTCAGATCAAATTTCTCGATATTGCGGGATTCAAGCCGCAGTTGGAACGGTGCAACAATTGCCACAGAACCGATGCCGACAAGCTGCAATTTTTTGGCCTGGAAAATGGCGCCTATCTTTGCGACCGCTGCGTGCCGGGTGTTGAGACCGGGATAAGACTTTCCGCATTCGGACTGCAAAACCTGCGCTGGTTTTTATCGACGCCTCTATCCCAGGCCTTCCGCGCAAAGATCGATGCCAGGACCGGAAAAGAGATTGATTTTTTTCTGTTGTCAAATTTGAGATATCACATAGACCATCTGAAATTTCTAAAATCGTTAGAATACATCGAAAAATTAAAAGCTTCACTTTCTCAATCACCGGAAGGCGTAGTGTCGGACAAGCCACAAAAAATCGAGGAAAAAGTCAATGGCGAAAAACTCAAATGATGTGATGGACAAGATTGTCTCACTGGCCAAGCGAAGAGGATTCATTTTTCAGTCGAGCGAAATTTATGGGGGATTGGCGAGCTGTTATGACTACGGCCCGCTGGGCGTTGAGCTCAAGCGCAACATAAAAAACTTTTGGTGGAAGTGGATGGTACAGCGCCGCGACGACATCGTCGGCCTGGATGCTTCCATTCTCATGGCACCGCGGGTTTGGGAAGCCTCCGGGCACGTGGAAAGTTTTACCGATCCGTTGGTGGACTGTAAAAAGTGCAAGCACCGCTTCCGCGCCGATATGATTGGGGACGATCATCGCTGCCCGGACTGCGGCGGCGAGCTGACCGAAGTGCGGCAGTTCAATCTGATGTTCAAAACCCATATAGGCGCCGTGGAAGACGAGGCCAGCGTGGTTTACCTTAGACCCGAAACGGCCCAGGGCATCTATGTGAACTTTTTCAATGTGCTGCAATCGTCGCGTCAAAGAGTGCCATTCGGCATCGCCCAGATCGGCAAGGCCTTCCGCAACGAGATTACTACGGAAAATTTTATCTTCCGCACGCGCGAGTTCGAGCAAATGGAAATGCAGTTTTTCGTCAAGCCCGGCACCGATAAAGAGTGGTTCGAGTCCTGGAAACAGGATCGCATGGACTATTATATCAAGCTGGGTCTGCGTGCAGACAAATTGCGCTTCCACCAGCACGGTCCCGATGAGCTGGCCCACTACGCCGCAGATGCTTTTGATATCCAGTACGAATTCCCCTTTGGCTGGAAAGAGCTGGAGGGCATCCATAACAGGACCGATTACGACCTGAAACGGCACCAGGAATACTCGGGCAAAGACCTCAACTATTTCGACGATACCTGCAGGGAGCGTTACATTCCTTATATTGTGGAAACATCGGCCGGCTGCGACCGCACCTTGCTCACGGTTCTTGTCGATGCCTTTGAGGAGCAACAGTTGGAAAAAGACCAACGGACTGTTCTGCACTTTGCCCCCGCCATCGCGCCGATAAAGGCGGCCGTATTTCCTTTGGTAAAACGGGATAACATGCCCGAGGTAGCTGAAAAAATCTATAACAAGCTCAAGCCTTATTATAATGTATTTTATGACGAAGGCGGGGCCGTCGGACGGCGATATCGAAGAATGGACGAGGCC
>METF01000128.1:15997-16832 GCA_001771235.1 Candidatus Zhuqueibacterota bacterium RBG_16_48_16
GGTAACAGTGCGCGACCGCGATTCGATGTTACAAGAGAGGATAAAAATTGACGATGTTCACAGGTATCTTTTCGATAAAATAGAAAATTAGAAGCTCAGTGTAAACTGGTTGATGTAGCCTGTGTACACCAAAACGCCGTGTGCCAACACATCTCTACCCACGAGGCACTGGATTTGTTGGCCTTTGAGAGGTGCTTCTATTGCGATTGCTTCGACTAAGACGTTATTGGGGAAAATGAGACGCACGCTATACTGATAACAGGGTACATTATCAGATGATGGGGTGCTAATACTGACTACGCCAATGGGTTGAAGTCCTAACTGTTGGACTAAAGCGGGTTGTATGACGCTACCCGTAGCGCCTGTATCAATCATGCCGGTAGTTTGTGCTGGATCAGGAATTTTCCCGCCGACTTTCTTAATGGCCTCTTCAACGGGAGTGCCGATCCAAACCCGCATATCAACAAGAGGGCCAAGGGCCTGCAAGTTTGGAAGTTGTGTTGTAAACGATGGCATCTTTGCTAGACGCCTAAGAGATTGGATACGAAACTTAGTGGTGCCTCGATCTTGTTTACCTGTTTTACGAGAAAAGGAACATTCCCAATCTCTCGATAGCCCCAGGTTATCGCATCGGACTGCGAGTCGAAGGAGCCAAGCACACGGTCACCGTGAATAACGACAAATTTGCCCTCGTATATCCCAACTAGGGACTCAAAGTTATCCTCGTATGTTTTCAGTTCCCTGGTGAGCAGCTCGGCCATGGCGCTTTCTCCTTTGATACCTGTGATCAGTTTACCAATCTAACCAGAGCCAAACTATTCCGGCTCTTTCTTAC
>METF01000129.1:0-601 GCA_001771235.1 Candidatus Zhuqueibacterota bacterium RBG_16_48_16
CCACCCGGGCATTGGACGAAAGCATGATGCAGCGATTAAGAGCGCTGGGATATTTGAAATAGATAACAGGGCATCATTTTGAAAGATGTTTTTAAAAAAGTGTCTTCACTATTCGGGGATGAAAAAAGAGCTGTCCTTGTCTTGTTAGGACTTGCCCTCGTCCTGCGACTCTTGCTGGTGTCGATTTTGGATCCGCACAAATATTATTTCAGCGACACCCGCAACTATGACAAGGCGGCAAAATCGCTGATCGCCGGTGAGGGATTTGGCGAAAAATTCCCACGAGCGCCGTTGTACCCCATAGTTATGGCCGCGGTGTATGGATTGTTTGGCTCATCTTTTTTGGCTATGCGTCTGGTCGAAGCTGTGGTTGGCACGTTGCTTTGTTTGGTGATTTACCGTCTGGCGAGGCTGCGCTTCCCCTGGCGTATCGCCCTTGTTGCCCTGGTATTGGCCGCCGTATTTCCCCACTTTTTAGTGCTCGTCGGCCTGTTGTACCCGACGAATATTTTCACCTTGTTGCTCGCTCTTGCCGTTTATCTTATCCTTATGGAATGGAGAGATCATAAGAAACGCCATCTCGTTTTTTCAGGCGTTTTTG
>METF01000129.1:666-14090 GCA_001771235.1 Candidatus Zhuqueibacterota bacterium RBG_16_48_16
TTTCTTTTTGACGCAAAGAAATTAAAACGAAATATGCTGCGTGTCCTGGCGTTTCTTCTTCCCTTTATGGTCGCTTTATCGCCGTGGACGATTCGCAACTATCAACTCTACGGCCGGCTGACGTTGGTGCAGCCGCTGCCTTATACGGTGTTGCCAAATTTGGAAAACCAAAAAGCCCAGCAAAAGGAGGTCGACTCGGGCTTTCGCTCGACCGTAGAGTATCGCCAGCAGCAGCCGCTGGGTTCGTCGAAAGATACGATTCTCAATACCATGATTCATTATGCGGCACATCCGCTTGGAACCGCCCGCCACGTGCTTTCCGAATCGAGGCATTTTTGGGCGCTTTACCCGGACAGGCTGGATTCCCGTGACCCGGCTTACCGCGACAAGATCCACCGGGCGGATCAGAGGATGTTCGCCGGCGGCGATTCGTTATGGCTGGTGGTCAAGACGGCCAGTATTCTCACCATGCTTCCGGTTTTTGTTTTTGCCCTGGTGGGTTTGGCCGGGGCAAAACCTTTCAGTCCATACACAAGCCTGTTGTTCCTGACCATTTTTGGCATGTCCGTTGGCTATTCGCTCATATATGCCGAAGTCCGTTACCGGATTCCCGTCGAGCCTTACGTATTGATTTTTGCAGCGGCGGGTCTGCAGAGCGTTTTCGGTTTGTTCAAGAAAAATCAGGTGACTTTTTGACCCACTAAACACACAAAATAAACGAAAGGTAGAAATGGTACTACAGCGAAGGTTTGCTTAAATATTGCTAGCGTACTGATTCGTTTAGACCAAAACTTTTTTGTGATCAACCCATTTTCGCGCTGCCGGTCCCTTTAGGGACATGATGTTTGTAGCAACCAACAAGTTAAAGGCCTCCGTCCCGCTAGGGACGGGATGTTGCAGAAATTGTGAAGGCCCCAATAAAATGGTAAATAGCTTGACAGTCATCAACATCCAGTCCCTATGGGACTGAACATGCGGGGTTTTATTGATTGCTACAAACATTTGGTCCCTACAGGACTGAGATTATGAATTTTGCTGTTTCGGCAAACATTTTGTCCCATTAATCCAAAAATATTTGTGACCAATCTTTCACTGTTGTTCTGGCTTTTTTTCATTTATTTCGGTTGTTTCGTGTATTTCGTGGGCGGAATATTTATAAAATTATTTATCGCCGTATGCAATCAATGCCCAAGAAGATCATCTCATTTCAGTTTATAGTTTTCATCCTGCTGGGCACACTGCTCGGCCTGGGTGTGATCGCCATTTCCGGTATGCCGCGACGGCTTTTGTCCATGCTCATCCTCGGCATTGCTTTTCCCTTTGTTGCTGCCATTTTTGGCGATGTCAGGCGCTTTCTGCTGATATGTACGGTTTTTTCCATACCGCTCATCATCGATGTCAATTTTGTGCATATTATGGAAGACCAGGCTGGCGCGCATACGCTCGGCGTCTCATTGCGGGATGTGTTTGTCATTTTGCTGCTTTTCTTTTGGATTCTTGATTTGGCCGGCAGTGAACAAAAATCCTTCAGTTTTTTCGCTAAAATCTCTGTTCCCGCGATCATCTATATCGAAGTGTGCCTGTTGACGTTACTGTGGGCGCCGCGCCTGGACCTGGCCACCCTGGAAATTTTCCAGATGGTCAAGGTATTCATTCTCTATTTCGTTGTGGCCAATCAAATCCGCGACCACCAGGATGTCAAAATCGTTCTATGGACGTTGTTGGCCAGTGTCGCTTTTGAATGTGTCATTGCCTCTCTGCAAATGTTTTTCGGCAATTCCCTGGCGCTGGGCTTTTTGGGAGAGACGCAGATCAGGGAGCGGGATCTATCCAAGCTGCTGCGGGCGGGCGGCACGCTTGGCCATCCTAACCGGCTTGCCATGTTTTTGGAGCTGCTCCTGCCGCTCGTGCTTGGTGCCTTTTTGATTGAAAAACGATTTCTGCATCGGTTGGCGGCTTTGGGTATTTTTGTCTTTGGCATGGCCGCCGTGATCATGACCGGCTCGCGCGGCGGCTGGGCTGCCGTCTTTATTTCCATGCTCATTTTTCTGTTTCTTCTGTTCAGGCACAAAAGAATAGGATTTGGCACGGTATCGGGCGCTTTTTTCATCGTCCTGATCAGCGCCGGCGTGGTTCTCTCTATTTTTTCGGAAACGGTGGAGCGCCGGCTTTTCGGAGAGGACTACGGCTCGGCCATCGGTCGAATCCCCATGTTTCAGGTTGCATTTTCGGTGATCGAAGCTCATCCGATCGGCGGCGTTGGAGTCAATAATTATGGTGAAGTGATGCAACAGTATGATGATACTATCCTCGGACGCCGATTCGGCGAATTGAGAAGGCCGGTGCATAATATCTATCTGTTGATCACCGGCGAAACGGGGGTGATCGGCCTGGCCGTCTTTCTCTGGCTTACCCTTGCCGTTTTGCAGATTATTTCCAGAACGGTAAACTCGACTGACAGGCAATTATCCATAATCGGCTGCGGTCTTTTTGCCGGGTTTTGTGCCTATCTTTTGCACGGTCTTGTCGATAAGCATCTGCCCGGCGGCAATCAACAGATTTACCTGCTCATGGCTCTTGCCGTTGCCGTCCATAAATTATCGATGCGCGAAGAGCTGTCGAACAGCCCGGCCATTGATCAATAGAACTTTCTTGATGATGTGATCTTTAATTATCCCTACAGCGAAAGTTACAAGTCGAATAACAGTCTAGCAATTCCATTTAATAAAATTGTGTTTTTATTTTCGTGGTAAGCTTTCCACCTGGCTTCTGAATAGTAACAATAGAATAGACAACGATGCTAAAAAAAATGGCTTTCAATATCGGCAGCGTATCCGCGGTGCTGACCGGAGTGATGGTTCTCGCGTCACTATCGTCCATCCTGTTGGGCAGGGTGATGGATCCCACGGAATTCGGTGAGTTCGGGCTGATTCGAACGTTGATCCTTTTTATTGCCCCCGCCGTGATATGGGGACAGGATATCGCCACGGCGCGCTATTTCAGCCGCCACGATGCAGGGCTATACAGGTGGGATTTAGCTTTTCGCAATGTCATGGTTATTGCCGTAATATTAATTGCTGTGAGTCTGGTCGTGGTGGACATTATTTACCATCTCGAATTTTACAAGCTCATCGCCTTGTTCTTTGGCACTTTTTTCCTCTGCTATATTCTCCTGTTTTCCAATCTTTTTCGCAGTCAGCAGCGGTACAACCAGGCCATTTTGATGTACAGCGGATTCAAGGGTCTGTTCTTTTTCTTTTTGCTTGCGGTTTACTTTTTTGCCAAAATATCCGTACTTTACGCCATTGTCGCATACATCAGCGTTATCGTGTTGATGGGCCTGGTGGACGGGATCTTGGCCTATCGTACGATCCCCATCGGGCCGGAAAAGGTGCCTTTCGAGATGCACAAATCCGGTCTGCTTCTCATGGGTGTCGAAGCATCCATATCGGTCATCAGTTATGCGGATGGCTTGTTCATCACCAAATTGATGGGTTATGATTACATGGCCCTTTTTACGGCAACGGCGGTTCCGGCGCAAATATTTGCCATTCTCACGCGCGCCGGTAAATACGTGTGGGTACCCGAATTCGGCAGGCAAAAAGGCGTTCGTTTCAGACAATTGAATATCGTCGTTGCCGTTATTGCTTTTCTGCTATTGGTTTTTTTTCTGGTCGGCGCTCAACCGATTCTTGATTTTTTATACAAAGGCAAATACAATCACGGCGCGGCGCTGCTGCGAGTTCTGGCGGTCGTCGGTGTCTTTCGGCTGTTTTACACACTGTCCTCGAGCTTGATCGTTGGCCAACTGGAAACACCGGCGCTCAAGTTTCACCTTTTCAATACAATTGTTGCGATGGCCATTTATCTTGGCGTGCTCTATTATTTCATTTTACGCTTTGGCGTGATCGGTGCGGGACTGGCGTTGATCGTTTTAACCAGCCTGAGGATGATCGGCAGCTATGTGATTGTTTATCTCTATCGTGGTAGACGCTCTTGAATTTACTTTACTTTTCCAACGAAAGGTTTCCGGATTCTTCGGCCTGCACCATTCAGCAAATGTTTATGTGCGAGGCCTTTGCCAAAACAGGTTTTGATGTCACACTGATTCGTCCTTTTTACTTCGACCGCCCCGATAAGGACATATATTCGTTTTACGGCGTCGAGCCGGTCTTTCGGATGATGACGCTGCCGACGCTGCTGAGCCTGAGCAAACCGGCGAGAGACGAGTCGCTTTTCGGAAAACTGAAAATTCCTTTCATCGGCGGCCTTACGATGTTGGCGGCGACCGATTTTTTTATTCTTTCGCGGCTGTTGCGCGGAAGGTTGCGCCAACCGACTGTGGTTTACTCGCGCAACGTCAACGCCGCCGTTGTTTTCATAAACCGAAAAAAAGTCCTGCTCAGGCGTTCGCCAATAACCATCTATTTCGAGGCGCATTCATTATCGCAGCAACCGGAGTCGTTTTTTCGAAAAGCCCTGATGCAGTCGGACGGGCTTGTATCTATCACCCATGCGCTGAAAAATGAGCTGCAAAAAAGATATGGCCTGGACGATCAAAAAATCATTGTCTGCCCCGATGGCGTTCAGGACGCCCGGCTGGCGCAGCCTCCGCTGAGCCGCCCAAAAGCCCGCGCCGTTTTACATTTGGATGAAGATGATAAAAAGCTGATATGTTATACGGGCCAGTTGTTGCCGGGAAAAGGCGCCGAGGTTCTTTTGCAGGCGGCGCATTATTTTGATGAAAATGTTCTTTTTTATATTGTCGGCGGGACGCCAAAACAGATCGATCCGTTGCGGCGATTCGCGTCTGCGAACGTTCGTTTTGTCGGATTTGTCGAGCCGCACCGCGTGCCGCTGTACCAAAGCGCTGCCGATGTATTGGTTTTGCCCAACACGCCGCACGGCGATATCAGCTCGTATACCTCGCCTTTAAAGCTGTTCGAATACATGGCTGCGGCGCGACCGATTGTGGCGAGCGATCAGCCGGTGCTGATGGAAATTTTGCGCGACGGAGAAAACGCCGTTCTCTTTCGATCCGGCGATCCGAGCTCGCTGGCTGATGGCATTCGAAAAGTGTTAGCCGATGAACGACTGGCCGCCAGAATGACAACGCAGGCGCGCAAACAGGTTGAGGGCTATTCCTGGTTGAACAGGGCCAGGAGGATCGACGAGTTCATGCGTGATGTGAGAAGGTAATCGATCTTTGGTGCTCAAATTATTCAGTCCCAAATTGAGCGATTCAAATGTCATTCAGTAGGAATTTTTGTAATTTTGCACACAAAAACAAAGATTCTTCCAGAATGACATGATGCCTTACAAATGGACGTGCCAAGGCAATATCGCTCAAATTAGGTCGATATTTATACAAATAGTCAGAATGATTAAAGTCAAAATGATCTTAATTATTTTAACCCTTTTTTATATTGGCTGGGTAATTGGAGCACCTGTGATCGGATACCAATAGACCTCTCCGATCTATTACGATTTTGCGATAAATTCAAGGACACTTTTTTCACTCATGAAACATCCCAACATTTTGCTCATCACCATCGACAGCCTGAGAGCAGCCAATCTGTCCTGCTACGGCTACGATAAAGAGACAACGCCCAACCTCTCTCTTTTCGCCCGGGAAGGCCTTATTTTCGATAATGCCATCTCGCCGGGGAATTGGACGGGCGCATCGATATCATCGATCCTGACGGGACTGTATCCCACTTCGCATGGCTTTACCAATAACCGATATTATCTGGACGAGGACGTTCCTTCGCTTGCCACCATACTCAAAAGCATCGGCTACGCCACCACCTGTTTTTCGAACAACATCTACATCACGCCGGAAACCGGGCTGACCCAGGGATTCGATTCCTACTATTACCGGGGACGCGAGCAAAAGCATCAGGCGGGCGAAAAGGGTGGGAATGATGGATTGATGAGCGGATTAAAAACGGGTCTGTCGACACGTGCGAAAACCATCGTCAAGGATGTGATCGATTCGTTCAACAGGCAGCGGGCTTTACAGAGAGATGACGGTGCTTTCCGCACGGAGGTCGCTTTCTTCAAATGGCTGAGGAACCGGCAAAGCGAACAGCCTTTTTTTGCTTTCATACATTACCAGGAGCCTCATTCGGTCTATTTCCCGCCTTTGCCATTCCGCCGACGATTTTTTGCAGGCTCCTGGCGGGAATCGTTGGAATATCTCGAATTCGACCATATCAGCTATTTTGCCGGTAAAAAGACTTTCACCCGGCACCGGCTCGATCTCTATCAACAAATGTATGACGGCGAAATTGCCTATCTCGATTGGCGCCTCGGCCGCATTTTTGAAGCGCTGAAAGAGAAAGAGATATTGGATGAAACCGTCGTCCTGATTACCGCGGATCACGGCGAATGCTTTGGCGAAAGAGGTTACATTTGGCACGCTTTCTGCCTTTACGATCCACTGATAAAGGTACCTTTACTGATACGCTATCCGCAGTGGTTTCCGCAAGGCCAGCATTTTAAAGAGTTGGCCCAGACGAACGATCTGGTTCCGACCATCCTCGAAGGATTAGCCGTCGACTGGAATTACAAAAACGAAAATCAAGGCATATCCTTTTTGAATGGGCCGGCTCGCCAGGCCGCTCTAACGGAGACGGTCAGCCCGGAAAAAATGGTCGACCGCTGGCTCAATAGAAGCAATCATTTAGCAAAGGAGGATTTTGCCCAGTATTTCCGCGACCTTAAGAGCTATCGTACCCTGGCGGAAAAGCTCATCCGCTCTTCCGACGGGACGAGCGAGTTTTTCGATCTCGCAAAAGATCCCTCGGAAGAAAATAACATTTATGACAGCCGCAATGAAACCGTTCGCCAGTACGAAAAAGCGCTGGATAGATGGCATGAGTCGCTAAAGCCACATGTGGCTGATGATAAACAGCCCGGCTTTAATAAGGCCACCTGGGAAAAGATGAAAGCGCTTGGCTATGCCTGAGTGTGCGATCAGAGGTCTGGAAAAATGAAAACAGAACAGGTTGAAGCATCGAAGGTTTTTCGCGCCGAAAAAAGAGCCCGGAGGAAGAAAATACATATTCTCTATCTTATTCCATCGCTGCAAACAGGCGGCGCGGAAATCCAGTTGTTGTCATTGGTCAATGGCCTGGACAAGCAACAGTTCGATGTGACCGTTGCGGTCTTTTACCGTCGAGGCGATCTCGGTCGCGAATTTGAATCCGTAAAAGATATTCGTATCGTTTACCTGGAGAAAAAAAACGGCTTTGACTTTTTCTTTTTACGCAATCTTGCCGATCTGCTGCATAATGATTACTTTGATGTCATACAGAGTTATAACGTATCGGCCCGGATCATCGGATTGTTCTTTGGAAGGTTTTATGGCGTTCCCCACAGCATTTTGACGGAGAGAAATGCCAGGCCGGTCTATTCGTCGCCGGGAAGCCGCTGTTATTTTTTTCTGGAAAACCGGTTTTTCAGACACGCCGACCTGGTGGTGGCCAACAGCATGGCTGGCAAAAATTTCGTCATGTCCAGAAAGACACCGGAAGACAAGACCCGGGTAATTTTCAACGGCGTCGACGAGCAGCGCATACGCATCACCCGGCCCGCTGACAAAGTCAGGAAGGAGTTGGGTATTAATGGATGCGCCCCGGTTGTCGGCATGGTGGCAAGGATGGTTCCCCAAAAGGATCATGAGACTTTTTTCAAGGCCGCGAAAATAATCGCCGGTAAATACCCGGACGCGCATTTCCTGCTCATCGGCGACGGTCCTGAATTAACCAGGATGAAGGTTTTGGCAAAACGATTGGCAATAGACGCCTCGGTCTCCTTTTTGGGCAATCGCCCGGACGTGGCCAATTTTGTCAACCTTTTCGATGTCGTTCTCTTGACCTCGCAAAAGAGTGAAGGATGTTCCAATGCCCTGATCGAAGCGATGATGCTCGGCAAACCGGTGGTGGCAACGCGGGTCGCTGGTAACGAGGATTTTATTCAACACGGCACAAACGGCTTTCTGGTCCGGCCACGCCATCCCGAGGATTTGGCCGAGCTGACGATACGGTTGCTCGGTGATAAAGCGTTGCGCTTGAGAATTGGCCGGTGTGCCAAAGAAATGGCTGTATCCGAATTTTCCCAGGAGCAAATGGTCAAACGCTATGAGCAGACGTATTTTAATCTAATCGGAAAGCACAGACGGCATGATTGAGATCAAAGAGAGTGTCAATGTCTTAAATAACGAGATCGAGCCATTTCAACATGAAAAAGAGACGCTCCATCGACATGGAAACGGACGTTCTTACATATTCGGTTTTGGCATTGACCGCCTGAACCTGGATCAGGTTGTATCTTGCATTGACGAGGCTATCCTAGCCAAAAAGCCTTTGCACATCGTCCTGGTGAATGCCGGCAAGATCGTCCTGGCCAGAAAGGATCACGAGCTTGCGCACATCATTCGAACAGCGGAGCTGGTGGGAGCGGATGGCGTTCCCATTATGTGGGCTTCCTGGCTGCTGTCCAGGCCGTTGCCCGGCAGGGTGAATGGCACGGATCTCATGAACAGGTTGATCGAAATGGCCGCAGCAAAGGGCTATCGAATTTATTTTTTAGGAGCGCGGCAGCCGGTCATTGAAAGAGCAGTTCGGAGCTTGAAACAGCGGCATCCTTCGCTACAGATTGCCGGTTTTAGGAATGGCTACTATGACAGTCCGGAAAGCGAGCGGGAGGTTATTAACGATATAGCTCGATCACAGGCCGATATTTTACTGATCGGCATGAGCTCGCCCAAAAAAGAAAAATGGGTGAGGCGTCACTTTCACGATCTCAACGTCACCGTGGTTCATGGCGTCGGCGGAAGTTTTGACATTTTGGGTGGATTGACAAAGCGGGCGCCGGCCTGGATGCAAAAAACCGGACTTGAGTGGCTGTATCGGCTGATTCAGGAGCCCCGGCGGCTGTGGCGGCGCTACCTGATCGGAAATGCAGCCTATACTTTTCTGGTTATGAAAGCTTTAGTGAGACGGATGATAAAATAAAGAGTCTGAACGATAACTATTCAATTTGAAATTTTGCTGTCATTGCGAGGCGTTTNTTGCCGAAGCAATCTCCTGAAAAGTAAGGGGATTTCTTCGTCGTTCGTTCCTCACTCTTCGCAATGACACCGCTGGTAAGGAGTTTTCCTTCAAGCACTAAGTATAAAAAGTGAATTTGAACATAAGCGTGGGAAGTTAGGATGATGAATTTGAGACAAGCTTTGTTTTTCCTGTTTATAGTGTCCCTGCCATTGTCAATTTCGGCACAAAACGACGTCTGGATGAGCAACGGACCTTACGGCGGGAATGTCCGCACCATTGCGCTGGACAAGAGCAATGAAAGTATCATTTATCTTGGGCTGGAAACAGCCGGCGTATGGAAGAGTATCGATGCTGGCGCCACCTGGAATCCCGTCAACCAGGGTCTGCCGGATTTGCGGGTTCAAGTCGCTAAAGTGGATCCTGTGCTCAACAATGTCGTCTATGTCGGTACAAGGTATGGCGGATTTTACAAAAGCACGGATGGCGGCAACACCTGGCGTGAATCGAACGCCGGGCTTATCACGCTCAACATTCGTGATATCGATTTTGATAAGAATTCACCTCAGCATATTTACCTGGCTACCGACCTGGGGCTGTTCGAATCTTTTAACTCCGGGTCGAATTGGCAGACGGTGAATGCCGATTCCCTGACCAATATCGATTTCACCACGATTCTGATCGACGATAGTGACAGCACGATCTACCTTGGGACGGCCGAGGCGGGAATTTTCCGCCGCAGCGCAAAAGACACGGCCTGGGTGAAAGTGAATAACGGTCTGGCAAATTTAAAAATCAGTGACATCATCATCAAATCGCTGGATCCTAAGGAGATTCTGGCCGCCACACTTGACGGTATTTTCCGAACGACCAACAGGGGAGCGAGCTGGCTGCCTTTTAGTAACGGTATGGCGAATAGAAATATTAAGGCAATGAAGGTCGATCCTGATAACCGGAATACGATTTACGCCGCATCCAACGGCGATGGTATCTATAAATCCATCAACGGCGGCTTTCTCTGGGATCAATCGAATACCGGGCTGGCCAATACCTACCTGAATTGTATCGAAATGTCCCGGCTCAATAAAAGCAAATTACTGGTCGGCACGGTTGGTGGCGGAGTTTTTCAGACGGCCAATGGCGGCGGTTTGTGGAACGCAACAAACAGGGGATTGAAGAACGCTGAAGTGACGGCGCTGGCATGCGACCCTTTTATACCCAGCCTGGTTTACGCCGGCATCGATGGCGGGGGCATTTTCCGCAGCACCGATGGCGGATCGAGCTGGCAGGCCATTAATAATGGTTTCAAGAATTTGTCTATTGTCGATCTCCTGGCCGATCCCAAAACCCCTGGAACCTATTATGCCGCCGTCTGGCAGAGCGGCGTTTACAAAATGGTCGGCAATTCCGGTTTTTGGACGCAGGTAAAAGACGGTTTGACGAATACAAAGTTGAGGTCGTTGACGAGCGATCCCCAGAATCCGAGCGTGCTCTTTGTGGCGACGGAAGGTGGGGGTATTTTCAAATCTTTAAACCAGGGCCAAACCTGGGCGCCGATGAACAACGGCTTATCCGACCTGGACACCCGGTCGGTCATTGTCGATCCAACCAATTCGAATAAGGTGTTTGCCGGGACGAAAAACGCCGCTGTGTGGAAATCCACTTCGGGAGGCGTCAGTTGGTACCAGTCCGCACTCGGCATCTCGTCGCCGGAAATTCGCACCCTGGCCATCGATCCGTCAAACGCGAGTACGGTGTATGCCGGAACGTGGGGAGGAGGAATTTATAAATCCGTTGATGGCGGCGGAGTCTGGGTGCCGGTGAATTCGGGGCTGTCCGATTTACTCATTAAAAAAGTTGTGGTCGATCCTCACGATTCGGCGATCCTTTATGCCGGCACCTGGTCCGGCGGAGTCTTCAAATCCGTCGATGCCGGCAATCTCTGGACAGCGCTGAACAACGGATTGGACGCCCTGTTCATTCCTGCTTTGAGTATTGCCCCGTCGCAAACCCACATCATCTATGCCGGAACGTCCACAGGTGTCTTCCGCATGATCCAGACCGTGACAGCAGTGGAAGAAAAAGAGCGGATTGATGTGCCCCATGACTACCGACTGGGACAGAACTATCCCAATCCGTTCAACCCGTCGACGACCGTCGATTTTGATATGGCCGGGAACAGCCTGGTCTCGATCGTTATTTACGATTTGTTGGGTAAAAAAGTGAAGACCCTGGTATCGGCGCAGTACGAGCCGGGCTCCTATCATGCCACCTGGGATGGTACGAGTGATTCCGGTTTTGCCGTAGCTGCCGGTGTTTATATTTATCGAATGAAAAGCGAAGGATTTCAGTACGTTCGCAAAATGATCCTGTCAAAATAAAAATGAGAGGTTCGAAGGAAAAATCCGGAACAATGTGTTTTAGCGGGGGGTGTCTTTTCAAATGATGTACAGAGTAGCTTGCTCTGGGAGGATTGGTCGATGTGGCAGTGTAGAGAAAAATTATCAGGCATCTTTGTGGTTTCGCTTTTTCTATTTGCAGTGTCCTCCTTTGCACAAACAAATGGATTGATCAGCGATGCGACAATTATTCCGGCTGGTTATGCGGATTTCAAACCGCCCAAAGAGGTTGGTGGGAATTACATTGATCCTGCCTTTAATACACGTATTTTTCGCGTGACAAATTGCGGTGATGCCGGCCCAAACGCCTTTGGTGGTTATTTCGGCAACAGCGAGATTTGTGTGTTCAACGCCGATGGCTCTTATTTCCTGGCCATGGAAAATGTCGTTGTCGATGGGGTGACAAAAATCGTTACCTACCTGTATAATGGCATTTCCGGCGCTCGCCTGAAATACATTGGCGAAGAGACCATGAGGCCGTGGTGGATCCGCTGGGCAATAGCCAATAAGTACAAAAAGAACGGCGCCTACGTTCAGTTCGATCCGGTCTATTGTTTTTACAAATACGAGGGCAATGAAATTCGCCTTTATGATGTGCGCAACATGTCCGGGTACGTGGTGCTAAGGAAATTCACCGAGTACAATGAAATAGGCCCTGCCGGCGGCGAAGGAGATATTTCCGACAACGGACGCTATTGGTGCCTGGACGGAAATTCCAGAGAATTATTTGTCTACGATCTGATCGATGATATCAAGTATCCCGTCAGCACCTTCAACCTCGGCAGCCTGGGCTCCCAAGGCTCTGCGGTTGGCGTTGATTATGCGGCCGTTTCAGCCACCGGCAATTACGTTGTCGTATCATGGACGACCGAGCCGGCGGAGAAACGCTATCACGGCATCGAGGTCTATGACAAGCAATGGAATTTTGTTCGACAGGTACATCCCGGAATCGTGCACTGGGAGCTTGGCAAAGATGCTTATGGTTATGAAGTCCTTTATACGGTGGCCGGGTTCAGCGTTCCCGAGTACTTTACCAGCCGCGGTGTGAGTCCCGGCGACGTCATATCCATCCGTTTGAGCGACGGTTATTTACGCTTGCTGACCGACATGAAATCCTGGGCGCCGCCAATGATGAGCGCCTGCAACTCGGTTACCGATGGGCGATACCTGTACGTTTCGTTCTCTTCCCGCTCGGATGACCCTGAAACAGTATGGGCGCCCTATTGGGGGGAAATCGTCGAGGTGCCCACCGACGGTTCCGGCCAGGCACGCCGCCTGGTGCACCATCGTTCCCGCGAGGTGCCCGGCCAGGTGACAAAATTCTGGCAGGCTGATGCCGTGGTCAACAGGCAGGGGAGCAAGATCCTCTATCGCAGCACTTACGGTGGCAGCTCCGCCGATTTGTACTTGTTCGATCTCGGCAACCGTGACAGCCATCCGGTTGATAATACTTTGCCAAATGCGCCGCAGAATTTGCAGAATGCTTCCGGTTCTTACAACAGCATTCATCTCGAATGGGATGCGCCGCAACAGGCCGAAGACGGGGACTATGCATCATTCTACCGTATTTTGCGAGACGGTCAACATATTATTGATGTCATTGAAACGCAATACCTGGATACTGATTTACAAGAGGCAACAACATATCAATACCAGGTCTATTCGATTGACAAAGTCGGCCAGATCAGTCTCGGCGCTGTGTCCGGTTTCTTCACCACCCAAAGTGATGATATCCCACCGACGCTCGAAAACGTTCAGGTTGTCAACCGCAGCAGCCTGAAAATCCGCTTCTCAGAGCCTGTCGACAAGACGACCGCAGAAGATATATCGAATTATAATATCAGCGATCAGATCGAGATCAAACAAGCAGAGCTCCTTGAAGACAGCATGACGGTGAAATTGACCATGTCGCCGATAGATTTGAGCGCTTTCTATGAATTGACTGTATATAACATAACCGATCTTTCGA
>METF01000129.1:14112-14706 GCA_001771235.1 Candidatus Zhuqueibacterota bacterium RBG_16_48_16
CGGTTCTAGCATATCATTTCGATTGGTGTCCGATTTCTTTGACGGATTCAACAGCGGGATCAGTGAAGAATGGATTCCGCTGCATGCCGAGCGTTGGAGCATTCAGAGTGTTGGCGGCGAAAATGTGCTGTCGCTCAACACCTCTGATTATGAAAGCCCCGGCGGCAAGCTCCTGGGAGAGTATGTAATGTTAAATAAGAGCCTGTATTACGGCAGCAATTTTGTTTTAGGATGCGAAATAAAAAGTGCGGAAAATCTCTCGGACAATCCCCACGCGGATTATTCTTTGGTCTTTGCCTTCCAGGACAGCTTGAATTATTACTATGTTCAATTTCATAGCTACGATATCTCTGTGAACCAGATTACCAGCGGCGACCGCACTTTTTTGAGCAAATATCCCATCACTATCGGTTTGAGCGATTTTCATAATATGGGCATCCGGGTAAAAAACGATAGCATCAGCGTTGCGGTCGACGGGCAGTACGTTCTGGCTCAACAGCTCGATGCCGAGCTCATCGGCCAAATCGGATTAGGTTCTTTTAATGATGCCGTCTATTTTGACAATTTCAATTTGAAATCCCTGGTTGAGGACAC
>METF01000130.1 GCA_001771235.1 Candidatus Zhuqueibacterota bacterium RBG_16_48_16
TTATTGGAATATTGATTGACCCATCAAGGTTTTATACACCTGTTCTTTTGAATGATAAGGAATAGCAGGAAATTGATCAAGATCAAAATTCACGAAATGATTAATAAAACAGGAGAATCAAATTCACTCAAACGATGTTTTATGCATCCATAGCAAAGCCCGAACAAGGTACGCATCTTTTAGACAAGAAAAACAAGCAGCATCACATCCATGGAGGAATAAAAATGGGTCAAAGAGGGACGGTAATCGTAGCTATTATGATTGCTATTGTGGTTATTTCTTCCGCCTGCTTTTGGTCTTTGAGCCATTCTAAAAAAGTCAATGACGGTTATACCGATAGAATAGCGTCAAGCCTGACACGATACGATAAGCTGTTAAGCATCGATGAGCAGCGGAGAAACAGTCTCAAGAAAATAACGGCCATCATAGCCCGTTATAATGCCAATATGGCCGAAGAGCAAAGGTCAGCCATTGCTAATGAAATCTATTTGATGTCAGAAAAATATCCGAATCTTAATGTGGATTTTATTTGCGCCACAATCACCCATGAGAGTGCCAAAACCTGGGATGCCAAAGTCGTTTCCAGGGTCGGCGCCATGGGACTGATGCAAATCATGCCGGCAACAGGGGCATTCCTGGCCGCTGAGGAAGGCATTCAATGGTCGACTGCCGAAGAGGTTCTTTTTCAGCCGATCTGCAACATTCGATTAGGATGCCGCTATTTAAATGGCCTGGTTGGCATGTATCAAGAGGACGGCGGCCTGGCGGCCTATAACGGCGGACCGAAACGAGCGGAAATGTGGCTGGCCGCAAACAGGAACAACAATATCCTCTATCAGGAAACAAGAAATTATGTCCCGGCCGTATTAAAGCTGTACGACCAGTTTAAAGCGGACGAGACCTTGTAAATTTTGGAAAAGGCGGTTACAAACCGCCTTTTTTTGTAACCACCAACGGGGTAAGCCGGGATGACTGTTTTAATAGCATCTCGAGTGCTACTAAACGCATGGATGCATGACTGCATGCAATCATGCATCCATACAGGAATACCTTTTTGATTCTATAATCAGCAATTTTTACCGCCATTTGTTGAGCGCATACCTCATTATCCTCCCGAAAAACAGGTTGATTATTTGGTAAAATATCTTTACCATTTTCTCCACATTATCAGGATTTTATTATGATGCCCATTGAGATAGATGGCAGCTCATTAACATTAGACAGCATTTATAAAATCGCCCACAAAGGGGCAAAGCTCAAAATTACCGCGGAAGCGATCGAACGGATGCAAAACTCACGTGACTGCATTGATGAATTAATAGGTCGCGGAAATGTCATATATGGTGTCAATACGGGATTCGGCAAGCTTTCCAATATACTCATCCCTGCCGGCCAATTGGAAGAGCTGCAATTGAACCTTCTTTTAAGCCATGCCTGCGGCGTCGGTGATTATCTGCCGGAGTACATTGTGCGGGCGGTTATGGCACTGAAGGTAAACAGTTTGTGCAGAGGCTTTTCCGGTACCCGGCCGGAGTTGGCGAACATGTTGGTGGAGATGCTCAACCGCTCGATTATACCCGGCATCCCCGAAAAAGGTTCGGTCGGGGCCTCCGGCGACCTGGCGCCGTTGGCGCACATGAGTCTGGTCATGCTCGGTTTGGGCGAAGCATTTTTTAACAACCAAAAGCTACCCGGCAAAGAGGCGCTCAAGAAAGCCAGGCTACAGCCTTTCAAGCTCGCCGCAAAAGAGGGACTGGCGTTGATCAATGGCACGCAAGTTACCACGGCGATAGCTGCCATCGCGCTCCTGCGAGCCATTCAGCTTGTCAAGATAGCGGACATTGCCGGCGCCCTCACCGTCGAAAGTCTGTTGCACTCCAAAGTGGCATTTGACGATCGCATTCAAAAGGCGCGTGGATTTCCATGCCAAATCAAAGTCGGCCAAAACGTGCGCGCGCTTCTGGCGGACAGCGAGATCGTCGATTACCATAAGGATTGCGGCAAGGTTCAGGATGCTTATAGCTCGCGTTGCATTCCCCAGGTGCACGGAGCCGTCAGGCAGGCGCTCGAATTCGTCCAAAAAACGATTGAAACGGAGCTGAATGCCTGTACGGATAATCCCCTTGTTTTTTACGATGAGAAAGAGGTTTTATCAGGGGGGAATTTTCATGCCCAGCCCCTGTCGATTGCCTGTGACACGCTCGCCATTGCCATGGCGCAATTGGCAAACATTTCCGAGCGGCGGCTGGAAAATTTGATGGATCAGAATCAAAGCGGCTTGCCACCCTTTTTAGCCGTCGAAAGCGGAAAAAATTCGGGATACATGATCGCCCAGGTTACGGCCGCAGCACTGGTTTCGGAAAATAAAGTCCTCTGCCATCCCGCCTCGGTCGACTCCATTCCAACTTCTGCCAACCAGGAAGACTTTGTGAGTATGGGCACGCACGCAGCGCGCAAGGCGCTGGAAGTTGTAGAAAATGTCGAGACGATCATTGGCATCGAGCTGCTTGCTGGATGCCAGGCTGTGGATTTCAGGAAAAATCTGCAACCCGGCAAGGGTACCGGGCCGGCGTATAAAACAATCCGACGATCTATTCCCTCAATGACGAAAGACAGGCTGCTGCAAAAGGACATTTCGCAAATTTGTGATCTCATCAGATCGGGCGACATTGTGCGCGCTGTCGAAAAAACAACAGGTCCACTCTAATCGCAGGGAGAACAGCATGGTTGTATTAGAAAAGGAAGGTTTGACCTTCGATGATGTATTGTTGGTTCCGAACAAGTCCGAAGTATTGCCAAAAGAAGTCGACATTAAAACAAGACTCACCACCAGGATATCGTTAAACATCCCCATCGTAAGCGCGGCCATGGATACGGTCACCGAATCGGAACAAGCCATGGCCCTGGCGAGAGTGGGCGGCATCGGCATTATCCATAAAAACATGACTATTGAAAACCAGGCGAATGAAGTCGATCGCGTGAAAAGATCGGAAAGCGGGATGATTCTCAAGCCGATCACCCTGTCGCCGGACAGGAGGATTGCCGAAGCCTTTGATCTTATGGCCCGTTATCGAATCTCGGGAATCCCCATCGTCGAAGGCCAAAAGCTGGTCGGCATTTTGACCAACCGGGATCTTCGTTTTGAGACCGATCTGAACAAGCGTGTCTCATCGTTGATGACGAAAGAAAACCTGGTGACGGTGCCGCTTGGCACGTCGCTGGAAGAAGCTGAAAAAATTCTGCAAAAATACCGCATTGAGAAACTCCTTGTGGTGGACAAAGACAAGAGGCTGAAAGGTCTTATAACCGTCAAAGACATCCAGAATCGCAAGAGGTACCCGGATTCTTCCAAGGATCAACACGGACGGTTGGCGGTTGGCGCGGCCATTGGCGTGGCAAAGGACACGGCGGAAAGAGCCGCGGCGCTTGTGGATGCCGGGGTCGATTTGCTGGCGATAGATACGGCACATGGCCATTCCAAAGGCGTCTTTAAAACCATCGAGCTGGTCAAAAAAGCATTTCCGGATATTCAGCTTATGGCGGGGAACGTGGCCACGGCCGCTGGCGCAGCCGATCTCATTGCCGCGGGCGTGGATGCGGTAAAAGTGGGTATCGGCCCCGGTTCGATTTGCACGACGAGAATTATCGCCGGAATCGGTGTGCCACAGCTCACGGCCATCATGGATTGCGCAGAAATATGTACAAAGCACGATATTCCTCTCGTCGCCGACGGAGGCGTCAAACAAAGCGGCGATATCGCCAAAGCCCTGGCCGCCGGAGCCGATTCGGTCATGCTCGGCAGCCTATTAGCCGGGACCGAGGAAAGCCCTGGCGAAACCATTTTTTATGAAGGCCGCAGCTATAAAGTTTACCGTGCCATGGGCTCCCTGGGCGCCATGCGCGCCGGTCGCGGCGACAGGTATTTTCAAGAGGGGGAAACCGATCTTAAAAAATTGGTGCCCGAAGGCATTGAAGGGCGGGTACCGCACCGCGGTAAGCTCTCTGAGGTGATTTACCAGCTCGTCGGCGGCTTGAGAGCGGCCATGGGCTACTGTGGAGCAGCAACCATACAAGAGCTTAAAGAAAAATCCCAGTTTATAAAAATTACCCAGGCGGGTTTACACGAAAGCCATCCCCACGATGTGATCATTACCAAAGAAGCCCCCAATTATATGATCCAGGGCAAATGACGATACGGATGAAAAAACCGAAAAAATCCTGCCAAAAGGAAAATATGCTATCCCCGTCCCTAATGAGAAGCGTTATTTGAGATTATTGACGACAGCCGCTAATCTTGATTTTTGGTTCGCAGCCTTGTTTTTGTGAATGATCCCCTTATCTGCAAATTTATCCAGCTTGCTGGATACAACTCGATATAATGCTTCAGCCTCTTCTTTGACTGTAGCAGCTCGGACTTTTTTTATCTCCGTTTTTAGAATCGATAAATATTTTCGATTTTTCTGATAGTCTCGAGTATTGGTGCTGATTCTTTTAACCGCTGATTTGTGATGTGCCATGCAACTGCTTCCTTTCTTTTTAATTAAGGCGCTAATGATAAGCAAAAATAGCTAAAAAATCAACAAAAAACATCCGCTTGACAAATCGCCACCAAAATTGAGGAGAAAATTCATGTCACTACGAATCGAGAAGGTGAATGACAAAAAATCTCTCAAGCAGTTTGTTCGTTTTCCCTGGAAGATTTATAAAAATGATCCTTATTGGGTGCCGCCGATTATCAGCCAGGACCTGAAATTTTTGAATAAATCAAAGGGGGTGTTTTTCGCCTCGGGTGAAGCCGATTATTTTTTGGCTTTTCGTGACAATGAGCCGGTGGGCCGTATCTCCGCCCAGGTCAATTTTCAGTACGAAAAATTCCACGACAGCGACACCGGATTTTTCGGCTTTTTCGAATGCATAAATGACCAGGAGACAGCCGATGCATTGTTTGCCGCTGCCCGGGATTGGCTGCTTGCGAAAAAGAAATCCAAAATGGTCGGCCCGATGAACTTTACTATTTACGATATTTGCGGCGTTTTGTACAAAGGCTTCGATTCAAGTCCCGTCATTCTTTTGGCCTATAATCCCGACTATTATAATGCCCTGCTGACAGGCGGGGGATTCCATAAATCCATCGACTGGTATGCGTTTATGGTCAACCGGGATGTAAAAATCAAGCCCTCTTTTTACAGAATAAAGGATCGCATCATACGCAGCAATGATCTCGAAATGAGAACCATCGACATGAAACGCCTCGACCGGGAGATAAAATATATCGGGGAAATTTTTAGCGATGCCTGGATGGAAAACTGGGGACACGTTCCCCTGACCGATTCACAAATAAGGCAACTGGCCTCGGAGCTTAAACCGGTGGTGGTGCCGGAGCTGACCTTCCTGGCGTTTATCAAAGAAAAATGTGTCGGTTTTTCTTTGACAATTAAAGATGCCAATCCGGCGATAAAAAAGGCAAACGGCAGGTTGTTGCCCTTTGGACTCGTGAAAATCTTGCTGGAGCTGAAGAACATAAAACGCCTGAGAACCATTGCCATGGGCGTACTAAAAGAATACCGGCACCGCGGCATCGACATTGCCTTTTATGTCAATACAATCGAACAGGGACGCAAGCTGAAGTATGAAGAGTCCGAGTGTTCGATCATTGTTGAAACCAATTCGCGTATGATCGGAGCCCTGGAAGACTTGCAGGCCAAACGTTATAAAACATACCGCATATATGAAAAGAACCTCATTTAACTGAGCTTTGATTTACAGATTGTCCGTCCGAAATCCTATGAGTCATCTAAACACCCTGTGATACAGGTTACTGATTCCACCTTATCTAAAAATTAAATTGCCGAAAAAATAAGAAAAAGTAAAAAATTATCTTTCATATTATTAAAATAATAATATATTTTGCGCTATAGCTTAATAGCGCCAATTGCTGTTGCAGGCATTTGGCGCTACTTTAATAATTTGAAAGCATCTTTGGCGGCAACCTGGTTAGGTTTAAAAAACCTTGGCAACTGTGTGGGGTGGCAACTTGGGGTTGTACAATACATTTCCGATGCTGATGAATATCCTGTGATACGGCTTAATTCCGATGCTCGCGGCGACGACTCTACCCCTTCGAAAAGATGACCCCCAAATAGGATTGGCTGGCCAATTCGACCTGATTCACTGATTAGGCTGCAACAAGAGTAACTGTCGAATCAAAGCTACAATCATGTTGTTTGTGGGAGCTTTTGTGTTGGCACCTAAAAGATGGCCTGCATTACTGCTTGCACTGTTCCTGTTGTCTCTCATCAGTGAACCTTCTGCGGCAAAAAATATTTTTGGGGTGGTGGTTGATAAACAGTCCGGTAAACCCATAGAAAATGCCAATATTTTCCTCGTTGGCAGTAATGCCGGAACAACCTCTGACAGCACCGGTTTTTTTGCTATCCCGAACGTCACCGAGAGTGAATCTAGAGTCACGGCATCTTTTATAGGGTACGAAACCCGGACTGTCGATGGCCTCCCGAGCGGTGTCATCAAAGATAACGTCATCATTTTAGAGATGGAGCCGACTCTTGTTAAATTGCCCCAGGTGACCATTGAGGAAAACAGGTTCGTCGAGTCAGCTCTCAATAGCACGGACGGATTTATGGCAAAGAAAGTCAAGACGACACAAGTTCAGAATGCCGTGGGTGCTATGGACGACGTTATCCGCTATTATTCCGTCTTTGCCGCGATTCAGCAAAAAACAGATTTGAACAGCTTGTTATATATTCGCGGCGGCAGTCCCGATCAAAATCTCGTTTTGATTGACGACGTACCGATATTCAACCCCTATGCCATGAGAATTTCATTGGGTGGCGCGATCTCACTGGTCGATAACGACTTGTTGAATTCGGCAGAGATGTTGGACAGCGGATTCGGGGCGCGGTACGGCAACCGGCTTTCGTCCATCATCAACATAAGCTACAAAGAAGGCTCCAGGGAGAAATTTCACAGCGAATCGAACTTGAATGTGACGGCGGGAAACGTCAGCGTGCAAGGCCCCTTTGCCAAAGGGAAAGGTTCTTTTATTGCAAGCCTGGGTGCCAGCTATTTTGATTTTCTGGTGGAGCAAACGGGAGCCAGGGATGTGAGCGTGCTCATCCCGAAAAGGCGACAAGTTCACGGCAAGGTGGTCTATAGCTTCAATGAAAGCAATAAGCTCAGCCTGCTTTTTATAAATGGAAAGGAGGAAACGGGCGTCAAAGATTACAGGCCCGAAAACCTCACCCTGGACAGCGATAGTCATACGCGCATTGCCAGCGTTCGCCACCAGGTCGTACTGAATCCCCAGACATTCGTATCCACCAGCCTCTCCTATTATCGCGACCGAAATCATCTCCAGTTTTTTGATAATGGCAACATCTTTCACGGAGGCGAGCTGGCCTTTCACACGACTTCGAGGAATTTAAGGGAGGAAATTACCTGGAGCCCGATGAAGACAACCCGGTTTGTCGTCGGATCGGAATTGAACTCAAGCACGGAATACCTGGCCTGGGCTGTGAGCTGGCGTTCGAATGTCGAGCTTCCTATTGATATTGATTTCAGGGGAGAAGAACGGCAGTACGCTTTTTATGCTGAAAACTCGACGAATGTCAAAGAAAACACCACGATCACAATCGGGCTGCGAAAAAGTGTCACCCGAAATTTCAAGCCCTCCGTCCTCAGTCCGCGATTGAGAATTGAAAACCGGCTTTCCGATAAAATCCTGCTCAGCGCTTCCTGGGGTGTATACCATCAATTTCCCAGCATGTTTTCCACGGTTTTAAGAGGTGTCCCTATCGACATATCTAAAAACTATGCCTCTTTAAAACCGGAAAAGGCAAAATATGTTGACCTCAGCACGCAGTTTTTCCCGGCGCAAAATTTCAGCGTGACGTTGAGTGGCTATCACAAGTCTCTTTCCGACCTGCTCATAGCCGATGAACAGAGGATTTACATTGCCGACAACATAGGCTCCGGTTATGCTAACGGGCTTGAGTTCCAGTTAAGAGGTGTGAGCGGCCTTTGGGACAAACTGTCTTTTTACCTTGCTTATGCTTACGCAAATGCCAGGTATAAAACCGGCAAAAGCCAATGGACTTATTTCGACCATGATCGCCGGCATAGCCTATCCTGTTCGTTCAACGTGAATGTCTCAACATCTTTGTCCGTCGATGGCCAGTGGCGATTCGGATCGGGATTCCCCTATACGCCCATTGTGGGCTATCTCTATTCACCCGATTCATGGCAAGCGGATCCCGACGGCTGGGTGCTTGTCAAAGGGCAAAAAAATTCGCAACGCCTGCCCCCTTATCAACGACTTGATTTCAGGGTGAGCTATAAAAGCCACATTGGCAAAATAAAAACCGGCTTTTATTTTGAGCTTGTGAACATTTTGAATATCCGCAATATCTTTTTTTATGATTGGAACCTGAATGCGGACGGCCCGGCGGATTATGCCATCGAAAAAACGCCAATATACATGATGCCATTCATGCCGATGGCCGGCAGCCGCTTTGAATTTTGAGGAAATGTGATTCACCTGTAAGTGATCAGCGTGCGTAAGACAGGTATCTAAGAGCCCACGAAACACACAAAATAAGCGAAACGAATCAACATGGCTGAACTACTTTTTGTTTGTTTCGTGTGTTTCGTGGGCTGAATAGAAACTAAGACAGGGTAAAAATGACAGAATTTTCAAGAACTTTGGATTGCCAAACAGTTACAATCTATCTATAAACAAACGGCAAGTATGACTACATCAAGAACTACAAAACATGGGAAGGAGGTGGGCGATATATCTATGCGTTGGCCGGATCCAAACAGCGTTTCCTCATTGGAAGAGAACGTGTGAATTTAAGCTATTCATTTTTTTACAAAGCTAGGAGGACACACCCATGCGTCAACAAGAAATTTTGCAGGTGAAGCGAAAATCAGCCCTTTGGATTTTAGCGCTTGTTTTGTTGCTTTTTTCAGCGCCTGTGACTGAGGCTGAAGAGATCGCCGTGGTGGCATGCCCGGAAGGCGGCGTCGTTCAGCTTGTCGATTTGGAAACGAACACGGTAATCGATGAAATTAAAGTCGGCCTTTTCCCGGGAAACCTTGTCGTCGATAAGAACGGCGACTATGCCTACATTGCGGGAGCGCTTTCCTTCGATATAACGATTCTCAATGTTCGAACCAGGCAGATCGAAGGCAAAATTGCCGTCGGTTTTGTTCCGACCGGCCTGGCGCTTACGCCGGATGGGAAATATCTGCTGGTGGCAAATTCCATCAAAGGCAGACCGCATGAAGGCGAAACCGAAGAATCGCCGGTAAAAGATATTCTCATTATTAATATCCTATCGAAAAAAATCATTGGCGAGATCGAAACCACCGGAACGCCCATGGATATTGCCGTCACGCCGGACGGTCAAAAAGCAATCGTCACCGAGCCAATGGGTGGCACGCCGTTTTTCGGCACCGGCAGGATTGCGTTGGCTCTTGGAAGCGCCGCGCTGGTCGATCTGGTGGCAGGAGCGGAGCTGTCGCGCCTTGACCTGGGCATATTGCCGATCGCCGTCGTTGTGCATCCTTTGGGCCAATACGCCTATATCACCAACACCATCGGCTTATTTGACCTTAACAATCTCAGCGCCGAGGGTTCCGTCAGCGTTCTCGATTTGACCACCGATCCGATATCGCTGGCAGCCAGCGTGAACCTGGGCATCCTTGCCTGTCCGACGGACATTGCCATCAGTCCGGACGGGAAAAAATTATTGGTGTCGATAGGCACGCTGAACGTGGTCGTCGAATTGAACATCCTCAATCCGGCCAATCCGGTTCCGGTTGGTTTCGTCGGTGTCGGGCTGGTGCCAATGGGTATCGCCTTCAATGGCGATGGCACCAAAGCCATCGTTGCGAACGCCATCGAAGATTCCTACACAATTTTGGATACGGAAAACAGTCCACCCGCTGTGGCCGCAACCCTGGCTGATATTGGCGATGTCGGGCCGATGATCCCGACCGTCGTTCCCAAGATTAACACCCAGGTCTTTGAATACGACGCCGTCACGGAGCTGCCGATTGACTTTAACGATTTTGCGACGCCATTTCCGCAGGTCGATATTACTTTTGAAAACGTCGATGTGGACCTCGCCTATTTGACCGACGCCTACCTGGAGATCTCTTTTTATGACCTTGACTGGACGACCGAAGCGACGGTCAAATTGAACGGCAATGATATATGGCTGGCCAAAGACCTCATTGCCAACGAAGGCTGGCGAAAGGCCAGGATGAGAATAAATAAAAATCTCGTTGTCAGCGGCGCCAACGTGTTAACTGTCAAGGATGCCAAAAATTGGCCCAGCCGATTTATCCTGGGCTCGGCAAAGCTCATTCTCGGCGTAACGATGGGCAATGGCAACGGCGCTCAACTGGCAAATGAGGGCAGTTTGGACAAAATTGTGCTTAAATCCAGTTTTAAACTATACGAAAATTTTCCCAACCCCTTCAATCCTTCAACGGAAATACAGTTTGATTTGCCCGATCAAAGCCACACCGTCCTCAAGATCGTCAATATGAATGGCCAGACTGTGCGAACTCTGGTCGATGCCGAAATCGGCGCAGGACAACATGCCGTCGTCTGGTATGGTGAGAACGATCAGGGGCAAAAAGTCGCTTCCGGGAGCTACATCTACTACCTGGAAGCCGAAGGTCAGGTTGTATCAAAACAAATGATCCTTATGAAATAGTAAACGCAAAAACATCTAGCCGGCTAACGAGCCGTCTTGTCCCTTTGGCCTCAATTGGCAAAGTGGATGAGACGGCTTTTTTTATAACCTGGATAATTCACAAAAAGTGACATAGGTGCGACGCACTTTTTAAAATAACTGAAAATATGCTTATTTATTGCTTCACTGCAAGAAAACCAAGTGCGTCGCACATTCAGCCAATTCATGAATTATGCAGGATAAAAAGGCTTTTGCGATATGGGGACTTTTTTAATATATTCCTGAAACCTTGAGCGTAAAATTTAGTTTGAAATACGAATATTGCCTTTACTGCGAAATAGCCGATGACTCTTGATTGTTGATTTCTACAAACAATGATTCCACACCTTATGCCAGGCAATACGAGATTTGTCCATCCCTTCAAACAATATGAACCATAATCCGTCCGCATGCTGCGGCATCACATCGAGCTGAGGTAATTATTTTGAGAAAAGCACTTATCATCCTGGGGGTTTTTTTATATTTTATCCCAGGGACATATCTCAACGCCCAGTTTTATTTTGGCCGGAATAAAGTCCAGTACAATGATTTTGACTGGCATATCCTGCAAACGGAGCATTTTGACATTTATTACTACCCGGAGATGCAGGAGCTGGCGGAAATAGGTGCTGCTTACGCCGAAGAGACCTATCTCTACCTGGAAAATAAATTCAATCATAACATTCAACAACACATTCCTCTCATCTTTTATGCAACCCACGCCCATTTCCAGGAGACGAATACCATCCCATATATGGTTCCGGAAGGAGTCGGCGGCTTTTTTGAATTCATCAAAGGCCGGGTGGTCATTCCGGCGAACGGCTCCATATCCCAGTTCAAGCACGTCATCCGCCATGAGCTCATTCACGTTTTCACCCACAGTAAGGAAAACAGAATCCTTAAAGATCATAAGCAGCTCAACAACCCGGGACTGCCGCTCTGGTTTGTCGAAGGCATTGCCGAATACTGGTCGGAAGGCTGGGATTCCCAGGCGGAGATGTTCATGCGCGACGCCATTCTGAGCGATTATATTTTCCCCCTGACGCGAATGTATCAAATCTACGGCTCGTTTCTCATGTACAAGGAAGGCCAGGTGATTCTCAAATACATCGCTGAAACTTATGGGGACGAAAAACTGCTGCAGCTTATCGACAATATCTGGACATCGCGCAACTTCTCCGAGGTGATGAAGCTGACTTTGGGGAAAGATTATGAGGAATTGGACAAGGAGTGGATTTACGCTCTCAAAAAGGCCAGCTTCCCTCTTTTGGAAAATCACGACTCCGCATCGATGGTCACCGAAAAGCTGACGGATGAAGGCATTAACATCAAACCCGCCTATTTTCCATCCGAAAGCCACGACCACATCGCCTTCGTATCCAACAGGACCGGTTATTCCAATATCTATATTCAGCCGGTTGACGATCAGTCAAAGAAAAACAAGGCGGAGGTGCTGGTCTCAGGGGAAAAGACCTCCGAATTCGAATCCTTTCACCTTCTGAGCAGCAAGATCGATGTCAATCGCCAGGGCCAGCTTATTTTTACCTCGAAGAGCGGCCCCAGGGATAAAATTTATGTCTATGATTTGAATGTAAAAAAGATCGTCGAGCAATATCATTTCCAAAACCTGGTTTCCATATATTCGCCCTCCTGGTCGCCGGATGACAGAAAAATCGCCTTTGCCGGGCTGCAATTCAGCGGCAAATGCGATCTTTATCTTTATGATACCAGGGACGGAACGCTGGTGAAGATCACCGATGATTATTATGACGACCGGGACCCCGAGTGGTCGCCGGACGGGCGATTCATAGCATTCAGCTCCGACAGGAGCCCCAGCGGCGAAAAAGGTTTTTACAATCTCTTTCTCTACGATAATGATACGGGTCTCATCAATTACGCCACGCACGGTGAATTCAATGATCAGGCGCCAACCTGGTCGCCGGACGGCAGGTACCTGGCCTTTGTATCGGACCGGAGCGGCGCATTCAACATTTGGACCATAAGAACAAACGGCCATCAGCAGGATCAGCTCTTTGCCAGCAGGACGGACAGCGACCTCATTTCATCCCATCTCAAAAACGATTCAAAATACCAGCCTTATTTTGCTTCGGCACTACGCCAGGAAAATGAATTGAAACAGCTCACGCATTTTATCACCGGCGCTTTCGATCCCGAGTGGACGGGGAACGGCGATCTGTTATTCACCGCTTTTGAAAATTTTTCCTTTCAAATTCACCAGCGGCAAGGTGTGATCTCGAGCCTGGACTCCCTGGAAAGAAATGGGCCGGACGTTCTGGCTCCGCAGGTTGCGCAATGGACTTTTGATAAATTGGGCGGCAGAACAGGCGTCACCGGCATGAAGTACAAGCCGAAATTCAACCTCGATATCGCCCAGAGCCAAATCACCCAGGACCCTATATTTGGCACTTCAGGCGGGATGCAATTGGCCGTATCGGACATGCTGGGCAATTATCAATATTACTTTTTGTTATACAACAATGCCCGCACAAAAAGCGAGTTTCTCGAGAGCTTTAATTTTGCCGTATCACGAGTCGATTTGAGGCACAGAACCAACTATGCCTTGGGCTTCTATCATTTTGCCGGAAGGTATTACAACCGCTACGATTACTGGTTTTGGGAAAGACGATTCGGCGGTTTCGGCGCGCTGAGTTACCCGATTCACAAATTCAAGAGACTCGAAGCAAGCCTGAACGTCCGCTCGTCGGATAAAGAATGGTTCGCGACGGGATACAGGAGAAGAGCACTCCTGGTTTCCAATTTTATCTCATACATAAAAGACAATTCCTTATGGGGGCCGAGCGGGCCGATTGACGGCGAGCGGTTGAATATCACCCTGGGCAACACCATCGACGTTGCCCACTCGAACGTCAATTTCGTCACCATGATCCTGGACTACCGACGTTATTTCAGGCTCAATTCGCGCATGGCCCATGCCGTAAGAATCTGGACGCAAATAAACGAAGGCAAAGAGGCGACGCCGTTCTTTATGGGCGGCAGTTGGGACCTGCGCGGCTATGGCTTTTGGCGGCTGTGGGGCACCAAGCTGGCCCTCGTCAGCAACGAGCTGCGCTTCCCGTTCATCGACCGCTTTATGATCAACTTTCCCTTTGGCGGGCTGGGCTTCACCGCCATTCGCGGCGCTGCTTTCTTTGACGTCGGCAACGCCTGGGACGAACAATTATCCGATTTGCTGGGCAGCACCGGTTTTGGCATTCGTTTTCGCTTCGGCGGTATACTCGTTCTGAGGCTGGACATCGGCAGAAGATTCATCATCAGAGACCCAACCCAGT
>METF01000131.1:0-15112 GCA_001771235.1 Candidatus Zhuqueibacterota bacterium RBG_16_48_16
ATTCATCAGGACTCGCAGGACGAGGTTCGCCGTTCCGTCCGGTTGTGTTATGAGAATGACTTTTGATACCTGTAAATCGACGAATCGTGCGGAAAAGGCGTTAAAGAATGCCGAACAGACTTGCGCGCTGCCGCCCAGTTTTATAAAAACCGGGGTCTTCCTATACCTGCCGGAAGAAAACGGATTGCCAACAGTAAAATCAGCAAGGCGCGCTCCCGTATCCGCCGCCATCTTTCGTACCGCCGCTGAAAATTCCCCGCTTGCCGGGGGATTTTGCGAAACGCGCACTTCCGCTGTCGCCGTCGACGTAGCGCCGGAAATCAGGGCGCGTACCTCCGGCCCGATTGTCGATGACGACGTTATGCTCAATTCTCCTGAGACCTGGCTCTTTAAAGATTGATAAAATGCCTCCACTTGTTGCGACGAGCTTGCCGCCACTTCGATTGAAAGCGAGGTTTCGTCCAAAATCAGGGTGAGAAGCCTGATGTTTGGCGATAATGCCTTCACTATGTGGCCCATATTCGCGGAAGTGGAAAGAATGCCGGATGGCGCCTGACTGGTGCCGGCCGGTTGCCCTTCGGCCGTGGCGGAAGGTTGTTCCGTTTGGATGGATTCCGGCTCCGCGAGTTGTGGCTGGCCCTGCCCGGCAATGCCTTCCTGCTCTGTCGTATCCTGAACCACTTGTCCCTGCTCGGCAAAAAAGTATTTATAGCCAAAATATCCGGCTACAACGATTACGACGAGCGCAATGAAGGTGGTAATAAACGGCTTGGCAAAGCTCCTCTTTGGTCGTCCGTAATTCCAGTCCTTTGCCACATCTTCGGTGACCGTCGCTTCTTCCGGTTCCCGGTCAAAAAGGTCCCGGGTTTCGTCTTCTTCAACCTCGTCGACGTGAGGCGGCGCCACCAATGGTTTTTCGGCCACCGGAACCCAGCTCTCGTCTCGAACATCTTTTAATAAATTCATAAAAACCCCGATTGGCTTTTATAACCATCGTTTAGCCTGCATAATCCATGAATTGACTGAATGTGCGTCGCACCTGGTTTTCTTGCAGTAAAACCATAAATAGAATTAACTTTGGTCGTTTCAAAAAGTGCGTCGCACATTTGTCACTTTTTTGTAGATTATACAAGTTAGAAATTACACAAGAACCATGCCCACACTGACCAAAAACTTTTCAGGGTGTTCCTTGGTAAGCAATTCGGCTTCGGCGTTTAACCTGAGGCGAACACTCGAAAACGGATCGGCAAACACAACGCGAGATTCGCTTCTCTGTTCCTGTAACTTTTTCAATACGTTCCTATCGACATAGTCGCCATAAAGAGCAATCGTCCGCAGGCTCGGTGGCTCACCGTACTCAAAAGATGAATTCACCAGGCGATCCATTTCTTCGTTGACCATCCTGGCGATATCTTCCGGGTCTCCTTCGGACGGATACGCGCTGTTTTCTTCGAAAGCCGATGCCGACAGCTCGCTCGAAGATATATATACACCGTTATGAACGAGGGTAAAATCAATTCCTCGATTATTAAAATCAACAAGAGCTGACAATTCCTGGGCGGCTCTTTCCTGGCTTTTGGCAAAAGTCCGGGTGGCGGCAAAAAGATCGACATCGACCATAGATAATTTGAGTGCCGTTTTGTTAAAGATTTCCCGAAGGTACTCGACGATCTTCTTTCTTACAGCGACAAGAACGATATTTTCAAACTTTTCTTCACGCGGTCCGAGCCGGTCAAAGGCGACATTGTATTCATCCCGCGACGAAATGAGAAGCTGCTCCAGCTCCCATTCGATGTGCTGTTTGAGCTCCGTCTCGCTGAGACCTTCATCCACCTTGAGCTTTTTAGTCAGAACCATCCTTCTTTCCAGGGCAAACAGGGCGACTTTGGCGCGTATGCCCGCCTCATCAATGAGGGTATTGATGGACTTGGCAAACCTGGGAATGTTTTCATAATTACTGACTGAAGAAAAATCAAATTGAATATCGCACGGAGTTTCGGCCACGCTGACAATATTCAACTGGCCATCTCTGTTTTCCGCCTCAACGGCCCGCAGCTTTTTTCCGATAAAGGTCAGACCAAGTAAAATATCCGCCTTGTCAATGGTCATGCTTTCACCCTGCCAGTATTATTTCTCACGATTTGCTTCAAAGCGCTTGTGCTCTCTACTAAAATTCAACGAAAACTTATTTCGTCCAACTCTTTTCAAAGTTTTCTATTTTACCGTGATTTTTAATGGTGAGACCACCAATTTTACTGAGAAGGAGATTCCTGGCGACAGCCAGGCTGTCGAGTGAGTCAATCGGACAGGCAATATTCAAATAGATTATTGCCGATGTATCAACGATGCTGAGCTGATACGGGCGATTGGCGGTTGGACAATTGGCAAAATTATTCAAGGTATAAATACCGACAGAATCGATATAACGAGAATAGTCGGCGAACGTTCTTAATGAGTCTAATACGAGCGCATCGGTGGTGTCTATGCTCATTTTATACCCGAAACGCGACAAGCTATCAATAATGGCGTTGGCCGGCTCGTAGTTTTTTAAATGTTCGATAATCTGGGCAGCCAAAACAGAGTCGTTATTCACAAAACTGCGTAAAAGCTTGCCGGTTGTATCGCTCTCTATCATTTGAACGACTTTTTCCAAAGTGTCGGTATAGGTGTTCGTTTGTGTCAGATAAACAAGCTCTGCATACAGGATATGCTCCATATTGTTTCGAGATCGTTGCGTGCGCAGTTCTTCCTGCTTCCACAAATGTTTCGGGTAAAGAATCGAGGCCACCAGGCCGGCAGCAAGCAAAACGATCAGAATCTTGTAAATCACCGAGCCTTTCGGGTTTATGTTTTGCGTCATTTTTCCTCCTGACAAAGTTTTAATCGATCTGCTCTTCCGGATCAGTTCACTTCTATGTGCTTTTTAATCTGTTCGAATGTTTTGATGCCGATGCCTTTTACGTTTTGTATATCTTCTATTCTTGCAAATTTACCATTTTTATTACGATAATCTATAATTTTTTTTGCTGTGGCAGGTCCAATTCTGGTAAGTATTTGGAGTTCTTCAAGCGTCGCCGTGTTGATATTGATTTTTCCAACCAGCGCTCTTTTTTGAGAGGCCAAAATCGATGAATCTTTCCGGCCGTCATCTGCCAAATAATTCTCTGTGAAAACCGTGTCGCTTTCCGTGGATTGTTTGAATTCATCGTAAATTTTGCTGTACTGCTCGCTCCATTCCGCATTCGGCCTGGCAAGCTGGATTTTTCTATAATACCTGACACTTAACCCGATAATAAAGAAAAATAGCAGGAAAAGCACAAACTTTTTTTCTTGTCCGGAAAAACCCAACATAGCCAGTAGAACGATTTCCAACTTTTTTTGTAACCCTGTCAGGGTTTGCTTTTACAGAATCGCTTCTTTCATTTTCTTGAAAAAACTCTTGTCGTCCTTTTGGGGGTGCATATTTTCGTGTTTGGCTAAATCCTGTAACAGTTTCTTCTCTTCCTCCGTCACTTTCGTCGGCGTCCACACCGAAACGCGAACCAGTTGATCGCCAGATCCATAAGAGTTAAGATGGGGGATGCCTTTGCCTTTCATGCGCAGTATCTTTTCGCTTTGGGTGCCGGGCGCAATGCTTATCTTGGCTTTTCCTCCCAGGGTGGGCACTTCGACTTCATCGCCCAGGGCCGCCTGGGGAAAGCTCAGCGGCAGGTGATAAACAATATCATCGCCGTGACGCTCGAAATGTTCGTGCTCGATTTCCTCAATGACCACGATGACGTCGCCATTGGCGCCGCCTCGCGCGCCGGCGTTGCCGGCATTCTGAATGGTCAGGTATTGGCCTTCGGACACTCCCGCCGGAACGTCTATATCCAGTGCCGTTTCCGCTTTTGTTCGACCATCGCCGTTGCACTTTGTACAGGGGTGTTGAATGATCTGGCCTTCGCCCTGACAATGGCTGCACGTCCGGCTCACGGTGAAAAATCCCTGGCGATAGGCAACTTCGCCGGCACCACGACAAACGGAACACGCCACTTTCGACGTGCCCGGCTTTAAACCCGATCCGCTGCATATATTACAGTGGACGAGCTTTTTGAGCTTGATCTTTTTATTGACTCCTGTGGCAATTTCCTCCAGCGTCAGCTTTAGGCGCATTTGCAGGTCGGAACCCCGCCGGGCGCTCGAACGGCGCCTGCCACTCGTTCCCATGCCAAATATGTCGCCGAACCCGCCGCCGAATACTTCGCGAAAAATATCGAACGGATCGAATCCGCCGGGCGTGCCATAGCCACCAAATCCGCCAAAGCCCCGCATGCCGGCACTGCCAAATTGATCGTATTGCCTGCGTTTCTGTGGATCGGAGAGCACGGCGTAGGCTTCGCCTATTTTCTTGAATTTTTCTTCCGCCTCTTTGTCGCCGGGGTTTTTGTCCGGATGATATTTCATGGCCAGTTGGCGATAGGCCTTTTTTATCTCATTCACTTCTGCGCTCCGGCCAACGCCCAATATTTGGTAATAATCCTGATCTGCCATTAATTGTCTCGTTTATTATTTTAATCTCGTTGCCGGAAGTCTCTTTAATCTTTGGCTGCGGGGATCCACCTCTATTCCAACGGATTCCAGCGCCGTAACGCCAAGTATCGGTTCGGCGTCATCCGCTCCGAATATGATGGTCACACCAACGATGTCGCCCATAAACTCGATATCTCCTGTCGTTACCTCCATTTTAATTTCACTGCCGTCTGCAAGTGCATAGGTTCGTTGCGCTTTGGGCATTAATCCAATCGATTCAAGATGCTTACGCGGAACCAGGCAATCGACCGCGCCGGTATCGACCAGGAAGAGTCCTTCCCAGTACTGCTCCGGTTTTGCCGGATTACGAACTGTTCCTGTCACATGTGTTGCGCCCATATTACGATCTCGTTTTATCAAATCCTGATTATTACAACAGCGAAACTTTTGTTTGCGCAGAGCTTTCGCGGCAGTACTATTTACTCACTATGACCTTTGCGTGCCGTACCACTCTGTCCTTAAACTCGTAGCCTTTCAGGTGTTCATCAACCACGACATTGTGCTCTTTTCCCTCCCTTTCAATTTGCAGCAGGGCATCGTGTTTTTCGGGGTCGAACGGCCGGCCGATGGTTTCCATCACCCTTAGCCCCTGGTCTCTGAGAATTTTAAGAAAATTCCTGAGAACGAGATCGACGCCACTCACGAAGGTTTGATAATCCACCTTTTTCTCGCTCACTTCCAGCGAACGCTCAAGATCGTCAATGACCGGCAAAAGGCTTCGCACAAGATCCAGGTTTGCGCTTTCAACGATATTCATTCTCTCCCGATCGACCCGCTTCTTAAAATTATCAAATTCGGCGGCAAGCCGGAGCATCTGCTCTTTTAGGGCTTGGTTCTCCTGCTGTACTGCTTCCAGCTCTTTTTTATGACTCTTTCTCTTTTCCTGGGACGTTATGCTTTTGGGGCTTTCCTCAAAATTCTCGGTCGCCGTGTCTGCCGCTTTTGATCTGTCTTCCATCACCAAAAAATTTCCCATCCTTTTGCTAAAGAATTCATTTATTGATAAAATGGCTCAGCGTTTCGGACATAAAGTGAACCAGGGCAATCACCTTGTCGTATTGCATGCGGGTCGGGCCAATAACGCCGATCGTTCCGGTGATGCCTTGCATGCTGTAGGTTGTCGTAATAAGACTGCAATTCTTCATGAGCTCTTCTCTGTTTTCCTCGCCAATGACAATGGAGATGCCGTCGGACTGCTGTTCCGTTAATACTTTGATGAGAATATCCTTTCTGTCGATCAACTCCAGAATGCGATCTACTTTTTCGCGAGTCTCGAATTCCGGATTCAAGATAACATTCCTTGTGCCGGCCAGATAGAACTCCCTGCGATTCTCAACAATTTTATCGGTATGGTAGCTAATGGCCCTTAATATCGATTTGTACCGCTCATCCACATCCTTGAATCGATTTTCCATGGATGTCTGCAGCTCCTCCAGAGACAAGCCATACAATCTCTCGTTTAGCAATTCCACTGTGGCTTGCAGCAAGCCCGGCGGAACTTTTTGATCGATTTCGATAATGATCGTTTTCACCAGTCCTGCCTGAATGCCGAGAATGAGCAGGAGCTTGTTATCACTTAAAGAGACCAGCTCCAGTTTTTGGATGCGCCCTTTATTAAAGCGCGGCGCTAAAACAACACCCAATTGACTTGAAATTTCCCCCAATATTTGCGAGGCTTTCTCCGAAATCGTGCTTAGATCTTCGGAGAATTGTTTTAATTGCAGAAAAATCTGGTGCCTCTCGTCCGAGGTCAATTTTGTCGTGTCGCTAATACTGTCGACGTACTGCCGATAGCCGTAATCCGTCGGTATTCTTCCTGCAGAAGTGTGGGGCTGGTTGATGAGGCCTTTTTCCTCCAGATCGGTCATCACATTGCGAATTGTAGCCGGGCTGATGTTGAGATTGTACTTTTTCGCTAAATAGCGCGATCCAACCGGTTCGGCCGTTTGTACGAAACTGTGAACGATCGACAAAAAAACGAGTCGTTCTCTCTCTGTTAATTGCTCAATTCCCATGGAAAAATATTGCCTGTGTTTATAAAAAATTAATGACCAAAATAGTGATTTTAAGAAGTGATGTCAAGTGAAATTTCCTGGGCTAAATCGACCTATGTGCGAGTTATTGTAAAACTTATAAGAACCTTTTTATCGCGAAAAGGCTGCCCAGAATACCAAAGAAGATGCCGAGCGACAAAACAAATATGTATATGACCAGGGAGGTGTGGATTAAGCCGGGCACCTCGATTACCAGTATTTGCGACCCCAGGTAAAGAAAAACGCTGGCCAGGATTCCTCCGGCCGAGCCCTGAACGAGCCCTTCGATAATGAAGGGGCTTTGAATAAATCCTCTCGTGGCTCCCACCAGTTGCATCGTGGTGATGATGCTTCTCTTGGCAATGATGATCAACCTCACGGTATTCGATATGACCAACAACGAGCCAAAACTTACAAAAATTAAAATGGCACTATTTATGACTTTGGCCATTTGGGCATATTTACCCAGGATTTTCAGCGCCTGGTTGTTATAGACGACTTCATCGATACCTCTCAGGTCGGATATCCCCTTGGCAACGGATTCGATAAGGTCGGGGGTTCTGTACTCTTGCCGTAAAACCACGTTAAACGAAGAGGGTAAAGGATTTTCGCCTAATATATCAAACAGGTCTTCGCCAAACTCCTTCTGAAACTCTCTGGCTGCCTGCTCTTTTGAGTAAAAGCTGATTTGCCGAATGCCTTCTATTTGTGAGAGCTGCTGCCGCAGGCCTGTTATCTGGCTATCGTCCAGGGTATTGTCGATGAAGGCCTGAATATCAAACCGGGCATTCAGTGCGGTGACGATATGATCGACATTTGTCGAGACCAGGGCGAATATGCCAATGATGATCAGCAGAAAAGTGATGGTCATGGTTGAGATCAGCGAGGATATTCGCGCGCGCCGAAATCCATCGAAAGATTCCTGTAATATGTATGCCAGGTTGGCCATGCTCAAACAAGCTCGCCGTTCATGATGTGCAGTTTTCGTCCCCTGTACCTGTTCACCATATCGACATTGTGGGTGGCCATGAGAATGGATGTTCCCCTGGCATTGATGCGCTCGAGAACATCCATAATCCCGGCCGCGGTCGTCGGATCCAAGTTGCCGGTGGGCTCATCGGCCAGCAGCAAATACGGCTCGTTGACGATGGCCCGGGCAATGGCCACGCGCTGCTGTTCGCCACCGGATAGCTCGTCCGGCATTTTCCTGGCTTTATGGCTCAAGCCGACATCCGCCACGGCGCGAAGCACCCTTCTCTTTATCTCTTTCGTTCGCCTGCCAACGACCTTGAGGACAAAGGCCACATTTTCAAAAACATCCCGGTCCGGGAACAGGCGAAAATCCTGAAATACGATGCCAAGCTTCCGCCTCATTTGCGGGATATCCCTCCTTTTCATAAAAAGGGAATTAAACTCACTGACGACGATGTGGCCTTCATCGGGCAGGAGGTCCATATAAATCAATCTCAAAACGGTGGATTTGCCGGCGCCGCTGGGTCCGACCAAAAAAACGAATTCTCCGGGAGATATGCTAAAGGTAATGTGCCGGATACCGTCGCCCGTGGGAAAAGCATGTCGAACATTATTCAATTCTACCATCCGCCTGCACCCGTTTTTGCAACACAAAATGAACCCGCTCGGAAGCTTCCGTGCCCGGCTCGAAAGTAAAATCCCGATAACGGCCGATTATATGAAACGGTGAATCCAGCACAAGCCTGTCGATTTCATCCAACATACGAATTCGCTGGCGATGGGTCTCGCGGTAAACCATTTTAGGATTCGTCGCAAAAGTAATCTCGAATCGGGTCTTTTGTATCATAGTGCCTTTATCAAAACTGCTTTTGCGATAATAGGCGGCCTGTTCATTGGCCTCTTTTTGAACATAATTCCTGAACACGTATACAGAGTTATAAAATGTGCTCACGTCAAAGATAAACAGTCCGCCGTCGCGAAGTGATGAATATATCTGTTGAAAAGATAATTTCCAATCGCTTTTATCGAGCAAATAATTGAAACTGTCATATAGTGACACCACCATATCATAGCGACATTTGAACGGCAGGTGTTTGACATCTGCCAGGACATAAAACGGCATTCTCGTTCCGGCGCTTTTCTTGCCGATGGCCTTGCGAAGCATAAAGCGGGAAAAGTCGCTGCCGGTAATGCGGATGTTCCTTTTTGCCAGCTTGAGGCAAAACGTCCCCGTACCGCATGACACATCCAAAACCGTACCAATCTTTCTGCCGTTCCTCTCTGCGATCGACAGAATATATTTTGCCCACCGCGTATAGTTCACGTGGCTCATGACAAAATCGTAAATTTCCGCCAGTACGGAATAGGGCTCGACATCTTTTTTCTTTTTGCGGATGCTATCAACCCCATCGGTAGTAATTGTAAAGGATCACTGCGTTCTTGCGACAAAGTAAAAATGACAGGATTATTTTTTGCCATCAGTCAGGCACGATTTTAACTAAAAAACGCCTCGAGCGCGGGCCATCGAACTCGCAAAAGTAGACCGATTGCCAGGTGCCGTAAACTACACGACCGTTCTCGATAATGAGCGTCAACGAAGGGCCGAACAGGCTCGATTTAATGTGCGCCGCCGAATTCCCTTCCGAATGGCGATAGCCATCGGAGATCGGCACGATTTTACTCGTCTCCATGACGATATCGCGAACGACGTCCGGGTCGGCATTCTCGTTTATGGTTACACCGGCTGTTGTGTGCGGGACGAATATGGTGCACAATCCATTTTTTGTGCCGCTTTCCTGAACGGCGGAGTGAATGTAGCTGTCGATATTGATGAGCTGAATCGGGGATGACGATCGAATGGAAAACTGTTTGGCCTGCATTCCGGATCCTCAGGTTTTTAATTTCTTCTTTCTCGCCGCCGGAAAAAGTATGTTGTTCAAGATCAGCCGGTATCCGGGAGAATTGGTATGTAAGGCAAGCTGGGTGGGAGGATCGTTGACAAAATGCTGATAATCCTCCGGATCGTGTCCGCCTAAAAAGGTAAACGTCCCCTTCCCGAAATTTCCGTGCAGATACTTCACCTGCTCCGTTCCTTCCGCCTCGCCCAGAATAACGACGTGTTTTTTTACCAGGCCTTTACGAAAACCCGTCGTCTGTCCCATAAATCCTTTTATGGCGGCAACGTGATCTTGCGTCAGCATGGTCGCCACGGGATCGTATTTCGCAGAAAATTCAAACAGGGTAAAATAATCGGCCTCTGCGCCGCGAAGCTGTGGCGCATTGCTGGGTGGAATGTCAATATCGGAATATTCGTAGACGAGCGGGTTGGTCAGAAGGGTAAAATTTTCAAAAGCAAAGGTCTGTGAAAAATCCAGCCGCTGCTGCGCGTCGGCCTCGGCCGGATCGCCGTCAAAGACCTCGGCGCAGAGATCAGTATTGGCCGCCGCCAGGGCCATGTCATAAGTGTCCGTGGCAGAACACATGGCAAACAAAAATCCGCCGCCGCCAACGTATTGTTTAATGGTCAGAGCAACCGCTAATTTAAGTTTCGACACTTTGGAGTAACCAAGCTTCTTTGCCATCGTTTCGTTTTTCGCCACCTCATCCTTGTACCAGTCGGTGTTTCGATAACTGGCATAAAACTTTCCGTACTGACCGGTAAAGTCTTCATGATGAAGGTGCAGCCAGTCGTACTTGTCCAGCTCACCGCGCAAGACTTCTTCATCCCAGAGAACCGTATAGGGAATTTCAGCATATTCGAGAGCCAGCAAAACGGCGTCATCCCAGGCCTGCTTGTTGGGCGGCGCGTAGACGGCTATGTCCGGCGCCTTTTCCAGCAATACGGTATCCATATTTTCACGGTCGATGGTGGCGTGCACCTGGGAAATTTCCGCCCCGGACAGCCTGCTGTAGCTCACGCCGCGAATCCGCAGCTCTCTTTCAAGAGCCGGATTTTCATCCATTAAAAACGAGCCGCCGCGATAATTGAGAAGCCACTCCACCTGCGATCCGTGCTGCAACATCCAGTAAGCAACGCCGTAGGCTTTGAGGTGATCGGTCTGCTTGAGATCCATGTAAATAAGAATCTTTTGCGACAGCGCATTTGAAAAAGAAATGGCGCAAATTAGAAACAGAAAATAAATATGTCGCATGATGTGGCACCTTTTAGCAAAACATCACTAGTTCAGTTTTTCCAAAGATCGAGTTCGCCTGCGGGCGTCTTCAATATAAATACTATTGGGAAAATCCTCCAACAAAGATTCATAGGACTGCTGCGCCTGGGCGTACTCTTTTAAATCAAACTGGAAAATCTCGGCCCTGGTCATCATGGCCCAGTCGCGGTAAAGCCCCTCATCGTTTTTCAGCAACTCCTGGCACTGTGAAAGAGCACCGTTATAATTTTTCTCCCCCCGATAAACGTCGATCAGCAACACCGACAATTCTTCCGCCAATAGTGTCCGCGGCTCCGTCTCTAGAAAATCTTGTATTGCCTGGCGGCTTTTACCCAGGTCTTTTACCCTGAATAAAAACCGGGCACGCCCCAAAACAGCAAGTCCCGTCGAATCGTTCTGCTTGTCCCGGATCAAATAGAATAAATCCAAAGCGTCATTTTCATTTTCGTCCGGCTCAACGGCGCGTATATGCGGATTGCCGACCAGGTCGGCCAGGACGTTATTTGCCCGACTCGGCTGACCTCGATAAAACTCGACAAGAGCGAGATTGTATTTCGCCATTCGTGCATTTTTAATATCGCCGCTCGCTTCGGCTAAAATTCTTTGATAGATCCGTTCCGCGCCCTCAAGTCTCTCGGCGGCCAATTCACACTCGGCCAACCGGTATAAAACGGGGAGGCGGTAAGCGCTTCCCGGAAACCGTCGTAAAATGTCATTGTATGTTTTTTTTGCCTCGGGAATATTGGCCAGCCTTTCAAACAAGATGTCACCCACCTGCAACATCGCTCTCAACGCTTCCGTTGTGTTGGGATGGCCGTCGACAAAGTTTTGGTAAGCATTGACTGCCAGTGCATACTGTGCCTGGCTCTCGAACAGGGTGGCCAGACCGTACTGCGCCCTGACCGCAGATGGTGATGTAGGAAATTTTTCTATAACGAATTCAAAGGCCTTTTTTGCATAGTCGTAGGCCCCATCACGCCGGGCTGTTTCACCAAAATCAAGGACGACTTTTGCCTTGACAGTTGCGTTTTTATCCCCCCGCGTTTCCGTTGTATCTGCCAGTTGCTGATAATAACGAAAGGCTTCGTCGTATTGCCGGTTGCGGGTGTTAAGATTGCCCAGGAGCTGCAAAATCTCCTGATCGATTTTGCTTTTCTCCTTTAATGCATTTTTAAGGACTCGAGCAATTTCTTTTGTTGCCTCCTCGTCTAGTTCGAGGTTAGCAAAACGGGCATCGATATAAGCACCCTGGTTCGGATTTTTTTCCAGATAGTGCAGATACTCTCTCACCGTATTCGCGTAATCGGCGAGTGCCTGGTAAACGCCAGCCAATTCGAAAATAAACAGATAATCATCTTTAAGGTTTTTACGTCCTTGCTGGTAAACTTTAATAGCATCATCAAAAAGACGGTTTTCGCTCAGAACAGCGCCCAAAAGCGCATAAGCGCTGTGATCGCGTGGATTGTCCGTTAAAATTTGATCCCAGTGTTCTTTGGCTTTTTTAAAATCGCCCCTCAGGTAGTCGATCTCGGACAAATCGATTTCATAGCGGATATCCCGTCGCTGGCTTTGAAGCTCATGGATCAACTGCGCCAGTTTATCAAATTCTTTGATTTTTAAGTAACACCTCTTGGCAGCCAGATAACTAGGTATATCCGTTGGATTTTGCACGCACAGCAAGCGATAGACGGACGCTGCTTTATCGTACAGCTCCGCTCGTTCATAATTGCTGGCCAGGCCTTTCAACTGCGCGGTTGTGCTGTTTTGGCGCACCGACTGCGTGAATGCCGTGACGGAGCCGAAGACAAACAGCGCCACAAATAAAGTATTGATGCAAAAAAATGTTTTTTCACTTCCGTTTTTCATATTCCGTAACAGCTTCAAAATAGTTTTTTATCAGCTCCAGGTAATCCCGGCTGTAGCCTTCTTTTTGCGCCCGCAGCAAATCCTGCAACAGTCGGCTCGACCTTTCACCCAAATCCTCCGGCAAATCGCCGGGACTCAGGGTGATATATTCTTTGCCTGTTTCCGCTTTTCTTTTATTGCTATACTCTCTTTCGCGCATGGATTTTTGATAGTCCAGCATTCGCGAAAGTATCTGATTTTGCCTTTGTATGGTCTCGCGGGAAATATTCTGCGCGCCCAAATCCTTTTCCACCTCTTTCATGTCTTCGGCAATTTTGTCAAGACTGCCCATAATTTCCGAGGCATCGGCAGCCTCCTGGGCCAATTGTTCCATGGACTTTCGCACCGCATTCTGTTGCGCCGCAAGACGCGACAAAGCTGCCTGCTGCTGGAGACTCATCTGCTGCCCCAGGCCCAGGCCAAGCGTCTGCTCGTTGATGCCCTGCTGCATTCCCGCCATCTGCTGCATCCTTTGCAAGTACTGTTCGTAGCTCATACCTCCTGATGAGCCTTGCAACATATTCTGCATGGAAGATTGCAATTTCTTGACCGACTCGTTCAACGCCGCCATCGCCTCGCCCTGTTGGCCGCTTGCCCTGGTGTTATTTCGCTCTTGCAGAGATTCCATGGCGCCTTCCATTTGCAGCAATGCGTTCCCCATCGATCCGCCCGCCGCGGAAGGAATCGCCAGGCTTTGTTTGGATGCCTCGTACAGCTTATTCATCTCTCGCGATAGCGCGGATGAGAGATTTTTCTGGCGCTCGGTTATTTCCGGCGAAAGCGCGCTGTTTCGTGGCAGGTCCCTGGTTTCGTTCAATAAAACCTCTTGCTCTTTCGACAGCTCTAACAGATTCCTCATACTCTGTCGCATCGCCTGTAACATTTGCTGATTCATCGCGCCCGTCATCATGTCCTTTGCCGCCGATAGCTGTTGCGAGATATTGTTCAGCCTTTGTTGGAGCTGAAGCGATTCCTGCTGGAACTGACTTTGCGATCCATGCTGCAGCGCATTCATTCTGTCGCTTTGTTTTTGCTGCGAGTTGGCCGAATCCAGTTGCGCCAGGGCTTCTTCGATCTGTTGCTCCGGCATTCCGGGCTCTTGCGACATTTGTTCCAGCAGGTCATCGAGCGACTCTTTCAGGCTCTCGCTATCGCGATGAATATTTTCCTGCTCCTTTGCCAGCTCTTCCTTTGATTTGCGATCGTTGTCCAAATCATTTTGTATGGTTTGTTGTCGCTGCTGCAATTCCTCCGCCATACGCAGAGACCGGTCGAGCATTTGTTCCATCTTGATCCTTTTTAACAGGGAGATGGTTCGGTCCAGGTTTTTGAGCAACTCTTCTTCCGAAAGATTGAGCTGTTGCATCGCCTGCTGCAGCTTTTTCTGATCCAGGCTCTGCATGGCTTCTGCCATTTTTTCCATCACCTCCTGCAGCTCGGGCGTCATGATCTCTTTGATGAGCTGTTGCAGCTCCTGGTACTTGTTCAATGTCTCCACGGAAGCAAGCTGGTTCTTCTCCATCTTTTCGATCATCTGATCAAGGGCGTCGGAGGTTTTTTGCAGCTCTTCTTGAAAATCCTTCTGGTTTTGCACAGCATCGGATATTTCCTGTTGTCGCTGCCAGTCGATCTCCTCGGCCCGTCGCAGCTCCAAAGACAGCTTGTCTATCTTGTCTTTTAAGTCGACCGATTTTTCATAAACGCTTTCCAGTTTTTCAATCGCCTCATCCTGGCTATAAGCAACTTCTTCATAAAGCTCGTAAATGGATGGAAATCGCGCGCGAAACAATTGACTCCGGGAGCGTTTGGGGCCGCTGACCTCGTCATTGTCGAACACCTCTATAAAATAGACCAGCACGTCTTTGGGCAGCATATCTGTAAAAGATAAATCCCAGTCCACGATGTGGCGGATTTTCTCCGCTCCGGCGTGGAAATCAGGTACCTGTATAAATTGAAAGTCGCTGCTGTCCGCCTCGCCCGCGCCTTCGGGCAACAGTTGATAACCGATTTGAGCCTGTGAAATGCCAAAATCATCCTCCGCCTCAAAAAGCAGCGCAAGATGCATATCCTCGCCCAGGTCGATGTCTTTGCCCGGGGAAACGATCCTTATAAACGGGTACTGATCTGCAATGGCGCGCAGGTGGTATCCTATGGGATTTTCACTCTCGTAGCCGGATGCGTCTTTGAGGTAAAGCGAGTAATTATCATCATGCGACAATATAAAAGATGCGGCAACATGATTGTCGACGATCTTTAAGTCCATATCCCGAGACTTTTCAAAACCTATTTTGCCCTCGCTTAACGGTTTGTTCGCATCCCCTTTGAGCTGGAGCGAAGAGCCTTTTAGCGCCGTCACATCGCCGACATTGTCTTCCAGGTAAAAACTTTTTAGACGGGAATATTGCGGGGGAGTGACCTTTACCGTGAGGTTCTTCAACAAAGGCCTTTCAACAACAG
>METF01000131.1:15210-31209 GCA_001771235.1 Candidatus Zhuqueibacterota bacterium RBG_16_48_16
TTTCCGAACGGGCCAGGGCAATCGTCCGCGGCTCATCGGATGGAAACAATTGCAGGTCTATGGTGTTGGCGCTGTTGTCGGACAGCCACGCCGCCAGGTGTACATCCTGACCCTTGAGCGTTTGAATATTCCCCGGACTGACGTGAAAAACGGCGGCGGGATCATAAGAAAAATCCCGGCCCGGGTGGGAAAAACGATACACCGTCGAGACAAAAGACGGCGCAAAAATCAGCCATATCACAACCGCCACGGAGATGACGTATCCAAAAATTCTGGCCGTCTTCTTAAACGGGCGGCGGTCTATTTTGCTGTCAAAGTCCTCACGCGCTAAAATATCATCAACCTTTTGCAGGGCGTCATCGACCAGGACGATGGAATAATTCTCCGGATTGTGTTGGTGCTTTTCGAACAACTGCAACGCATTGACAAGCCGATCGTTCACGTTTTTATAATAGACGCCGATGTGCAACGCCGTTTTCGCCAATGAAGGAGTATTGAAACGCAGGAAAATTTTATACAGCGACGGAAAGACAAAGTAGCCAAAGCTTGCCAGGGTTGCGATAATGAAAAGTACCAGAATAAGGGACCTGCCGGGAGGAGAAAATTTGAGCTGGTCTTCCAAAATCACGCTGATGCTGAGTGCAACGGTTATGATGGTAAGGCTTTTCAACAGCCCGGAATAAAGACTCAGCCTCTTTTGCTTTTTGCGATAGGCATCGACTTTATGAACAAAACGGTCGTATGTTGGTGTCAGGTTTTTCATCATCTAATAAATCAAGGCATGCAAAACGATATTCGCGCCCATTTTCAGGGCCGCTTCTCTTACGTTCGGCGGATCGCCGTGGACGTCCGCATCGGCCCAACCGTCGGAAATGTTGGTATTGAAAGAATAGAAAACCACCAGTCTTCCATCATGGAAATAGCCGAATCCTTTCGGCGGCCCGCCGTCATGCTCGTGTATTTTCGGCAAGCCGTTCGGAAAATCGTACAAGACATGGTAAATCGGGTGCGAAAACGGCAGCTCGACCATTTCCTTGTCCGGAAAAACTTTTTTCATCTCTCGTCTGAAATGCTCGTCCATGCCGTAATCATCATCCGCATAAAGAAACCCGCCGTTTGTCAGATAGGATCGCAATCTTTCCGCTTCGCTTTGGCTAAAAAAAATCCTTCCATGGCCGGTTAGAAAAAGTAAGGGACAGGAATAAAGCTGGTCGTCGCCGGGCGACACTTGCTCCTCTTCCGTGCGCACCTCGACGGTTGTATTGTCGCGAAGAAATTGCAGCAGATTGGGCAGAATCGACGGATCGTTGTACCAGTCTCCGCCGCCGCCATATTTTATTCTGGCAATGGTAAAATACTCTTTTGGCTGAGACCAGGCGGAGCCAACGACCGCCATGATCAAAAGGACGATTTTACAGGAGCTTTTCATAGAGACTCTTAGAGAAAAAAAATCGGCCCATAAGGAAGGCCGATGCTTTGAAAATCTTATTTTTTTTATTGAACTCAGGATGGCCGCTGTTTTATTTCAATATAGATGTTTTTTTTCAGCTCGCTAAGCCATTTTTTAAACTCTTTTTGCTTTTTGTATTCCACCGCCATGGACTCTATTCGGTCCCAGTCCCTATCCAGAGAGTATTCTCTTGCTTTTTCTCTGGAATTTACCTTTAAAATATGAAAACCATACTGCGTCTTGACCGGCTCTGAAATTTGTCCGGCTTCAATACCTTCCAAAGCAAAAACAAATTCCTTAGCCGTTTCTCTCAACTGATTGATCTCAAAATAGCCCAAACGCCCATCCGCGTCTTTCGTGGACTCATCATCGGAATACTGTTTGACCATCTCGGCAAAGCTTTTGCCACCCAACAATTCCGTATGAATTTGTTTAATTTTCTCCGCTGCCGCCAGCTCGTCCTCCCGCGTCGGTTTGATGGATATGAGAATATGGCGGGCGTTTATTTTTTCGCCTCTCCGCTCCAGAAGCTGAATAATATGATAACCGAACTCTGATTGAACAATGTCGGACATCTCTTCCGGTTTTAGATTGAACGCCGCCTCTTCAAACTCCCGGACAAAATCACCGCGCGCCATAAAACCCAATTCTCCGCCCCTGGCGGCAGAGCCGGGATCCTCGGAAACCTCTTTTGCCAATGCCGCAAAATCTTCGCCGGCGACGATTCTATCGCGGATGTTCTTGATCTTTTCAAAGGTCGCTCTTTTCGCTTCCTCGCCCGGTTTTGTTCGAATGAGGATATGGCTTATATCCACGCCTTCTTTCACCGAGCCGATGGAATCTTTCATGGTGGCAAAGAACTGGCTCACTTCCCTGCGCGTAACGGAAACATCCGCCAGCTTTTGCCCCTGAACCGCAGATACCCGGAGATTCTCTTCGATTTGGGAGCGAAAAGACCGGCGAATCTTGGACAGCGGCATACCAAAATATGCTTCGGCTTTATCCTCTCCTCCCAGTTGTTGGGCGATGTATTGCATTTGTTGTTCCAGCGAGGCATCAACCTGTTTTTCGTTTGCTTCAATGGTGTCTTTTTCGGCCTGGATAAGAAGCACTTTGACAGTGATCAGGTTCTCCAGCGTCATGGCGGCGAGGCGCTGTAACTCTTTCGGGTTTTTGGTGACATCGATGCCGAGCTGCATGGCCAATTGATAGGCACCCTGGCTCACCTCGGATTCCAAGATAATATCATCGTCAACGATGGCCGCGATTCTATCCAAAACGGTCTGGCTTTGTGCAGATAAATGAAAAATGCCGATTGTGAAAGCACCCAGGAAAAAAAATAATTTCGTCAGTTTACTCATATCAGGGTCCGGTTTTTATAATTTGTTTTTCATCAACGCATTAAGGAATCCGAAACAACGGCTCTCACTAACTGCCAGTTCGTGCGTATATCACTGTTACCGGTAAGAGTTGACACAAGATCGTTGTAACGGCGTTCTTTCTTTATCGTCAGCAGTCGCATGGTAATCACATCTTTCACTTCATCAAGGGTCTTTAGTTCCCCCTTTTTTCGAATGTCCAGCATCTGAACGATTTCGTAACCGACCTCGGTGTTGATTGGCATGGAGATTCTTTTAATAGACAGGGCGGGGATTGTTCTGGCCAGGGCCGCAGGAAGCTGGTCCAGGGTAACCCAGCCGAGATCGCCACCTTGTTCCTTGCTGGCATCGAGAGAATGATTTTTCGCAACTTGGGCAAAATCCTCGCCGTTGATGATTCTCCTTCTTGACGCATTGGCATTGCCATACGAATCAGACAGTATGATCATCAAATGATATTGATTGTCTTCTCTGGTAAAGCTCTCTTTATTTTCCTCGTAAAACTGCTGAATTTCATCCGGCGTTACCATTGCGCTACTCTCGATCGTCTGGTCCAAATAAGCAGAAATTACGGCATCTCTTTTAAGATCGTCAATTCTCTCCCTGATCTCCGGACTGTTCATGACCCCCATCCTTATCGCCTCCTGATAAATGATCTCGGATTCGATCCACCTCTGTACATATTGCTCTACTTGCACTCCGGAAACTTTAAGCGTGGGATTTTGTGGAACATTTTTCATTATATCCTGAACGGTGAGCTCGGCCTCCCCTACCTTTGCCACAACAGGAGATTTCTCTTTATGAGAAGACCCGCAACCGGAATGGATCACCAAAGAGAGGAAAACCGCGCCAATTATTTTTCCCAATCTCTGCATTATGTGGCGGTCTTGTCTACATTCGACACTTTTTCGAGATTTGCTTCAAACGTCTGGATGACATGTTTCGCGCGCAGGCTCTCCAACCATTGTTCTCTCACCTCGTTCCTCTTTTCCTTGTTATAATCATTCCTCACCCGAAAGGCGGACTCGTCAAAAGTCCTCGCGCTTTCTTCATTTTTATTAAGAATTTTTATTATTGAAAAGCCGTTAGTGTTTTTGATGGGTCCCGCAATCTGCCCAACCTCCATTTCTACCGCCTGTTTACCGACAATGCCGAACCTCGTTTGATTGATATTGATATAGCCCAGGATTCCATTATTTTTTTGGCTGGCTTTTCTCTCATTATATTTCTTCGCCAACGCATCAAACTTTTCCCTTTTTGCACGGGCTGCTATCTCGTTGGCAAGTTTTTCATCTTTAACAAATATTTCCTGGACCTCGACCTCTTTTGGTTTTCTGTAGTTATCCTGATTTTCAGTAAAGTAATTCATATAGTCTTCGTCCGTTGGATTTATTTTTTCCAAAACATTCACTCTTTCCGCCTTTTGAATCATCAGGCTTTCCATTCTCTTCAAGCTGGACTCTTTAATCGATTTGTCCTTTTTCCATCCCCGGTCATAGCCGAACCGGATGATAAGCTCGATGTTCATGGGTCGTTCCAAATATCGAAGAACGATATTCGTGCTGTCAAGCTTTGGTTGCCGCTCCGGCATATCCTGGTTCAACTCTTTTATAAAATCGCCAATATTATACTGCCCGCCTTTATAAGTAATTAAAGGTTTTTGGCGCTCTTCTTCTGTCAACTGCTCAAAATCGTTCGGATTATCCCCGGAGGGAACATTCAGGCTATCTTCCCTTGCCTTGTTCAATTTGTCCACAAACAACAGGACGTTTTCGTCGATGAACTGACTCGCATATTTTTCTCGCAGTTGTTTGGTGAATTCTCGATACAGCTTTTCCAATTCGGCCCGATTGTCGTTAAAATATTGTCTTTGCAATGCGCTTTTCATTTCCTTGTATGGCGGCTGGTCAATCGGCCTGATTTTAACGGCCTTTATCAGTTGTATTCCGGTCCGACTCTCAACAACATCCGACACCTGCCCGTCCTCAAGTGAAAAGAGCGTTTCATAGAACTTTTTATTAAAATTGCGATCTCCCCATTTTAAAAATCCCAAATCTCCCCCTTTGCCGGCAGTGAGTGAATCCTGTGAGAACTGTCTCGCCATTTCATCGAAACGTGCGCCGCGCAGAATCTTTTTTCTCATCTCCAGCATTTTCTGCTTCGTATTATTTCTGCCTGCCGAGTCTGCCATGGGGGACCTTAAGAAAATGTGCTCACATTTTACTTCCTTTGTAGTTCTGTTATATCTTTCTTTTAAATACTCGTCCGTCAGAATTCTGTCGATGATTTCTTTCTCTATCACCTTATTATAAATATTGCGCCTTTCAAACTCTTTCACCTGCGCCAAAATCTCCGCGTCTTCTTCCAGGTGCAGCTCGTAAGCGGCGAACAGTTTCAGTTTATCCTCTATTAATTTATCCAGATGTTCGCGCAAGGCTTGGGTTTCAGGCTTTTGCTTCGATATTTTTTGCGATAAAAGGCTCTCTTTAAGCTCCTTTGAATTGATGGTGCTGTTGCCAACACGAGCGATGATTTTATCGTCTTTACAATTTAAAAACACGCCGCAAACAAGAATAGCAACATGCAAAAGTTTTAAGCTCCTGCTCATCATACCCTCTCTTTTTAAAAATGCTATCTGCTTGATTTATAAAAGCTAAACGTAAGTGTAAATGTAAATGTTTACATTATACTTTGCAAGAATTTTTTCGTCGCTTCTAAAGAATTCTCTTCCGCGCTTAAATGAATCTCAAAAAAGAGATCTTGCTTGTCCTGGATAAGCTCAACCGGCATTGAGGATTTTTGTAGCTTTGTACCCAGCCATTTTTGGAATTGTTCCCCGGTAGGAATATGGTCTTTATGGAACTTACATCTTACCCTATTCTTCTTAATTTTAATCTCTTCAATGAATAGATTTGCCGATATTTTCTTCAGCAACACATAGTTAATCAGATTTTGCGCCTGTGCGGGCATGGCTCCAAAACGGTCTAATAACTCGCTTTCCAATTCCTGGATTTTTTCCACATTCTTCGCCTCGATTAATCTCTTGTAAATATCAACTCTTTCGGATGGGTCCTCGACATAATTCTTAGGCAGGAAAGCATCCTCCTGGAACTCCAGCTTCGCATCAAAAGCTGCCGCCTTTTCTTCCTGAATGGCATCCTTTTTATCCAAATTCAGCTCATCGCGTAATTCGCCAATGGCTTCTTCGATTATTTTTGCATATAACTCGTAGCCCAATGCATCAACAAAGCCGCTTTGCTGTGCTCCGAAAATGTTGCCCGCTCCACGTATCTCCAAATCTCTCATGGCTATTTTATAGCCCGATCCCAAATGTGAGTACTCCTGAACTGTCTGAAGCCGTTTTATCGCTTCCCGGGTTAACTTTCTCATGGGTGGAATAAGCAGATATGCAAAAGCCTGTTGACTTGATCGCCCGACTCTGCCTCGCAGTTGATACAATTGTGATAATCCGAATTTATCGGCCCGGTTAATGATCAACGTATTGGCATTAGGCAGGTCCAATCCGGACTCGATGATCATAGTGCTCACCAGACATTGTATTTCGCCTTTGGTAAATTTTAACATCACCGTTTCAAGGTCTTTTGATTTCATCTGACCGTGAGCGATGCCCAAATTAACTTCAGGGAGAATCTCTTTCAAGCCAGTCGCTATGGCATGAATGCTCTGAACGCGGTTGTGAACAAAAAAAATCTGCCCGCCACGATTTATCTCCCGCAATACAACTTCTCGTATCAATTCTTTATCAAACCGACAAACTTCCGTTTTGATGGGTATTCGGTTGCTGGGCGGCGTATTGATTATCGACATATCTCTTGCCCCAATCAGCGCCATGTGCATCGTCCTGGGGATTGGCGTTGCCGAAAGAGTAAGAGTGTCGACCGTCTCCTTCAGCATTTTGAGGCGCTCTTTATGCAAAACACCGAACTTTTGTTCCTCGTCGACAATCAAGAGACCAAGGTCTTTGAATTTTACATCTTTGGAAAGAAGTCTGTGTGTCCCTATGACTAAATCGATCTTGCCATTGGCCGTTTTCTCAAGAATTTCTTTTTGTTCCGGTTTGGTTTTAAATCGCGAAAGAACTTCAAGCTCCAATGGAAATGGCTGTAAACGATCTTTAAAGGTGGCGTAATGTTGTTGCGCCAAAACTGTCGTAGGTACCAGTAGAGCAACCTGCTTCTGGTCATTAATCGTCTTAAAAGCGGCCCGGACAGCGACCTCGGTTTTTCCATAGCCAACATCGCCACAAACCAACCTGTCCATCGGAACCGGGCTTTCCATATCATTCTTAATCTCTTCGACGGCTCTCAGTTGATCGGCCGTTTCATCGTAAATAAATGATGATTCCAGCTCGTGCTGCCAAACTGTGTCTTTCGAGAACTGAAACCCCGGCTCCGTTTTTCTTTTTGCATATAGTTTAATGAGCTGGGTTGCGATCTCTTTGACTCGGCTTTTCGTTTTTGCTTTTATTTTTTCCCACTGGGCGGTGCCAAGCTTGCTCAACGACGGGACAACCGTATCGCGGCCCGAATATTTTTGGATGCGATCCATTTTTTCCAACGGGACGTAGAGAAGATCACCATCCCGGTATTCTAATTCCAGACATTCCCGTTCTTTTCCATAAGCCTCTATCGCTTTTAAGCCTTTAAATTTGCCGATGCCATAGTCCGTATGTACGACAAAATCTCCCCGGCGAATTTCGGTGAGATTTTTAAATGATATTTTTCTCTTTTCTATCTTATCCAGCTTTGGCAGCCGTATCTTTCCAAAAATTTCCTTATTGGTATAAACAGCAATTCCCTTTTCCTCCCAAAAAAATCCTTCCGCAAGGTCGAGTGTTTCTATTCTAATTTTTGTGGAAAAATCTTCCTGTTCCAATAAATCCTTCATTCGCGCCGTCTGCGCATCAGAATCGCACAAAACAGCCACTGTCCTTTGCTGCTGATTGTCCTGAAATAGATTATCAACTTCTTTTTTGAACAGTCTTAAATCGCCGGCAAAATGTACATTTTTCTTTAAATCGAAATCGATGACATGGCCTCCAAACGCGGCCGTCTGTTGAAATTTTATTTTATGAAACAGGGAAAAGTAATCCTCGATGGCGCCTTTTTCAAGATAGTATTCGCCAAATTTCAACTCCTCATCAAAATTGTGTTCCCGTGAAAAAAGCTCAATCCTTGCGGACATCTCGCTATAAAAATTTTCGCTCTCATTCAGAATAAAAGGGTAATCGTAAAACAGGATTGTAGTGTCGTCATGCAAATAATCAAAAATAGAATGAGTGAGAGGTAACGAATTTATCGGGTGTTCATCAAACGGCCCGTATAAGCCAATAGCGCTGATAGGAATAATTTCTAATAAAGAAATTTTCTGAAAAGACTTTTGGCTCTCAACATCGAATTCTCGTATAGATTCGACCAGATCACCGAAAAATTCGATTCGGTATGGCTGAATGGATTCGTAGGGAAAAATATCAATGATCCCGCCCCTTACGCTCATCTCGCCCGGACGGTCAACGCGCTCCTCCCGGACAAAGCCGAAATTCACCAAATCGGCAATGAGCCTGTCAAAATCCATTTCTCTTTCTGGCATTATTTGGATTTTTTGATCCCGTACCGTTGTTGGGTGCGCGAGTTTTTCCGATATGGCGGCTGCGGAGGAAACAAGCATGTAGGCATCGTGACTCTGCAGGTATTTTAGTGTTGAAATCTTCTTCCCCACCACCGTTGTCAGTGGCCCCACTTCGCTCCATGCCTGGCTGCCGTTGGGCGGAAGATACAAAAGCTCTGCCTCGTCAACCAATTCCGCCAGCTCGTCGTGAAATTGCCTGGCCGACTGTGGGTCGGGTAGAATAAGGATCAATTTATTGGCTAATTTTTGGTATAGCAGAGAAGTGACGATTGCGCGCGAAGAACCGACGCAGCCGGAAATGGTGATCTCCTGCGGCGATGCCTCCTGTTTTCTCAGAATTTCGGCGAAATTACCACTTGCCAAGAACTCGGACAATAAAAGATTTTTTACTGTTCGATCACTCACAATACATACTTTTCACTAAGAAAATTTACCCTGTTTTTGCCTCTGTTCGATGCTTTTGAATAATAATAAATTTCTTATCATTCGCAGGAAAAAGATCGTTCTCTGGAAATATCCCTAATACCGGCACATCAGCAAAATGCTTTTGAAATGCTCCCATTTCCTCTTCAAGATCGCCCCCTTTAAGCGTTATCACTTTCCCGCCCTGTTTTAAAAGCGGCTGGCTCCACTGCCATAATCGCGACAGATCAGCCACGCTTCGCGCCACAACAAAATCATACCGAACATAATATCCCCTTGACGACAGATTTTCCACCCTGTCGCACACAACATCAACTCCGGCGAGATGCAATTCTTCAACCACTTCAGACAAAAACAGGCATTTTTTTCTCTTCGAATCCACTAGCGTCACAGGAGTCTCCGGATTCATTATTTTTATGGGAATGCCCGGGAACCCGGCTCCCGACCCCAAATCAAGCACTGCGGCCTGGTTCGATAAAGAAGCCACGCGCAGAAACTGTAATGACTCATAAATATGTTTGGACACAATCCTGGGAAGATCTCCCCCGGATATGAGATTGATCCGGTCGCTGTAATCTTCAACAAGATTCACATATCTTGAAAACAAGTTATACTCCGTCTCCGACAATGGCCATCCGAACCTTAATTGGTGCAAGCTCTGTTTATTTAATTCGTGCATAACAAATGTTTCACGTGAAACGTCCTGTTCGATTCCAAAGAATAACATATCATCCCGAATCATATTGTCTTTTTAGCTTTTATTGAGCCTGTGAAGATAGATCATCAGCATGGTGATGTCGGAAGCGGAAACACCTAAAATTCTCGTCGCCTGACCCAGGGTTTTTGGCTTTATTCGGGATAATTTTTCCCGGCCCTCCGTGGACAACGAATGAATGGTCGAATAATCCATTGGCTCTGGAATATTCAATTCCTCCAGTTCCTTCGTTTTTTCTACCTGATCTCTCTGCCTTTTTAGAAATCCTTCGTACTTAATCTCGATCTCGACCTGGTTTCGTACTTTACGCCAGAATGCTTCCTTTGAAGAAAACAGTTCATTCCCATTCAGCGCCGCAAAATCCTCAATCGAGACCTCCGGCCTTTTCAATATTTTCGCCAACGGTTCCGCTTCTTTCAACAGGCTCGACCCGGCTTTTCCCAGAATCTTGTTCATATCCTCCAAGCTCGGCCGGTAACTCGTCAGGAATTGGATCGATTTTTCGATCTGTTCTTTTCTTTTCGAAACATCCTCATATAGCTGGCGCGGAATAAGTCCAAAGTTATAGCCATATTCCATCAGCCGCAAATCGGCGTTATCTTGCCGTAGTAAAAGTCGGTATTCGGCAAGGGAAGTGAACATTCTATAAGGCTCTTCCAGCGGCTTGGTGACCAGATCATCAATAAGAACTCCGATATAGGCCTCAGATCGATCGAGGATAAACGGCTCTTCCCCGCGTATTTTCTTCACCGCATTGATTCCGGCCATTAATCCCTGGGCCGCCGCCTCTTCATAACCTGACGTGCCATTGATTTGACCAGCCAAAAAGAGGTTTTCGATCAACTTTGATTCCAGAGACTTTTTCAATTGATGCGGCGAAAAATAGTCATATTCAATGGCATATCCTAATCGCGTTATTTCCACATGCTCAAGGCCCGGAATCGTTCTTATGGCCTGGTGTTGTACGTCCTCCGGCAGGCTGGTCGAAAAGCCGTTGACATAGTATTCTGTTGTGTGCCGGCCTTCCGGCTCTATGAATATTTGATGGCTCTTTTTATCGGCAAATCGCCGGATTTTATCCTCGATAGAAGGACAGTACCGCGGGCCGATACCTTTTATAACACCCTGGTAGAGCGGAGACCTGTCGATGCCACTGCGCAAAACGTCGTGGGTTTTTTCGTTCGTTTTTGTGAGATAACAAGGCAAGGGATCGATGGCGACGCTTTCATGTCTATGGGAGAAGGGCGTCGGTATTTCGTCTCCTTTCTGTATCTCGGTCTTGTCATAATCAATCGTTCTGCCGTCAATCCGGGGAGGCGTTCCTGTTTTAAGCCTGCCAACTTCAAATTGATATCCCGCCAGTTTTCCCGAAAGACTGACCGACGCCAGCTCGCCGGACCTGCCGCCACGATAATTTCGCATACCGACATGGATGAGGCCATTTAAAAAAGTTCCCGCACAGACAATCACTGCTTTTGCCAATATCTCTGTGCCGATATCCGTCACCGCGCCGATGATCTTGTGGTCCTTGATCAATACATCCTGAATGTCATGCTGCCGCAAATGCAAATTTGCCTGTTTCTCGATGGTTTCGCGCATATATTCGGAGTATTTCAGCTTGTCGCTCTGGCATCTCGGCGACCAGACGGATGGACCTTTGGAGGTATTGAGCATCTTGAATTGTAGTGCGGTTTGGTCCGCAGCAACACCCATCTCTCCACCGAGTGCATCGATTTCCTTGACCAGATGGCCTTTTGCCAGACCGCCAATAGCAGGATTGCAGGACATTTGGGCAATGGTATAAATATTCATGGTCACGAGAAGCGTCTTCGCGCCCATTCGTGCGGCAGCTAACGCTGCCTCACAGCCGGCATGGCCAGCTCCTATGACGATTATGTCGTAATTCTGATGTTGTACCATATTGTATTATAAAGACTACTACATTAATCCGTTTTTAAAATGTTTCACGTGGAACGTCTGTTCTGTTAATTTCAGTGGACTATACCTTTCCCTCCATACCTATTTCCCGATGCAAAACGAGGAAAATATCTCCGTCAAAATATCCTGGCTTGTCACTTCGCCGGTAATCTCCCCTAAGTGATTTAGCGCACCCCGAACATCTAAAGAAATGAATTCCGGTGATAAATTGTTCGCAAGTGATTCTCTTGCATTCTCCAGGCATTCTTTTGCCTTTTCCAGCTCTTTTTTATGCCTCAGCTTTGAGACGAATATTCCGTTTGAATCATATCCTTCACCAAAGATCGACTCTTTCATCCTCTTTTTAAGATCATCAAATCCGTCGCCCGTTTTTGCGGAAATTTTTAATGCGTTATTAGAGGGGAAACGTTGCTGTAATACTGTCATATCTATTTTCTCGGCCAGATCGCTTTTATTGCAAGCAATAATATACTGCGTTTCCTGTGCGGTGTAGATTGCATCTATATTCTTAAAAAGATTCAAATCATCTTCGTTCAATTCTTTACTACTATCAATAACAAAGAGTACAATATCAGCATTTTCCAATAGCCTCATCGTACGCTGAACACCCATTTTCTCAACCTTATCAGCAGTTTCCCTTAGTCCGGCTGTATCCGTAATTTTAAATAGAATGCCATCGATATCCAAGGATTCTTCAATACTATCCCTGGTTGTGCCCGGCACCTCTGTGACAATAGCCCGATCTTCTTCTAAAAGCCTGTTGAGTATACTCGATTTCCCAACATTTGGTCTGCCAGCAATGACAGCGTGCACTCCTTCGCGCAAAATTCTGCCATATTTGTAAGATTGAATCAATCTTTCGACTTCTAAAATTGTTTCATCCACCTCCTTTTCAATCTCTCTTCTGTCGGCAAATTCTATATCCTCTGTGGAAAAATCTAATTCAATCTCCAACAACGAACACTGCCGTATCAAGGCATTTTTTAGCGCTTTCAATTCTTCCGATAAAATTCCACTGTGTTGTGAGAAGGATAACTTCAAGCTTTCTCTTGTTTGAGCATTGATGATTTCCGCTACGGCTTCCGCCTGAATGAGATCCATTTTCCCGTTCAAAAAAGCTCTCCGGGTAAATTCACCCGGCTCGGCTATTCTGGCGCCATTCTCCACCAGAAGGCTTAATGCTTCCTGAACAACGCATAAACCACCGTGGCAGTGTATTTCATAAATATCTTCCCCGGTGTATGAGTGCGGCGCTTTGAACTTGAGAACAATCACCCTGTCCAATGTTTCTTTCTTTTCTCGTGTTCGAAACAAATACCCGGGAATAATTGTGTTTGGTGGGGCTGCAGATAAGCTCTTGGTTCCTTTGAAAAATTCTTCTAAAATTGCCTCGCTTCGATCGCCCGTCATTCTGAGAATGGCGATGGCGCCGACACCCCTGGGTGTTGCAATGGCAGCGATTGTGTCTTTTATGCTGGGTATATTCATTTTTGCAGCGATCGTAAACCTAAAACAAAACCCCGCGCAAAATACAGCAGCGGGGTTTTAAAACGTGCCTATTTAAACATCGGTAAAGCTTACTTTATTCTTTTTCCCTTGCCCGCTGTTTCGACCGTGCTTTGCTTTTTCGCTCCAGGCAGCCCTTTTTGTTGAATTATGCTAAGCAAGTTAAATAGGGCGTAATATAAGTTCAAGCCCGAGGGAAATTGATTAAATAGCAAGGTTAAAAAGAGCGGCATAAAATAGACCATCATCTTTTGCTTTGGATCGGTAACGGTCATTTTCTGCTGGATAAGCATTGTTGCCCCCATAAAAAGGGGCAGGATACATACACTATCGCCATACATTGGGATGGAAAAAGGCAGAGTGACAACAGCATCGGGCATGGAAAGATCTTTTATCCACCAAATAAATCCCTGACCTCTTAGTTCTATCGTTGACCTGAAAACGATGAACAATCCCCACAACAAGGGCATTTGCAAAAGCATAGGCAAACATCCACCTGCCGGGTTGACGCCCTCCGATTTATAGAGTTTCATCGTCTCTTTATTCAACCGTTGCGGATCCTTACCATATTTTTCCTTTATCTCACTTAATTTCGGCTGCAATGCCTGCATTTTTTTCATTGATTCGTTGCTTTTGCGCGTCAGCGGATACACGATGATTTTTATAATAATCGAAAACAGGATCAAGACAATTCCATAATTCGGAATGAATCCGTGCATCTTTTTAAGACTCCAGAGAATTGCCTGACTAAAAGGCTGGATAACGACAAAACCAAAATCCATTATATCTTCTATCCCGATTTTGTACGACTTGATTATATCCTGATCCAGCGGTCCTAAATAAACCAGGTAATTATCTTTCACAAAATCGCTATTAAGAAAAGGCATCGTAATGCTGATGGCGTACCTTTTCCATTTTGTTTTCGTGGTTTCATTTATTTGAATTTCTTCGCCCACGATCTGGCCGCTTAAACCCTTCTTCCCTTGCGGAACTATGGCAAGGACAAAATACTTTGTTCGAGCTGCGACCCAGTCAATATCGCCTGTTTCCTTATATAACTGACCGTTCGTTTTGAACTTTTTATTCACTTCTCCGCCTGCCGCGATGGCTGCTTTGGCATAATACATATCATCATTGAGCCTCTTTTCCGTCGAGGCCAGACCATCCTCGGCATTAAGAAAATAGACCTTTTCGGCAATCAAATCGCCCATCTTAACAAGCGATACTTCCATTTCGATATGGTATAAGCCGGGAAAAAAGGTGAACTTTTTAATCAACCTCCTTTCATCGCCCAGATCACACACAAACTCTATCGTTGAGCTATTATTTGCCGGGAGCCGTATGCTGCTCGGTGAATAGGTTGTAAAACTCCACTCAGATGTATTTATGGTATCTCCCTGGGTGCTGATAAAACTGATAGACAAGGTCGACGATGCGTTTTCCGGCAGCATTTGTACTGCATTATCGTCCGGTCCTTTATAATTTTTTAAAGACCAGCCTACCAGGTTTGCCCCCTTTGAACTGAGCACGGCTTTGTAAAAATCACTATCAACTTCATACAATTTCTCGGACAAATTTTCTGTTTCTGCTGGGCCAATCTGTTCTCTTTTATCAGTTTTCGGGGGCAACAGGTCAACTGGCAAGACGCCGGACGCCTGCTCTTTATTACTGATTAAGGAGTCTCTTTTTTGCTCAACTGCTTCCGCCATTTGTTGGATTTTTCTCTGCTGTTGGGCTTTATATAGTTCCGGAAAAAAAACCCTTTTATAAATCGGCGTATTTATCAGCAGCAGGACAAATCCGATTAGAATAAACGCAAATAAGGTTTTCTTGTCAAAATTCATGGCTTGCTCATCTTAATAAAAAGTGCTCAGACAGGATCAAATCCGCCTTTTGCAAAAGGATTACACTTGAGAATTCTTTGAAACGATTTTAGAAAGCCCTTACAAATTCCGTATTTTTCTACTGCTTGAATTGAATATTCCGAACATGTGGGATAATAACGACAGGATTGGGGGAAAAGGGGAGATATAACAACCTGGTAAAATCTAATACATACTTTTGTAAACCTTACAGGAATGGATTTTTTGGCATTACAATTTTTGATAACAGTGTCGCTTTTCAAGACTTCCCCAATACATTTTGAATTTTGACCATCAACGATTTAAAATCCTCTGTTAAACGGCCGACGCCTGCTTTCAAAGCATCATGGCGGACAAAAAAAATGATTCTGGCGTTGACTTGAAAATCCTGCTTTTGTGTTCTCCACAATTCTCGTGTTTTTCTTTTCAGCTTGTTTTTATGAACAGAGGAAATCCCGCGTTGAGTTATAAAACCAACTTTACTCTTACCATTTTTTATAAAAAATGCTTTAAAATATACTGATTTGCAAAGAACCGGATTTTTAAATATTTCTGCATATTCTGTCTTGCTTTTCAGAATGGACTTCTTATTTAACCCGTATTTTTTCACCTGTCACTGTGAGCACATTTATTCATCGCTTACGGTGAGTTTCTTGCGACCCTTTGCTCTCCGCCGTCTCAGCACCTCTCTTCCCGATGCTGTTTTCATCCTTTGCCTGAAGCCGTGTTTATTGACTCTTTTTCTTCGACTCGGTTGAAATGTTCTCTTCATCTATCTGTCTCCATTTTAAATTTCGTTAATTAAAAACTTGTTTATTTACTAATTTTTTCTATAAAAAGCAAGGTGTTTCTTATGATCAGAGGGGCCGCTTTTCTGCAAAACCTTTACAAAAGACAAACAAATTTCCATTGGTTTTAAATGAACCTGTGGAAATATCACAATTATATCCGTATCTTTCCTTGCTGTTATCGGCAGCGCTCGTTGTACACTTTATATTCGGCCTGTTCCTGGATTTTTAAATCATCAAAAAAATCTTTTTTTCACCTTGACAATAGAAAATCATTTGTTAAATTCTA
>METF01000132.1:0-2951 GCA_001771235.1 Candidatus Zhuqueibacterota bacterium RBG_16_48_16
GATGTGCGGTTTGTATTTATTCTTCAAATCGAATAATCCGGTTGAAATTTTGCTAGGTCTCGAACTCCCCTGGTGACATACCATCCACCGCCTGTGCTCCCTTTGGAAAAGAGCCGCAGCTTTCACGCACAACCAATCGTGTCGGCAAAAGAATTCGCTGCGGAGGGATTGGCTCGAGATCTTTTTTGTTCTTATTGGCCAGCCTGTTCAACAGCAATTCAGCGGCCCGGCGTCCGATCTCCTTTGCCGGCTGGGCGATGGTCGTCAGAGAAGTGGCAAGATATCCGGAGACGCCGGAATCGTCAAAACCGACAACGGCCACGTCTTCGGGAACACGCATTCCGGATTCGACCACAGCGCGGATAAATCCGATGGCGAGCAAATCATTAAAACAAAAAACGCCGTCGGGACAACGGCCTTTTTGAGCAATAATCTTTTTCCCTGCCTTATAGCCATCCTCGAGGCGCCAGCCACCTTCAATCGTCATTTCTTCTTTTGGCACAATGTTATGGCGCATGAGCGCTCGTTGAAATCCCTTGATTCGACGTTCGGCGGCCAAAGTGGAATTATGGCCCGAGATATGGACAAGGCATTTCCTTCCGCGCTGTAACAAATGTTCCGTGGCCTTGAAAGCGCCATCCTCATCATCGGCACGAACCAGGTCGGCGTCGAGGCCGGGGACTTCAGCCAATAGCGCAAAAGGATAATTTTCCCTTTTTAGTTCCCAAATATGGCCCAAATCCACGCCGATTTGAATGGGAAAAATGATCAGTCCATCCACACGGCGCCTCTTTAATGAATTGACCTTCGAGACCTCGATCTCCCAATTATGCTGGCTGCCGGCGATAATCACACTATATCCCCTTTCGCTGCACGTCTCTTCGACACCAAATGCGATTTTGCTGTAAAGCGGGTTGGATATATCCTTGACGATGAGGCCGAGAATACCGGTTTGTTTTAGCGTCAGCGCGCGCGCCACTTCGTTCGGACGATAGTTGTGCTTTTCGATGATCTCGAGCACCCGCGTTTTGGTCTTTTTGCCCACAAAAGGGCTGTCGTTAAGCACGCCGGAAACCGTCGCTCGCGAAACACCTGCTAGTCGGGCTATATCGCTAATGGTCATCGCCATGGAGTGTACTCGACCCTATAAAAGTTCTTAAACCGGTTCAAATTTTGAAGTCCAATATAAAAATTCGACTGCAAATTGTCAACGTAAAATGTTCAATTTATGCTCGTACTACAGCGAAACTTTAGCAAATCGCCAGGCCGGGTCTTTGTTGAGATTGATATCAGATTAGTCTCTAAGCAGCAAAATTTCGACTATTTCCGGCAAAATATTTTTTAATACCTATTATATCCAGACGAAATTTTTCGTCTTTGTACAAGCTTTCGCTGTAGTACCAGATGGCTGGAAGAAATGACCACTACAAGTTACACCCGTGAGTTGTTCTGAAATCATCCCCTCTCAACGTTCCCCAGGACAAGCTTGCTCCCCATCGGTTTGCATGTAAATCCCGCCCATTCCTTTGAGCAAAAAAAATGGCCGACAAAATGTGTCAGCCACCTTACAAAGGGAAATGCTGGATTTATCTTTAACAAGTGACTCGGTTATCCTTCGACAGAGATTGCTTCTGCAGGGCAGGCATCCACGGCTTCACGAATATCATCTTCCAGACCGTCCGGCACCTGATCAACTTTTACAACAGCAATGTCATCTTCCATTTCAAACACGTCGGGACAGGTATCAACACATAGCTCGCAGCCGGTGCAAAGGTCCGGGTCAACAACTGTTTTCATCGTCTCCTCCTGGTAAAAGATAATAAAATTTGAATATCCAATTTTTCAAAAAACTGGGCAAATTTACAAACTTGCGATGAATGAAACAAGTATTTTTCTATGTCAGGATTCAGGCTAAAAAACTGAACTGTTCAGCCACTAAGGCACAAAGTCGGCCACCAATCCCAGGGATATGTTGTTTTGAATTTTATTGAGGATATAAAGATCACAAAGATATACAGGATTCATCTTTTGGTGCGATTGCTGTTTCGTTTGTAGTTCAGCCTTTAGGCCGGTCAGCAAGCTAAAGCTTGAACTACGAGCTAAAAAGTCGAATCCGGTCATTTTTGTTATGTTTTAGGTACCCTGTGATCGGTAACCAAAGTCGCAAAGGAACACAAAGTAAATTTAAGCCATTCTCTGACAGAGGAGAGCATATGGATTCATTTCGTGAAACTTTGTGTCTTGGTGTCTTTGTGGCGAATCATAGCAGATATGCCTGATAGATACAAAAGGCTTATTTGGTACAAACTAAAAAGTTGATTACTTTTCTAAAACTCTTATCTTACATTATTCGAGAAAATAATAGAAATGCCTCCTTTGACAAATTGATAAAAACCGACGAATCGAGCCTGAAGCATGATGAATTACGTTTGGCTGGCGTTTGTTGTTTTTGCCGTTTTCTTTGCGGCAATGACCGGTAACATCGAACAGGTTACCAAAGCAGCCCTGGAGTCTGCCGGCACGGCGGTCAATATCGCCATCGGTCTCATCGGCATCATGACCTTGTGGCTAGGCGTCATGAAGGTTGCCGAAAAGGCCGGCATGATTTCGCTGCTGGCCAAGTGCCTGAGACCATTGAGCAGATTTTTATTTCCCGACGTTCCCCCCGATCATCCGGCTGTTGGCGCCATCTTTTTAAATATTTCCGCCAATTGGTTGGGACTGGGCAATGCCGCAACACCCTTTGGCATCAAAGCGATGGAAAGCTTGCAGTCGCTAAATGCGGATAAAGAAAAAGCGACCGACGCCATGATCATGTTCCTTGTGCTGAACACGTCCAGCATCACTTTTGTGCCGGTGACAATCATTGCCATCAGAACCAGCCTTCATTCCGCAAACCCGACGGAAATCATCGGTCCCACTATTCTTTCAGCCGTCATGGCAACGCTCAC
>METF01000132.1:3135-3380 GCA_001771235.1 Candidatus Zhuqueibacterota bacterium RBG_16_48_16
TGTCGTTTCTGTCTCTTTGGACGATTCCCGTGCTGCTGGCCTTCATCCCTCTCCTTGCTGTCATAAAGAGGGTCAAAGTTTACGAGGTTTTGGTCGAAGGGGCAAAAGAAGGCTTTCAGGTTGCGATCCGGATCATTCCTTTTCTGGTGGCGATCCTTGTTGCGATGGGTATGTTCAGGGCTTCCGGGGCAATGGCATACCTGGCCAAAGCGCTCTCGCCGCTTACGAATTTGATCGGCATGCCG
>METF01000132.1:3452-7927 GCA_001771235.1 Candidatus Zhuqueibacterota bacterium RBG_16_48_16
ATGGAGACACACGGCCCGGATTCCTTTATCGGCCGCCTCGCTTCAACCATCTACGGCTGCACGGAAACAACCTTTTATGTCATTGCCGTCTATTTCGGCGCCGTGCAAATCAAGAATACGCGTTATGCTGTTGCGGCGGGTTTACTAGCGGATGTGGCGGGCATTCTGGCGGCTGTGTTTATTTGTCGATTTCTCTTTCTCTAAAATCACCAGCAACTATCTCCTGGCGCGTCACTATTCAGCCCACTAAACACACAAAATAAACGAAAGGAATCAACAGGGCTGAACTACTTTTTGTTTGTTTCGTGTGTTTCGTGGGCTGAAAAGTTATCCTGGCGGTAAAAAAAACTGCTTTGAAGACTCGTCAGAATCTTACAAAGCAGTATAGAGGAGGGTAAATCAGGCAATAAATAGAGTGAAAGTTAAGCCTTCTTTTCGTAACAAAAAAATATAATACAATTCCGTCGTCTGAATGTCACGACGGGATAAAAAAATGTCAATGTTTGTCACTGTCCTAAAAGCCACCCGGCGTATCTCATATTTCCGTCTATTCTTCTTCGACGATCGTCACCTTTTTGTTAGGCACTTTTTTTAGAGCTTTGACCAGCTCCTCAATGCGAACAGGCTTGCTCACATAATCGTTCATGCCTGCCGCAAGGCACTTTTCTCGATCACCCTGCATGGCTATGGCCGTCATGGCGATGATGTGGGGTTTGTCGCTGCCAGACCATCGTTCATGAATGATTTTTGTCGCTTCAATACCATCCATTTCCGGCATTTGTATGTCCATTAAAACGACATCATACTTTTGCCTTTCAAGAGCCGTGAGCACTTCTATGCCGTTTGCCGCCAGATCGGCCTTGTAACCCATTTTCTCTAAAAATCGAATGGCCAGTTTTTGGTTCACCACATTATCTTCGGCTAAGAGTATTCTCAAGGGAAGCTGACTTGCCATCCGTGCGTCGAATGCACTGGTTTTATGAACCGATTGCGTTTCATTTACCTGGCCGTTAAAAACGGACACTAACAGGTTGTAAAGCTGCCTGGCCCGGATGGGTTTTGTGAGAAAGCTCGAAAAGCTCAGCGCCTCGATTCGCTTCGAATCTTCTTTCCAGCCGATCGAGGTGAGCATCATCAATGGCAAGGTCTTGCCGTTTTTCAGTCGACGAATTTCCTCGGCAAGAGTAATACCGTCCATCTCAGGCATCTGGTAATCAAGGATGGCCACATCGAATACGGCACCTGTTTTTAATAATTCCAGGGCTTGTTTACCGGAAGAAACCGTGTGATCGATCATGCCCCACGAGCGGATTTGAAGCGCCAACATATTCCGATTGGTCTGATTATCGTCCACGATGAGAACGTGTCTATCCCTCAATATGCAATCCTGGCTTGGACACTTTTCATCTGAGGCTACGGACTCGGCGGAAATGGTAAAGTAAAAAATCGATCCTTTACCCACTTTGCTCTTACACCACATCGTCCCGCCCATGAGCTCGGCTAATCTTTTGCTGATGGCCAATCCAAGCCCGGAGCCTCCGTATTTTCTGGTTGTTGAGGAATCGACCTGGCTGAAATAATAAAACAGGCGGTTCATTCTTTCTTTTGGAATACCGATGCCCGTATCCCTCACCGAAAAATTCAGTTGCCACGTGTTGTTTTCCATTTGATAGGCTTTTAGCAAAACGACAACCTCACCATTTTCCGTAAATTTGACGGCATTGCCCAACAGATTGGTAATAATTTGCCGCAACCGCGTGACATCGCTAACGATCTTGTTCGGACATGGATGTATGATCTGGTAGGCGAGCTCGATTTTTTTGCGGGAGGCAATCGGCGCCTGCAAATCAAGGCAATCTTCGATGCATTGCCGCACGTCGAAAGGCTGTTTTTCAAGCTCCAGCTTTCCCGATTCGATTTTGGAAAAATCCAAAATATCGTTGATGATGACCAGCAGGCTATCGCTGCCGTTGCGGATCGTTTCGACGTATTCATATTGTTCATGCGAGAGCCTGGTATCCAGCAGCAATCCGGTCATTCCGATGATGGCATTCATTGGCGTACGGATTTCATGGCTCATGTTTGCCAGGAATTCGCTTTTTGATTGGCTTGCCTCTTCGGCTAACTCTTTCGCTTTCTGCATGGCTTCTTTGGCCTGGTTGGAAAGCTCTTTTTCCCTTCGCTCGGCTTCTTTTTCCCGAATAGCTCTTTCCTTTTCAAGCCCGGCAATTCTTTTCTCTCTTTCTGCAAATTCACGTTTTCGTTCGGCCTCGGCCATTTCGGATTGGATCTTTCTTTTTTGTACGATAGAAATCCATAATCGGATGCTCAAACCGATCCCGATCAGCAACAGCAGTGGAACAAGGGCGGCAAATACCGGGAACGGTTTGTGAACGGAAAACAAAAACTCCGCAGGAGTCGGATCGATTCGCAGATCGGGACTTTTCGATCTTGCAAACAGCCGGTGCTTACCATTTGACAGGTCGTTCAACGTGATGGCGGTGCTCTTGGTAAACCGACTCCACTCCGAATCATCCAGTTTATACGAGTACCAATAATCGACTGGATTAATATCGTGCCACCGGGTTACAGCGAAAATATTTATTGTAACCGTAGAAGTGTTATAACTGTTCGGTCGCCTTTTGTCCGTGGGGTTGACATAAGGCCGGTTGGCAATTGTGATTATTTGTGCCGAGTCGGCCCGAAGCCCATCGCTTTTTAAAATGAGCGTATCCGCTTTTGAGTCCTGACGGCTCCATAATAATTGGCCAAAATCCGTTAACAGATATGTTTCCGGAGCCGGCTTTTCATGGGGATTGTAAATAGAGACTCCTTTATCTTTTGTACCAATCCAAACGGTACCATCATCCATCGGCCGGACGCACCAGACAATATCACTGGACAAGCCTACGGATCTGTGCAAATACATAAAATTTTCGCCGTCGAATACATTGACACCTCCGCCCTCCAATCCAAGCCAAATCTTGCCATCGGGCGTTTCGGCAATATCTTTGACAAACGAGCCGGTCAGGCCATTTTCTTTATTAAAAGTCGTCCATTTCCCGTCATGCAGAACAGACACCCCTGCATTGAGGCTGCCTGCCCATACGTCGCCGTTTGCCGCCTGGTAAATGGGGCCCAGGACATTGCTGCACAAGCCGTCCTTTTCCGTCAGATGTTGCCACTGGCCGTCTTTATAGATGGCAAGACCATCCCTGTTTGACGTTATCCAGATTGAGCCATCCTGGTGTTCCATGCCATACCAGGTGGAAGAGATCGGCAGACCGTTACTATAATCAAAGTATTCCCATCTATGGCCGTCGTACCTGCCACACAGATGCGGTTGTTGTTGGCCACTATCATTTTTGTTTCCGCTCCAGAGAGCGCCATCGCGGGCTTGCATTGCCCATATTTCAAAATCACCCACGAGATCGAATCTTTGCCGGGCATCATTGTATCGCCCGATGCCGTGCTCCACGGAGTGCCATGCGGCACAAACGACCCAGATATTATCATCCTTATCCTTTATCATCTCTTTACAATAGGTGCCCGGTACGCCCTCGGAAAGGTCCAGGTGTTTCCATGCCCCGTCCTTCAGCACGTCAATGCCATAAGGCGTGGCGAACCAGGTACTGCCATCGTTTCTTCTGACAACGCTTCTCACGCCTTTGGCCCCGAGTCCGTCTTCATCCGTTATGTACTGCCAGTCGCTCGGCGCCCACATCGTCACGCCGTTCATATTGCCAATCATCAAACTGGCGTCATCCATTTCGGAAATGGCAAACGTCACATTGCTCCCCAGCCCGTCTTCCACCGTATAATTGGACCAATATTTTCCATTATAGACACCAAGACCGTCGAACTCTGTTGTAATATAAAGATTGCCGTCGGAGCATATCTCCATATCTGTCACGTGCTTTCCGGATATGTCGTTTTCCGTGCCGATTTTTTCCACCTTATCATCCGAAATCCTGAATATGCCACTGAATGTGCCGATGTAAAAATCATTGCGATCATCGACGAATGCGGGATAATGAAAAACACTCCTGAAGAGATATAAATCGCTGCCCTGGATATCCCATTGTTTTATGGAGTTCCCGTCTATTCGAGCTACAGAAGAAGGAGTTACACCCACCCAAATTCGGCCCAAAGAGTCCTCCGCAAAAGCCTTCGCCTCTTCCGTCTGCAGGATGGCGACATCTGAGATGGAACGAATTTGACCATTTTCATAAATATTCAATCCACCTCTTGTGCCGATGAAAACTTTGCCGGAAGAATCAGAAAAAAGGGAAAAGACTTGATTATCATTTAAACCGTCGTCGACAGTGAGATAGGCAAATTTGCCATCTTTATAGATGGTGACGCCCTTGCCCACAGTGCCCAGCCACACGGAGCCGTCGTCACACTCGATCATTGTGGAAATTCTGTTGGAAGATAGCCCATTGGCTGCGGTAATCTGCCGAAAGGAATAACCG
>METF01000133.1:0-181 GCA_001771235.1 Candidatus Zhuqueibacterota bacterium RBG_16_48_16
TCGTCTTTTGGCTTGACGTTTGATTATGCCTATACGCCGTTTGGAGTCTTTGACAATGTGCAGCGGATGACCGCGCGGTTTTCGATATAAGGCGGTTTATGATATTGAAAGTCAGATTTTGTCATTTTTGAGCAGAAATTTTATAATAGAACACGGATGAAACAGATTGAACGGATCAAGA